>NZ_JBQENW010000030.1:0-54513 GCF_052044835.1 Bacillus sp. 22475 | reverse complement strand
TAGTCGATAATTATCGACAATGCTGTCCATTGAATAACGGTATTAAGCATAAATTCTTTTACATTATCTGTATCTATCCCTTTGCTATATAGCCATAGAAAAACGGGAAAAATCGCAACGTTGTAAAGAACCTGATAGGGTCTAGATTTAACATAAACTGGTGATTTCAAAAAAGTTGTTCCTGCCTGTTTCGCGTTTTGCACACCAAAATATTTATTAGAGATTAGCATATGTATAAAAACTATTAATGTTGCAACACCATAAGCAAGTAACAACCATAAAAAAGAAATACCCAAATTATTAAACAACTAACTTCACCTCACTTTTAGTTACTAATACATTAGACAAATATTAGTTCAAATATATTATCCTTAAAATTCCAGTAATAATAAATCAAATATTTAGATAAAAATTCATATTTTTTAGTTAGATACTTAGTTCTCCTAATAATTACCAAATTAATAAAATCAAAGATTAGTTAATTAGACCCTCGTATTCTTTTTTAAATTTCAAATTAAGTCCTTCAGCTTTATTTGAATCCTTCACATATACGCTATCAAAGCCCTTCATATGCCTCAAATCAAAGTTGATTTTCTATACTCCTAAGCATAGGAGGTGATATCAATGAGTATTATCTTCAATCGAAAGATTAGGGTAGCGTCACACATCCATCAACTTAAGGGATATTTTCAAACAAAATGTGGTTTTTTTATATAATTTTTTATTATCTTTTATAGATTTTATAAAATTAGGCATATCAAATAAACCCTGACGGGTTTCAATTTTTTACTATGCTACCTGAGGATTAGAAGTGGTATACTCATAAACAACACCCAAAATATCAAAGACTGTCTTTTTCTCATATCGATGAGATTTTCGTCCGTATCAAGTAAAAATCACTATTTTAGCTTTTTTGTACAAATATTGACACCTAGCAAGCGTTAAATGGATAAAAAGACTTTTCTTTAAATGACTCAAAAAAAAGGAATTCTTGCCGTACCCCTTTTTGAATTCCGTTTCTATAACTTGGGAATCCCATGATTATGGAAACATTCTATAATTCTACTTATTTGAATGCTTTTCTGATGGCATATTCCGCTGCAACTCATTAATAAATTTATAAGTTAATGGGGCTTTTTCTTCTAACTCAGCCTTCGTGTCTGGACCAGCATAAAAATAGGCAAAGGCTTCGGCGAAATATTCTTCCTTGTAATCGAAATATGGATTGTCATTAAAATCATCATGCTCCAAAGCGTGAATTTCAGTAAACTCATCCGAATAACTAACATTGTCAAATACATAACAATCAATGGAATGGGCTGTTTCATGCAGCTCAAGACTTACAGAACTATGCATCTTTTTATAGCTGTAACCGATTCGAGCAACAACTGTCTGCCCACCTGCACCCGGCACATCATCCCACGTATATGGAGTATGTTCCCATCCCCTTGGAACGGTTCCCCTTAAATATTCATACTCCGGCAAATCAGTAAGAGGGAAATTAATCAGTTTGACCTGAACTCCCTGTTTATGCATGGTGATCAATATATTAGTTGGGATGCTCCAGAGACGATCAACCATATTTTGAGTCTCTTCATGATCAAATTCACCCTTTGTTTCAACCGTCACAACCCTTTCAAGAACATTGTTCATTTTAAGTGATTGGGTAGTTCCGGATTCTCCAAATGTAGCAGTAGAAAATGAGAATGTTAAAACTGTAGTCAATAATAACGCGGAAAATGCTTTTTTCAATAAAATCCTTTTCATAGGCTCCTCCTAAATTTAGTATATTATAGTTAAATATTCGAAAATTAATTCTTTTTCCCTTTGTGGGGTACGACGCATGCCCATAAACCTAAGAAAACAAATCCACCCCAAAACGAAAAACGAGTTTTTTATTACAAATTAGGACAAAATCTCGTTCTGGGAGAGTTGTATTTTCTTAGCTTGATAGCGATGGGGTAGCACCACAAATCTATTAATTTAAAGAGAACTTTATTTCTGTACAGCTGCGTATAACGATTCTTTCTGACATAAAAACACGATGTCTTAAAAGACATCGTGTTTTTATGTCAGAGATTCATCTCTTGCTTCAATAATTTTATTGTATATTAGCATCTTTTTCTTTTATCAAAATTAAACTGAAATACCCGATGAGTAAAAAGACTGAAGCTAAATAAAATCCTGCTTTCATACTTCCTGTATAAATTGATAATACACCTGTGATATAAGGAGCTAGTACACTTGAAGACATTCCTATAAAATTGTATAGCCCAAAAGTTGTGCTATATAGATTTTGAGGAGCATTATTTGCTACAAAAGCTACAATTATAGGATCCATTGCAATTTTCCCCATAAAGCCATATAATACTAGCCCCACTATAATCCAAACAGTACTATTAGTAAAGCCAATTAAAAAAGTGAAGAATGAAGAAAATATCAACATAAATTTCATGATTTTGACATGTTTTTGAAAGCGGTCGTTTATCCAACTAAATAAAATACTTCCAGGAAGCGCTAAAAGTGCAATTATTGACGATAAATACCCCGCTATACTACCTTCTATTCCTTGTTCAGTTTGAAGATAATAAGGAAGCCAGGTTACCATAACTGAAAATCCATATAATGAACAAAAAGCTACAATATAACTAACTATTAAGTTTCTGTTCATTAATAAGAGTTTAATTGAACTTGAGAATTTTTTTTCTTCTATATCAATTTTCCTCTTTATTGAATTTTCATTTTTATTATCATTTTTAATAGTAAATAACATTATTATTGACACTATTATTGTTAGTAGAGCAAAAATAAAAAAAGTAATTCTCCAGCTAAACCCTAAAGATAGCGTAAAGTAACTAGAAAATATAAACCCTAAAGATAACCCTATTGCTCCTCCACTATTTATTATTGCACTCCCAATTGTTCGATATTTATTTGGAATAGATTCTGATGATAATGCAAATTGTGGACCATAAAAGGTTCCTTGTCCAATCCCGGCAATCATCCATGCAGATATAAGTAACAAATACCCTTCTGACAACCCCGTTACAGCTAAAAATATTCCAGAAATCAGAAATCCAGGCACGAGAACCCATTTTTTTGAATACATATCTCCTAAATAGCCCGATGGAATTTGTACAATTGTATAAGCTAAGAAAAACAAACTATTCATAAGCCCTATTTCTGCATTGTTTAATGAATAATCACTTTTAATCTCCCCTATTACTGGGGTTAAAATAGCGCGATTTCCATATATAAAAATCCAGCCTAAAAAAAATACAATAACTAATCTTATCCAATAAGGAGTCATTTTATTTTTTTTATTTTCTATTAATACTTTTTGTTCCATTATGTCCCCCTTTTAGAAATTTAATATTAGGGTCTTTGCTTGTAGTAGATCTGAATTGAATAAAATAATTAAATAGTTAATTTCAATAATCAATTTACTTAAACCGTGTTAATATGCTAATTCATATAATGTATGAATTAACACATTTACTCCCTCAGCTAAATCTTTAGGATCCGTATACTCAAAAGGAGAATGACTAATACCTTTATGACTTGGAACAAAAACCATGGCTGTCGGTATATATGGTGCTATAATCTGAGCATCATGACCTGCACCACTATGCATCATTTTATATACAATATTATTTTGCAAACATTGCTTTTCGATAATGTCAGTTATATCTCTATCCATTGGTACTGGTGCAGCATCCATCCACATTTTAATTTTTATTTGAACTCCTAATTGATTTGCAACTTTGTTCATTTCCTGTACTATTTTATCAGTAAATTGATGCAATTCTTCTTTTTCTACATGCCTTACGTCTATGGTAAATATAGCTTTACCTGGTACTACATTTACGATATTGGGTTCTACTTTAATTTCCCCAACAGTTGTAACAAGTGGCTCCCCATGTTCTAAAGTCATCGTATGAATCCTATGTATCATATAACTAGCTGCACTCATCGCATCTTTTCTATATTTCATTGGTGTTGTGCCTGCATGATTGGATTCACCAATTATTTCAACTGTAAACCGTCGTTGACCAACAATGTTTTGGACAATACCAATGGATCTCTCTTCTTTCTCTAGTACTTCTCCTTGTTCTACATGAAGTTCAACAAATGCTTTAATATCCTTACGAGCATATTCAGGATTAGCTTTAAATGTGAAACCAGTTTGTCTCATCACCTCTACAAATGCTTGACCATTAAAATCTGAGATATTCTGAACATCTTCTTGTTTAGCAATCCCAACAATATTTTTAGATCCCCAAAATGTATATGGAAATCGACTTCCCTCTTCTTCCGCCATGGATACAACCTCAATATTCCGCAAAGGCTGTCCATATTTTTCTTTTAAATATTTTATAGCTAAAAATCCAGCGATAATACCATACTGTCCATCAAATAATCCTCCATTTTTTACTGTATCAACATGAGAACCAGTTAATATTGTTTCGTCTTTATATTTACTACCTTCAAGCATTCCAAATAAATTTCCGATTTCATCATAATGGATAGATAATTCCTCTTTAATAAATAGTGTTTTTAGAGACTCTTGAGCCTCTAGCCACTCTGAACTATATAAGAACCTGGATACGCCCCCTTCTGGATCTTTTCCACATTCTCCTAACCAATGAAGTAAATCGAGTGTATCCTTTCCTAATTGCAACTTATCCAGTGTATGCATTAATTTCCCTCCAGTAAACTTCCAATTAATTTACTCTTATCCTCTTAAAGGTTTCCTTCTTCAAAATGTGTATTCGGAGAAGTCTCCTTAAAAAACATCATGATAATTAAACTTATTCCAAGAATGATAACAGCTGAATAAAACCCAGCAGCCATACTGCCCGTTAAATCGGCTAAATAACCTGCGATAAATGGAGCCACAATTGAGGATGACATTCCTATAAAATTATAAAGACTAAACGCTCGGCCATATGATTCTGGATTTACGTTCTCTGAAACAGTTGCAATTAGCACCGGATCTAGCGCTATTTTCCCAAAAAGACCATAAATAATAAGAGCTCCAATCATTAAAGGAATACTTTGAATATACACCGTTGCCCATAAAGAAATTGCAGCGATTGGAACCAATGTAAATACAAATATCTTTTTCTTTCCATATTTATCAGATAAATAACCAACAAAAAGTGATCCAGGTATTGCTGCCCATGGAACTAATGATGAAATAAAACCTATTTCACTTCCCTGAAATCCCCGCTCCACTTGTAAATACTTTGGTAACCACGTCATAATAACTGTAAATCCATAAATAGAGCAAAATAATACAATGAATGTAATTAAAAGATTACGGTTCTTTAATAAAGAAAGCATACTTATATCACTCTCTATATCTATGACTGGATTACTTACATCTTTCTTTTGTCTCTTTCCTTCTTTGACAACAAAACCAATAAACAAACCGCATAAAATGGTTAAAACGGAAAATATGTAAAACATCATTCTCCAGTTTATTCCCCATTCCAACACAAGGGTACTAGAAGAAATAAAGCCTAATGATATTCCTAAAGCAGCTCCACTATTAATGATGGCAGAACCGATACTCCTTCTTTTATTTGGTATTGCCTCAGAAGAAAGTGCGAACTGCGGTCCATAATAAGTAGCTTGTGTAAGTCCTGTTAAAGCACGCGCCACTAAGAATCCTGTAAATCCAGCCATAATACCACTTACTCCTGTAAAAATTCCAAATAAAATAAACCCCGGAACCAAAATTATTTTCCTTCCAAACTTATCGCTCAATGTACCGGCCGGAATTTGTGCGATTGTATAAGTGAAAAAGAAAATACTATTTACTAAACCCAGTTGAGTATTGTTCAAGTTATACTCCAACCCTATCTCTCCCAATATAGGGTTTAAAATGTACCGATCCGCATTAAGAAATATTGTTCCTAAAGTAAATGCTAGTACAACTTTCCACCAGTAAGGAATCAAAGTAGTGGATTCTCCAAATTTATCTTGTTTTTTCGTTAAAGATTCAGACATATTAACAATACTCCCTTTACATTTTTCAGTGAAAATCCACCTTATTTAATATTTTTATAAGCATAGTACTTTAACACTTTCTCTCACAATTCATTTTAAATCTATTTATTTCCCTATCTATTTATGGAGAATCTTTCAAACATAACTCTGAAATAATTGGATATCCAACAACTTTTCGAATTTTTTATAAGGCCTATTTCATATATTATTATTTAATTCTAATAACTACATTGACAAATCATCCAAATATATACTGTTTTTTTAGTTATTATAACCATACTTAGGGATAACACCGTTTACTTTCAGGTTTCCTGTTTTATAATGGCAGTTATTTAGAAAAATATTATTAATGAATTTATCCAGTTATTATTTTCCATAACGTAGTATTTACATTTAAACTTTGTAATACATTCTAAGAGTTAGTATAATCTACTTATTTAGTAATTTGGCTCTTAATATCCTACATAAGTCACCCTTGGAGGAAATCGAATGAAACTATATGATATTATGAAAATCCCTATCTTCGATCAAGCTAAGCTTATCGCTGGTCATAAGGGTGTAGAACAAGAAGTTTATACCGTTAATATGATGGATGCACCTGATATTATTCATTTCTTAAAGAGAAACGAATTGCTAGTTACAAGTGCATATCATTTTAAAGACGATATGTATGCATTACGAGAACTTATCATACAAATGAAGAAACAAGGTTGTACAGCATTAGGTATAAAAACTAAACGGTTTTTACAAGAAATACCCGAAGAAATTATTTTATTAGCAGATGAAATTTACTTTCCAATTATTGAGCTCCCATTTGACATAGGACTAGGAGATCTTGTAAATCAAACCTTAAGTTATATTCTGGATATGCGAACTAATGAATTACATCAAGCAATGCAAATACATCAACAATTTTCAAATCATATTATAAGTGGAAAAGGCATAAATATGATTTTGGAAAATTTATCATCACTAATTCAGTTACCAGTAGTACTACTTGACTATCACTTACGCCCTATTTCCGAACACAATAACACTAAAGCATCTATTCAAAATTTAAAGAAGTTTTTTATAAACGGGCGTAAACTACCGTTATCAACAATAGAAATTGTTACTTTTTCTCTTCTTACTAAAACTCGTGATACAGTTTCAATTTTTCCCATTTATACACAGAATAATCAATACAGCTATTTAGTTATAGACGGCTTTATTTCACCTTTAAATCGTTCAATGGTATTGGCTGTTGAACAAGCTGCAAACGTCCTTGCTTTTGAATTAATAAAAGAACATTCTTTAAGACAATACTCAAGACGCATTCAGGATGAATTTTTTACGAATGTTATTAATAGTGTTTTCTCTACTCAAGATGAAATTATTAATCTAGGAAAAGAATTTAATTTATCATTTGATCAAAAATATATTTGTATTATAGGAAAAATAGATATAAAAGAATTCACTATGTCATTTATGGAATACCAGGAAGAAAAGGATCTTATATATGACTTGATAGAGGAAGAACTAAATTCTTATACTGCAAATGTTCATTTATTTATAAAAGATGATATGTATGTTTTGTTAGTGAACTGCGATGTCATTTGGAGAGAGACTGAAAAAGAACAAATGATTTCTTTATTAAAAAACATACAGGTGAAAATCTATTCATATTTTCAAAAAAGCATATCTTTTGGAATTGCCAATTCTAGTGAACAATTGTTACATATATCTCATTCATTTAAAGAAGCCACAGACGCATTTTACTATGGTGAAATGTCAGGGAGTAAAGAATTTATTGAAATCTATCAAGCAAAAGAAATATCAGCAATTTTACGTATGATTCCACAAGAACAATTAAAAAAGTTCTATGAGAGTACACTACAGTCACTTGCAAATGAAAATGAGAAAGATCATGCTGTACTATTGCACACATTATCTGTTTATTTAGAAACTCATTGTGCAATATCCGAAACTGCTAAACGTTTATTTTTACACCGTAATACCGTTATTTATCGTTTAGAGAAATGTGAAGAAATACTTGGACGAAACATAAAAGATCCAAACGAAACTTTACAATTAAGAATTGCATTTAGAATAAAACCATTAATCCATGTTTAAGGTCTATATAAATTAGAAGCTCATAAATAAATTTTAATTTGTTGGTGTTACTCATTATAAATACATATTATTTATGAACCGTTTGATTCTTTTTCTTTTAAAATATAAAATAACTATATTTCTTCCTCTTTGGGAGGATACACTTTGCGGTATCTCCTGTAGTTTTGATTTGCTAAAAAGACAAAAAGAACTTGTAGTAATACCTACAAGTTCTTTTTGTCTTTTTAGCGATTTCGATGACATCGCCTTCTTTATATATAATACAGTTGCAAAAACGTTCCTCAAGCTTTACTATTAATTATTTTTTTCATTTCCTTTTTATGCTCAGCTCCCAGTTGCTCTAAAAAGCCTATAAGCCCTAATAACGTAGCAAAGTGGCTGCTTCAGAAAAAAACGCAGTTTAATCAATTAATCGTGTTAAGAATCCACTGAAAAGGATATTGTTAAACTTTTCTTTATTTTTTGGTACAAGTATTTCACATTGTATTTCTTATGTATGTCAAATTAAATTGATATACCGTGTAGTTTAAGTATCGTCACCTAAGTTTTAATCTTCGTATTTAATACTGTTCGATGTTCTTCTAAGGTCAGTACATCAAGAAACATGCTACTTCCCTTCTGAATACTAATTAGGAAGTATTTTACCAAGACTAGATTTATGTTATCGAATGAGGCTTTGATTTTGCAGCTCGTTCATACTTCGTTCTTTGTTGTAGTTGTCAGAAACGTTCGGGTTTAAGGAGTCTAAGTATGTTTGCAAACTTACACGTTCTTGTAAAATATAATACCGCTCATCTTGATCCATCTCTCCCTCCTCTTCCTAGCTGATAGCTATACCTCTCTCATTTACACAGTTATACAAGATTTTTCTTCTAGTGGAATGTAATCCGCCCCTTTTAGCTCATTAAAAGGGCGTAATTGTACACTGTATATCGTTTCTCCCGCTGCTTTCATTCCCGAGAAAAAATAAATTTCTCCTTCTATTTCGTAGGCAGGACGTATGATTAGTCCTTTTTGACTTTCGTATTGGACATGGCCAATTTCAACGATCCCTTCATTTAACAAGGCATCTCGAGCATTTGTATAGTCATTTCGAAAATCGGTATGAATCGTTTTATAAGACATTGTATCCCTCCAGCGTTTGATGAGTTGCTTTTAGCTATGTACATCCAGGTGTCTGACATCTATTTTGAATGACATGTACGTTTAAATTCGATGTAGGAAAACATAATTCCTAGTTTGTTCTTGTTCTTTTATGGAAAAGTAACATTTGTCATGTTGTGTTTATAGACTCCAAAAAGAGTAGCACCCTTTTCAGGTACTACTCTATCTTTACGCAATTGTATATATGGCTTAATATCCAAGTATGCCGACAATTTGAGTGGCTTTGTTATTACGAATTGAATAATAAATTTCTAAGCCTTTACGTTCAGCTTTTAGTACTTTACCCTTCATTTTCGATAAATGTTGTGAAACAGATGATTGGGGTATCTCTAAAATTTTTGTTAGCTGCGAAACATTAAAAGTATTATGTTTGCTTAGCTCGTTTACAATACGTAAACGAATTGGATGCGCCATTATTTTTAAAATTTCAACATCTTCTTCAGTAATATTAGTTTTTTTTGATTCCAGTACTGTGCTTGTCATAGCTATTCTCCTTTATTACTTTCTTATAAGAAGTTATTTACCTTAGTATTCCGTATCAAAATTTTATATTTTGTATATCCCAATAGATAAAAATTAATGTAACATTAATAAATTCTATAGTTATTATATAACGGATTTTCTATTCGAGTGTGAAGTTCATCTGGAGTTTACGTGATTTTTATATATCCTAATGTACAACTTAACGAATGTATATCTGAGGTCTGATATTGCATAATCGGAAATAATAAAAATATAAAGTTCTCATATTTACTAAAGGTAAGTAATCCTTCTATTTTATTTTTCTACAATACAATTACGCTTTTATAGGGGGCACCACACATCTATCAACTTAAGAATGGAAACAAAGTGTACTTTCATTTTGCGGGGTAAAGCATTCCTAAAATAGAAGAATACTCTTAATTATACGCATACCAAATAAATCTTATCATTTTATTAAAAGTCAAGGAAATAGTAATGAAATCCTATATTTATACGATTGAATATAATGTCACTCATTTTATAAGGGGGTACCACCCACATTTTAACGAAAATATACGCTAAGCAAATTCGATAAAAAAGAATATGGGCTTTCTACTCTAAGGAAAAGCCCACTCTAAGTTTTTATTATAGCAACTGGATATCACTGTAAGACCTTAGTTTCTACTTTTCTCTGATTCATAACTAAAGTTAAAATGAACAAAATCACGCTTAAAAATAATATCATGAGAAACACCTGTTGATAACCTTGAGAAAAGTCACGTATAATACCTGCTA
This sequence comes from Bacillus sp. 22475, assembly GCF_052044835.1. Taxonomy (NCBI): domain Bacteria; kingdom Bacillati; phylum Bacillota; class Bacilli; order Caryophanales; family Bacillaceae; genus Bacillus; species Bacillus sp. 22475. The sequence goes on along the minus strand of NZ_JBQENW010000030.1, from coordinate 43,965 downwards.
AAACAGGAATAAGTCCACCAATCATATATCCTCCTGACTGCATCATGGCAGTCCATGCACTTGCATCTTCCGGTGTATTGGTTTCATCCAACGGTAACATAAGAGCCAACGGAAATAACCCGCCAAGCCCAATTCCAAGTAAAATAGAAGGGATCCATGCTGTAGTCAATGGATATATCATGAGTGACAAACCTATTACCACAAAACACACACTACCTAATAACCAAAATGTTCGATTTTTATAAAAATCCGCTAAAGTTGGAATGACAAAGCTACAAACCATTTGAACAAATGTAAAGACGGTAACCAGAGTTCCAGCTTGCTGACTATTTAACCCTACACTTTGAGTTGCTGGAGCAAGCCAAGTGGTAATACAATAAAAAATACCTGATTGCAGTCCAAAAAAGACTGTAAACAACCATACCTTCTTATTTTTTAATGGTAATATATTGTTTTGTTTATTATGTGTTTTAGTAGTTTTTTCTAGTCTCATAACGGGATACCAGAAGAGAAGAGCTACAATGGTAAACACACTCCAAAATGCAAGTGCCATATTCCAAGAGTCTTTCAATACATGTTGTAAAGGGATAGTCATCCCTGCGCTTATGGAAGCACCTGTTCCCATTCCAACTGAATATACTCCTATCATTAAACCAATCTTAGTAGGAAACTTCTCCTTAATAAATCCAGATAGCAATGGACCAGCAACCGCAATACCGATACCAATAAATAGAGAGCTAATAAGCAATGTGAGAACTGAATAAGTAAAAGCTCTCATACATGTTGCAACTCCAATTAAAATAAGACAAGCTAAAATTGCCTTTTCTGCTCCATACTTCTTGTTCACCTTACCTGTAAGTAATGCAAACACACCCATACATAATACGGGAATAGATGTCAGAAAACTAACGGAAAAGTTGCTCATGTTTAAGTCCTGACGAATTGTCTCTAATAAAGGTGAGATTGATGTGATTCCTATACGTAAATTAATAGAAGCAAAAAATAATGCCACTATATAGATATAGGTTCGTTTTCTATTTTTCAAATTATATATCTCCTCTCTCAAAACATCAACATTGAGTATATCATCTGATGTTTTACGGTGTAATTATTTATTCAATCGTTTCAATAGTAACTCTCTTAAACTGTCCGATAGTGCATCCACCTCAATAATTCTTTCTAGTGCTTCTTTATTGTATTTATTGTGGAATTTAACATGATTGACTTGTGAAATCGATACCCTTTTAGGATGCGATGCAACAAGTTGTAAACAATCACTTGCCGACACATTACCTTCTTGTAGCACTCGACATAGGAAACCGGTATATCCTGTTTGTTGCATTTCAAACGCTAGATTAGGAACGTTATATTTTTTAGCAAGCTTATAACATGGATTCCTTGGCTCGGAAACCTGTATGACTGCTTCTCCGAAGGCGAGGATATCCCCAATATGAACCTTTTCTTCAGTCAAACCGTATACCGTGATATTTTCTCCAAAGAGTGAATCATCTATCATGTTATGGATTATATTGTTCCAATAGGCGTAACGATTATAAGAATACACACACAAAGCTTTATCTTTTCCGCCATGATCTTTATAGGCTTGTTCATCTCCAATTAAACCTATTTTCGTTAAAAAAATCCTTCCCTGGACAGAACGCTTTCTTATCGCTGTTGAAATAACAGTTTTTCCATAGCTTAGGTTTTCAACTTTGCCAATATTGATGGACTTTACTTGAAAAATAGTTTCTGACATTATCTATCTCCCTTCAAAATTCATAATATCATCTGATGTTTTTAGTTGTTATTTAAGGAGCTTATTTCAGCTCCAAATTTTGAATAGCGTATGTTTGTGCTTTTTCTGCATTTTGATTTGAAATAGCCTGGAACAATTTTTCATGAATAACAGAGTTGTCTTGATAGTCATTTGTATTTAATATCAATTGGGTTAGGATATGACGAAGAACGGGTACAAATGATTGATACAAATCCAACATAACCTGGTTCTTACTTGCTTTTGCAATAGATAGATGAAATTGAATATCTGCATCTATATATTCTAAATAATTTCCCTCGTGAAGAGCGTTCTTCCTCTTATTTAAATATCCTTTTAGGAGTAAAAGGTCTTCCTCATCGCGGCGTTTTGCAGCCAGCATAGCTACTTCTTTATCTAACATATTTCTTGCTTCATATACATGGTCTATATTGGCATTTTGTAGCCGTTTTTCAAATGAATCTTGTACCATACTTAGTGATACAATACGAGTACCGTGTCCTTGCCGAACCTCTAGTATTCCGGCATGTACTAAGATTTTTATACTCTCTCGTAGCGTCGAACGTCCTACGCCTAGCTCTTCCATTAATTGTGGCTCTGTAGGAAGTCGATCGCCTACTGCGTACTCACCAGAAAAAATTTTTTCTTGTAGACGTTCTAAGACCTCATCTACTAACTTCCTATGAGAAACTTTCGAAAAAGACTTTTTTGAGTTTGTATTCATCTGCTCATCTCCTGTTTTATTCGTTTTTATGATAACCAATTTAAGTTACTTTGACAATGTCATTTTTAGACAATTTAATCTTTCATTGATAATGATTCATCTCAAAAACCTCCGTTTTTGAGACTTTTTTATATTTTCTATTCGATGTTAAAAGAATGCTATATTTCCAGTCTCAAAACTTGTCTTAAAATCAAATTCTCATTATTCCTTTATCTTATGAGTTATGAGACAATACAAAAGAATATGGGGGTGATAATTTGTTAATTGGCTACGCTCGTGTATCCACACATGATCAAAATTTGGACTTACAGAAAGATGCTCTTATACAAGCTGGGTGCAAACGGATTTTTACTGATGTAGTAAGTGGATCTACCTCATCTCGCTCTGGATTAGATGAAGCTCTTGATTACGTACGTGAGGGCGATACATTAGTAGTTTGGAAATTAGATCGTTTAGGTCGTTCCCTCAAGCACCTTATTGAAACCATCAATATATTAAATGAAGAAGGAATTGCCTTTCGAAGTCTTCAAGAAAGCATGGATACTTCTACAAGTGGAGGGAAACTCATTTCCCACGTATTCGGAGCACTAGCTGAATTTGAACGAGAAATGATTCAAGAACGTACACAAGCTGGATTGTCAGCCGCTCGTGCACGTGGTCGTCTGGGTGGGAGACCTAAAGTAATGGATACAACCCAGGTTTCTATGGCTAAATCTTTAATGAAGGATCCAAATTATTCTACTGAAGATATATGTAACACCTTAGGTGTTTCAAGAGCTACATTGTATCGATATCTGCAGAAAGCGAAATAACAAATATAAAGGGGATGACTTCTAATGTATGTGAGAGTAAGAGAACTTCTTACAGCAGAAGAACGAAAGCAATATATGCAAATCCCCTCTGATATAAGCGAATGGATATTAAGTACATACTTTTCTTTCAGTCAGCATGATATCAAAATCATTAATCGCCATCGGAGGGACTATAATCGTCTAGGTTTTGCTATTCAATTAAGTGTTTTACGATATTCAGGATGGCCCTTATCTGATGTAGGAGATATTCCGAATGTCGTTTTAGAATTTGTAGCTACACAAATTGGTGTAAATACAGAAGATTGGGGACTCTATGCTCAACGAGACGCTACACGATATGAACATATAGAAGAGATCCGAAAAGAATACAGGTTTCGTAACTTTACAATTACTGACTATCGAAAGTTATCTAAATTTCTTCAACAACATGCATTAAATAATGGAAATACAACATATCTCATTGAAACAGCATTGCAAGAACTCCGTACTTGGAAGATTATACTTCCTTCGATGGCAATTATAGAACGAGCAATATGGGAAACACGTAAACGAGCAGAGAAAAGCATATTTAAGATGCTAACATCATCTTTAACCTCTTCACAAAAGGAAAAACTAAGTGGGTTGCTCCATTTCATGCCTAACTCTCCAAAAACTTATTTAGCTTGGTTAAAAGAAGTACCTGGTCAATTTTCACCAGAATCTTTTTTAAAGGTTATTAAGCGCTTAGAATACATAAAAGGACTACAGTTAAACATTAATACAAAAGGGATACATCCTAATCGACTACGACAACTATCACGAATGGGAGCACGCTATGAAGCTTTCTCATTTCGAAGGTTTAAAGAGATAAAAAAGTATGCCATTTTGGTGGCTTATCTATTCGATTTAACTCAGGATTTGATTGATCAAGCTTTTGAGATTCATGATAAACAAATGATGAATCTTCAATTAAAGGGAAGAAAACAGCAAGAGGAGATCCATAAAAAAAACGGAAAAGCGCTAAATGAAAAAATTCTTCATTATGCAGACCTAGGAACTGCATTAATTAAAGCTAAAGAAGAAAATGTGAATCCTTTTGTGGTATTAGAAACAGTCATGCCCTGGGATAAATTTGTAGCTTCTGTAGAAGAAGCTAAACAACTGTCTCGACCTATAAATTATGATTATCTTGATTTATTAGAAAGCCGATACAATTACCTACGAAAATATACTCCTACATTACTTAGAGCCCTGGAATTTCAATCTACAAATTATGCTAAATCTGTATTAAACGCTTTAGACGTCATCCGTGAACTAAATGACTCAGGAAAACGTAAAGTATCACAAGGAGCCCCATTAGCTTTTGTTTCAAACAGATGGCAAAAACATATATACGACGAAGATGGAAACATTAATCGACATTTCTATGAATTAGCTGCATTTACCGAACTACGGAATTATGTACGTTCTGGAGATATTTCTATTGTGGGAAGCCGGCAGCATAAAGATTTTGATGAATACTTAGTACCATCTCAAGATTGGATTGATAGTAAAGAAATAGGGACACGCTTAGCAGTTGCTACATATGCCGATGAGTATATAGCGGAACGAACACAAACTCTATTAAAGCGAATTGAAACATTCTCTAACAATGCTCATTCATTAGATGGAGTTGATATTGACAAGGGAGACCTACATCTCCATCGTTTGGAAAAGGATACTCCAGAGGAAGCCAAACAACTAAGTGCCAAACTCTATCACATGTTACCTCGGGTTAAGCTTACAGACCTACTTCTAGAAGTAGCGAACTGGACAGGCTTCGAGCAACAGTTTATTCATGCATCCACAAACAAACCACCTAAAGGGGAAGAAATCATTATTTCTCTTGCTTCACTTATGGCTATGGGAACAAATATTGGACTTACGAAAATGGCAGATGCTACACCAAATATCTCTTATCATCAGTTAGCTAATGCAAGTCAGTGGCGTATGTACGATGATGCATTAAATCGCGCACAAGCAATATTGGTTAATTTTCAACATCGGCTACCCTTGGCTTCTTACTGGGGTGACGGTACTACTTCATCATCGGACGGAATGCGGGTTCAAATTGGGGTATCCTCTTTGAGTGCTAGCTCGAATCCACACTATGGATCTGGTAAAGGAGCGACTATATATAGATTCGTAAGTGATCAATTTTCTTCCTTTTACACAAAAGTTATTAACACGAATGCAAGAGATGCTATACATGTGATTGATGGGTTACTTCATCATGAATCTGATTTAATAATTGAAGAGCATTATACAGATACAGCCGGCTATACTGACCAAGTATTTGGCTTAACTCATCTGTTAGGATTCCGTTTTGCACCCCGATTAAGGGACTTATCGAGTTCTAAATTGTATACAATTGGTTCACCTGAAGATTTTTCAAATATAGAAGGTCTTATACGGGGACAAGTGAATATGAAATTGATCTATGAAAATTATGATGATGTTTTACGTATAGCCCATTCAATTCGAGAAGGAAAAGTGTCCGGTGCACTAATTATGGGAAAGTTAGGTTCTTATACTCGCCAGAATAAAGTAGCAAAGGCATTAAGAGAAATGGGTAGAATTGAAAAGACTATCTTTATTTTAGATTATCTTTCAGATAAAACGTTACGTAGAAAAGTTCAACGAGGATTAAACACAGGGGAAGCAATGAATTCACTAGCAAGAGCAATCTTTTTTGGGAAACACGGTGAATTCCGTGAACGTGCTCTCCAAGATCAGTTGCAACGAGCAAGTGTATTAAGTATTCTCATTAATGCCATCATTATATGGAATACCGTATATTTAAGCAAAGCTGTAGAAATGTTAAGAAGTACGCATGGTTTTAACGAAGAACTATTAAAACATATCTCACCACTAGGATGGGAACATATCAACTTTTTAGGAGAGTATCGATTTAATATGAAAGATACTACAACATTAGAATCTCTTCGTCCTTTACAACAAGTCTAAAAATAAGAGCCGGATTTTTCTTAAAGTAGAAAATCCGGCTCATTTTTTGTCGGAATTTGCTTAGCGTATATTTTCGTTAAAATGTGGGTGGGACGCCATAAGGTAAAAAGAAAAGGATAGATGAACAAGAGAGTATACCTGTTTACATCTATCCTTTTTACAAAAAATATGACCATATTAACTACTACAACAAGGATTTTTACCACAACAAATTTTCATATAGTTATTGAACTATTTTTTAAATAACTAAATTAACCTCTTCGTTAACTTTAATTACGAATAATTGGTCCCCTTCACCTTCAATTGGATCAACTACATCTTCATTAAAAGATTCAGCATGTTGTCTACCATATCTATTAAACTAGCGGTTTTTATTTTCTCTGATTCCTTTCCATACCTAAGGTACCCAAAAATCCACTGGATTCCCGAGGATACCATCCACATTTGTGTCTCTGAAAAGACATTTTGTGCCACTAGACGTAACTGTAGATTCCTGAACAAGCAAAATTATGAAAATACACAAAAAGATAGATTATCATCCATTACATTACTGTTTTGCTTCGTTCGAATAGAAGAACTCGGAAGAACGCCACTTGTTCGATATCTCCTCAATGTGATAAGGTGTCGTTCTGCAGCATCCACCTATTAAACGTGCACCTGCTTGGTACCATTCTTCAGATTGAATATCCAACGCGTTACATTGTTCATGACCGTGCCATATTTTTGTTTCTGGATTATAAGTTTCACCAGAGTTTGGATAAACAATAATCGGTTTTTTGGTGTTTGCCCTCAACTCTTGGATTGCACCAGTCACAACGGTTACTGGCGCACAATTCATGCCTATCGCTACAATTTGTTCACTTTTCTCAAAAGCTCGTGCACACTCCACGAGTTTCATACCTTCACTAATCTCTTTCTCATTTTTTAGCGAAAAGGAAAGCCAAGCATATGTTTCTGGAAACTCACGCAATAATGTATCTAATACTCTTGCTTCTTGCAGGGAAGGAATCGTTTCAAATGCCAATAGATCTGCACCTGCTTCGATTAACGCAGACATTCTCGAACGGTGAAAGTCTGCTAATGTTTTATCTGTCACACCATAGTTGCCTACATACTCTGAACCATCTGCAAGGTAAGCCCCGTACGGCCCAACTGATGCAACAACCAATGGTTTAGGCCTATTCGTTTGCGTATTTTCCTTCCAAAAATCATCTCTTGCTCTTCTTGCAAGTAACACCGTTTTCTTAATTAATTCCAAAGATTCCTGTTCTTGTATTCCACGCGCTGAAAAACCACTAATAGTAGCTTGATAGCTTGCTGTTATGGCACAGTCCGCTCCAGCACGAAAATAGTCCGAATGAACCTGATAAATTAGTTCCGGATTTTCTAGTAACACACGTGCCGACCAAAGGGGGTCGTCCAAATTACATCCATGCGCCTCCAATTCTGTAGCTAATGCTCCGTCAAGAAGCATAATGGAATGTTGGGATAAAATAGCATCAATTGGGTTGATTTTGTTCGACATAATCTACGCTCCTCTTTTTTAGATTTTTTGTTAGATAATAACTTCCATAGCAAAACAAAATAAACGGTATGCCGCAATATAAGGCAATTCTCTGTGTTGGATCAAATGCAATTCCAATACACGATGCCAGACAAAGGATAAAAGAAGCAATTGGTACGAATGGATATAGTGGTGTGCGATAAATCAAGTCCTTCTCAGAATTTCCTTCTTTCAAAAATTGTCTGCGAAATAGGAACTGCGAAGCACTAATACTCATCCAAACTACAACTACTGCTAGACCGGAAATGGAAACAAGTACGATATAGACAGTATCTGGTGCCACAATACTCGAGAGCAAAGCCAAAGCTCCACCCACCATGCTGAAAATGACGGCGTTGATTGGAACACCTTGCTTCGTCATTTTTCCAAAAATCGGGGATATCATATTCTTATTAGCAAGCGACCAAAGCATTCTAGAAGAGGCATAAAGGCCTGAGTTTGCCGCAGATAAAATGGCTGTTAAGATAACGAAATTCATTATGTCAGCTGAATATGGCACCCCAATTCGTTCTAGAACTGCAACAAAAGGGCTCTCTAATACCCCCGCATCGGAAATAGGCAATAACGCAGATAAAACAACAATCGTTCCTACAAAAAAGATGATTAATCTCCACAGAGTAGTTCGAATGGCCTTCGGTATCATTTTTTCCGGGTTCGCTGTTTCTCCAGCTGCAATACCTATTAATTCTGTTCCCGAAAAAGCAAAATTAACCGCAAGCATGGTCATCATAATGGCCGTAGCACCATGAGGAAATAAACCTCCACTTGTAAAATTAGAAAATAATGGTGCTGCTTTTGAATGAGTCATCGGAAGAAACCCTAGCATTGCCGCTACTCCTAAAACAATAAAAATCACAATAGCTATAACCTTTATCGTTGAAAACCAAAATTCGGATTCGGCAAAAAATTTAACAGTCAGGACATTTAATACAAAGATCAAAATGGCAAAAAGAGCACTCCATACCCAAACATTAATCGATGGAAACCATCGCTTCATAAGTAACCCTGCGGCTGTAAATTCAGAACCTAAAGCAACAGTCCAAGTTAACCAATACAACCAGGCTACTGTATACCCTGTACCCGGTCCAATGTATTTAACTGCATAACTATGAAATGCGCCCGTTTCAGGCATATGTACGGAAAGTTCTCCTAAACATAGCATAACTAGATAAACCACTAGCGCACCAACCAAATAGGATAGAATTGTTCCAAATGGGCCAGCTTGTTGAATAGTGTAACCCGAACTTAAGAATAAGCCCGTTCCAATCACCCCACCAAGTGATAGCATGACTAAATGACGTGCTTGCATTTTCCTTTGAAATTCTTGCCCATTTTTGTTCTCCATTTCTACTCTCCTTTAGTTACTATCCAGAAAAAACAAAAACGCACTCTAAAAAAGAGGGCGCTACTGACAAATAAAAACGGAAGCTCTCATCTATCAGGATTATCACCCGCTGGAATTAGCACAGTGTCTATTTAAGCAGACCTGTTGCTGAGGTTTCATAAGGCCAGTCCCTCCACCTCTCTGGATAAGAAATATTTTTTTATAACCTTATCAATCCATTCAATAACTGTCAAGATAATTCTGTTTTTTTAAAAAATTATCTATTATAGAAATACAAAAAAAGGAGTATCTCTATAACTGCAATCCACTCCTTCTTAGGTATTATTTAAAAATCGAACATACAAAACGTCATTTATTTATGATACGGTTCACAAGCACTTCCTCAAAATTTGATGCATTTCTAAATATCTTCTTACTTTTTTGGCTACGGGGGTCACCATACATATCCAGCAACTTAGGGATGTGTGACGAGATCCCATGGTCATCAACTTAAGGATGTGTATGGTGACCCCTATTAGAATTAACCTTTAACTCTTTTTCCATAAAAGATGTATTATTTAGTAACACTTGTTTTTGATTGACTTTTTTAGTTTTATAGCCACCGATTAAACTTCCTTATGTATATTTTCTTTATAAATTGAGTAACTAGAGCATACATTGTTAAAATTCCCAATAACCACAGAAAATAATAAAATGGAAGTGGAGTTAAACCAATTTGAGTACTTAAACTGGTAAATGGAAGGGAAATCCCTATAAACATAACCAAGCCTGTAAGCATCAAAACTGGCCTAGCAGCCGTACTTTGTAGGAAAGGGATATGTTGAGTACGAATCATATGCACAATTAATAATTGTGTTAATAACCCTACTACGAACCAACCCGTTTGAAATAAGGATTGCATCTCAGGAATATTTGCACCAAATACATTCCACATTACGATAAAAATGATTATATCAAAAACACTACTTACTGGCCCAATAAAAATAATAAAACGAAATAAATCTTTTGTATCCCAACTTCTTGGTTTTATTAAAAATTCATTGTCTACTTTATCCCACGGAATTGAAAGTTGGGATAGATTATATAGTAAGTTTTGACATAATATTTGAATTGGTAGCATTGGAAGAAAAGGAAGAAATGCACTAGCAATTAATAAACTTAATACATTTCCAAAATTTGAACTTGCTGTCATCTTAATATACTTCAGTATATTTCCAAACGTTGTCCGTCCTTCCACTATAGCATCTTCTAAAACATGTAAATCTTTTTTTATAAGTATAATATCTGAACTCTCTTTAACAATATCATCTGCTGTATGGATAGATACACCAACGTCAGACTGTTTTAAAGCAAACACATCGTTAATTCCATCCCCTATAAACCCAACTGTATGACCATTCATTTGAAGTGCCTTTATAATACGGAATTTTTGACTAGGATTTAATTTTGCGAACACACTTGTTTTACTTGCAAGTTTTCCTAATACCTTATCAGGAAGACTATCAATTTCATAACCCAGTACTGGTTCTCCTATATACAAGCCCATTTTCCTACATACATTTCTTGTCACGGACTCGTTATCACCTGTTAAAATTTTCACTTGTACTCCTTTCTTTTGTAGAGTATGAAGTGCAGCGATAGCCGATTGTTTGGGTGGATTTAAAAAACCTACATATCCAACGAGTATCATATCTGATTCATCATTTATAGAATAACTTCCCACTTTATCACTATTTAATTGCTTATATGCAACTGCAACAACTCGCATCCCCTGCTCTTGCCAGAGTTCAATTAGGTGTTTATTTCTACGCTGGATTTCATCTGTAATAGGAATTATCTTATTATTTTCTTTTATAAAACTACAAATTGATACAACTTCTTTAACTGCACCTTTACAAATCATTATTCGTTCGTTAGCATTTTTTTCTATAACAACTGAAACTCTTCTTCTATCAAAATCAAATAGACATTCATCTATTTTGGAGTATTGAGACAGATCATATTTACTACTATCTTTTACATAACGTATAACTGATAAATCAATTTCATTTTTATAATTTGTATGAAAGTAACTATTTATATACGCTAATTTTAAAACCTCATCCGAATTCTCTCCATTTGTATCTGTATGGCGTACCAGGTCCATCTTATTTTCTGTCAACGTGCCTGTTTTGTCGGTACATAGAATATCCATAGCTCCAAGATTATGAATAGAAGATAGTTGTTTTACAAGTACCTTTTTTTTACTCATATTAATAGAGCCTTTAGCTAAATTAGCTGTTACAATCATTGGAAGCATTTCTGGAGTGAGTCCAATTGCTATAGCAATTGCAAATAAAAAAGCCTCATACCAATTCCCATTAATACCCCCATGGATTAACATGACAATAGGAGTCATGATGATCATAAATTTAATTAATAGCCAACTAACTTTGCTTACCCCTTTATCGAATTTAGAATCAGATTTCTTGTTCAGCTTAACCTGATTCTTTGCTATTGAACCAAAGTAAGTATCTGTTCCAGTACCTACAACTATTACTTTTGCTGTACCACTTATAATATGAGTTCCCATAAAACAGAGATTTTCCAATTCAATTAGATTTTGGATTTTTCTAATTTTACGTTTTTTGTACATATGGAAATACTGATTTGATTTTTCAACGGGTAATGCTTCTCCTGTTAGGGATGATTGATTTACCAGTAAATTTTCTGATGAGATAATCCGTACATCTGCAGGCACTATATTTCCAGCAGATAATTCTATAATATCCCCTGGTACAAGATTCTCAAGACCAATTTGTACCTTTCCACTTTCCTCCAATAAAGTCCTCTTATTTTCTTTATAAGGAATATTTCCCTTCCTGAGAACAGTTACCTTTTCATATACAAGATTTTTTAATCTTTCTATAGACTTCTGAGAACGAATTTCTTGTATGAACCGAATTAACACGCTTAACGTCACCATAATTCCCACAATAATAGTACCTTTTATATCATTGGTATAAAAAGATAACATCCCTAATATAATTAGAAGAGAAATAAACGGACTTCTAAAAGAATTAAATAATGTTATATACCATTTTATTCTTTTTTGAGAAACTACTTTATTTTCTCCATACACTTCAAGCCTCTTAGTAGCTTCCTCGTGAGACAGCCCTTGAGGCGTTGTTTTAAAAAAATCTAACGTTGATTCAACATCACTTTTTGCAATTTCAATTAACATATTATAATTTTTGCTCAATACTTCCTGTTTATAAAAATATTTTTTATTAGATCTCAACAAATTTACCTCCTATCCAAATAAATAGAATCCCCCTGTTTTTAAAAAATAATTTTAAAACTACATTTTTATAATTACCCTGAATTTTCAATCAGATTTAAAAGTGCAATAGCACTTAAATAGTATTATTCTCACCATAAATAGTAATTTTTATTTATAAGTTCCCTCTTATTAGCAACAAAAAACTACTATAGCCATAATTTTTAACTGCAACAATTGAGCTAGCACTATACATTATCAAAATTCCAAATACAATTGTAATGATAAGCGAAAACACCAACGGATATTCCAGTAACTTGAATGCTTTCTTCATTTCTATTCTCTCTTTCTCTATACTTCCAACGAGTTTGTCTACAAACTTTGCGGGAACGAACTTAGGTATTAAAAACTTAATATAAGTTTCTTATAACCCTAGTAACATTTTTGCAATGGTAAAGTACAGAATTAACCCCGTTCCATCGACTAATGTCGTAATGAACGGACCTGAGATAACAGCTGGATCCAGCTTTAACTTATTTAAAATCAAGGGTAATACAGATGAAACAATGGACGACCAAATAACAATGAACAATCCAGTAATAGCTACAACTTGCGCGACTTCTGTACCTACTCCTAAAGTGTACGCACGAATTAATGCTGCCACGGCTAATGTAATCCCTAGTAAAAGGCCTATTAATGCTTCTTTTTTCATAACACGAAATATATCTTTAAATTTCACCTCATTTAGAGCTACAGCTCGAACCAATGTAGTTACGACCTGTGTACCTGTATTTCCACCAGTTCCAATTAACAACGGAATAAAGAAAGCCAGTGCAACTACATGAGTCAATGTTTCTTCATAATGTCGAAGTACAGAACCAGTATATGCTTCTGCTACAAACAGAAGTAATAACCAACCTATACGTTTACGGTATATTTGCCAAATAGAGGTTTCGAAATATGGTTTATCTAATGGGGTGCTCCCTCCTAATTTTTGAATATCTTCAGTTGCTTCTTCTTCGAAAACATCCATTGCATCATCGAAGGTTATAATACCTATCATCCGATTATCCATTGTTGTTACAGGTATAGCGGATAAATCATAATCCATTAGTTTTTGTACGGCTTCCTGTTGGTCTAGGTTCACTGAAACTGAAATAACATCTGATGCCATTATCGATGATAAAGTCTTATCATCTGAAGCTAGCAATAATTCACGAATAGAAACAATTCCATTAAGCTGACCACGTGTATCCAGAACATAAATATACGAAATTGATTCAACCCCTGCCCCAATTTTTCTAATATGCGACAGCGTATCTTTTACTTTCCAATTTTCCCTGGCAGCAATATAGTCAATCGTCATCAAACTGCCCGCTGTTCCAGATTGAAAAACCAGCAGACTTCTAATTCTTTGTTGAGATTCTTCAGACAAAAGTTGTATAAGTTTTTCAGCCTGAAGTGGATGAATTGAAAGAATTACATCAACAAGGTCATCAATAGATTGCCTAGCTAATAGCTCTTCTCCTTTATCCACAGGCAAATTGGTACAAATATTATATTGCTCTTCTGGTGTAAGGTAACTGAGAATTTTCGCACCTTTTTCAGTAGGAAAACATTTTATTAAAGATATCTGATCTTTATGTTGAAAACCTTTCATTTCCATTGCAATATCATAGGATTGGTTTTTTATAAGCTCATGTACTAAGTGTATGTCTTTTGTCGTTAATAATTGTTTTAAACATTTTTTCATCGTAAATCCTCCTTAAGGATAGTGGTACTTGTTATCATTTCCCACTTCAGGGAAAACATATTTCTTAATAAATATGGGATCAATATCATCAATCATTAGTTTTCCCCCCTTTTATAAGAGACTTATTACAAATAAAATTTTGTATATAAAAAACCTCCCCTAGTGATTCAACTAAAGGAGGTAGATTTAAAAAAGACATAGCTAAATAAAGCTCATTCCCCCTAGTTGAGTTTTGGCACTATACAACGTAAAGGATGAATCATTCATCACTTAGCTATCTTAAGAAGAGCCTTAATCCGACAATTCCTGTTCTACCCATTGGCATCTTTCGATATTTTTGGGCAATAGCCTGTGTTTGTATAGGAGCCTCACCTAACAGGTTATTAATATTTTAAATTTTTTGTTCGTTTCGTGTTAAAGCATATCCACAATTTTTGAACTTGTCAAGTATTGATAAAACCTATTACTTCACTTTTTGATATCATAACATTCCAAAATCACAGATATAAACATTTGTATAATATTTTATATTTATACAAATAATTTTACGATTTATGCAATAAATTTTATAAACTATTATGTTAATTTTTTTATTATTACACGTGTCCTGACGCTTTATTATTGAAGGTTATTGTGGTGGAAATTTTAAAAAGCATAAAAAGCCTGATAGACAACAAAAATTTCAACTTGATTTCCTCTTACAGTTCGATATAACCTGTATCTTGAAAAGAGATACTGAAAATTTAGAGGAAAGGATTGAAATTGTTGGAAAGCTTCTTCATGCTTTCTCATGATTAAATTGATATTTCTAGAAGGGATAGCGTCACATGCCCATCAACTTAAGAATATTGACTATCCCCCAATTGTAAAAAACGTTATTTCTCCTAAACAATAGTCTTGTATAGGAAAAAATTTTTATTTTGGAGACACCTTAAAATATTAGCTTGATAGACATGTGGTGATCCTACTATCATTAACAAGTGTCCACTTTCACCATTCATTTAGTTCTAATTCTTTTCATTTAACTATTCTTTATCTTTTACTGAAGCTTTTTCTATTTTATACATTTCAAAACTATCCTTTATCTCATAAAAAAAGCTTACCAAGAGAAGAAATTACTTACCCTTGATAAAGCTTTAACTTTATATAACCTTCTTTTACAATCCCTTTATATTTCACTCTAAAAATTACAGGTAATCTAATATTATAATCGATAAGATATTAATGCCTTGCCAATCATAATAAACTGATATTCCTGAATAAGTCGCTTCAGACAAACGTTGTCTCCAATGTTCTGAACCTAACTTTTCATTTTCCTCTTTATTATCAATGACTGCTGTTATTCTTCTCTAATTACATCTATAACATTATCCTTTTGAATTTTTCGAAGTGGTATTAGTACCGCTACATAACTAATCAACAGTGCAGTTATAAATGTGATAAAGATAGATTGATAAGGAATAATCCATTCAAAAGACACCATATTCGAAAGTGCTACATAAAGAATATATGAAAGCATACAGCCGAAAAAGATTCCTTGTATGCTTCCAAAGAAACCGTACAGGAGTCCTTCATATATAACCATCTTTTTTAAATCCTTTTGCGACATACCAATCGATTTTAAAGCAGCTAATTCTTTTCTTCTCATAATGACGCTGACTGTAATGGTATTTAAAATATTTACACAACCAATTAGTGTAATAACAGCTATAAATCCGTACCCTAATATTTTTATATAAAGTATATTGTCTGTATGGAAATTACTTTGAACAATATTATTTTTTACATCTATAGATACATCTCCACCCAGTTTCTTTTGTATATCTAAAATTGTAGCATCAGCCTGAGATTGATTCTCTAAATCAATTTCAAAACCTGTTAATTTTTGTGGAGATGGTGTAATATATTCGGCTATTTGTTCACTAGTAATAAAAGTTATGGTATCCATCACTCTACTCATATTAAAAATATCCAATTCTACAATTGCAGCTATTTTTAAAGTTTCTAGATTATCTTCATTGTAAGAGATTTCCTCTATAGGCTTTCTTTCCTGCCGACTTGTTATTTGGATTTCATCCCCTACCTGAAAAGTACTTAGAGAACCTATATATTTTTTACTTGTATTCATATCATTTGATGCAGCTTGTTTTACTAAAATAACCTCTTTTTCACGATTTAATTTTGAAATATCAATTCTTCCACTAGTTACATTTTCAGCTAGTTTCTTTAAACTATTCTCATCGTATGCTTTTATTTGTGTTTCCATAATTTCTACGGTTTGATTATTGTATTTTACTTTATGATACAGCGATTCATTTCCTTGTAATTCTTTAATTTGTTTATTTTTTGGTACTTTCGTATAAAAATCATTTGCCTGATATTGCTTGTACAGATTCTCTACGTTATTAACTTTATAAATATTTTGACTCAAACGATCTATGCTAGGCTTGTCTAAATTTGAATTAACCGTAACTGATATGTCCGATTTTAGAGCTTGAATTTCCGGTTGTTTACGCTGAATGACAGTATCTATGAGAAACGTAAACGTGATATACAGTACACTACTTATGATAATAGATAAGATTGTAACTGTATATCTATTGGGATTCCTTTGGATATTTTTTAATGCCATACTTAACGGAAAAGATAGTGGTTTCTTTAGTTTTGTTCTCTTTTTTTTCTTTATTTTTTCTTTTTTTATAGCTAATCGGCTACTTACGGCCAATAACGGTGAAATTCTACCTGCAAAAAAAGCAGGAAAATAGCTTGAAATATAAACTGTTATCAATGTAATTAAAGAACTTACACATATAATTAACCAATCTAATTTAATTGTATATCCCATAGAGTTTTGAAGTACGTTTATAAGTACTTGATTAAGTAAAAAGACTACTAATATACTGCACAAAATCCCAAAAAAGATAGCAATAATAGAAAGAAATGTTGCTTCTCTTATCACAATTTTTCTGATTTGTTTTTTTGTAGCTCCTATACTCCTCAATAGCCCAAACTGTTTCATTCGCTCTACTATACTAATTTGAAATGCATTATAAATAATAACAATTGTAGAAATCACAACAATCCCAATACTAATAGCGGCTGCCACCATTATCTCCACACTAGGCTTTAAGGCTCTCTTTAATTCGTTATTCACTCTTATATTTTCTTTATTCGTCAATAATTTAAATTGATTTTCAACTTCATCAAAGTTTGCGTACTTATGCAATTCAATTAATACGCTACCTTCTCCAACTTTAAACTTATTTTTATATGTTAATAATTGACCTGTTTTATTTTCCTGAGTACCACTAGACTTATTTAACACACCAACAAGTTTATATTTCTTTTCATGAATAGTAAACATATCGCCTAATTTAAGATTGGGCCCGAAGTAAGGTAGCATCCATTTTTCCAAAACAGCCTCGTTTTCATTTGAAGGTAGCTTACCATGTACAGGAATACTAGACTTTAACAGCTTCAATGCTTGATGATCTGCATACATATAAGAGACAGCTATCTCATGAATATGGAGCACCTCTCCTGGAGTTATAATGCCATAAGAAGATATATTCGGATTACTTTTTATCATATTAAAAAGCTTTTGATTATAATTTTCAACTGAAATATTTGCGGAACCCATAGAACCTTTTTTAGCATTTTCAATTCCCGAAGTGTATCCACTATTAAAAAACAGTCCAATCGTTGTTATTAGCGCCAATGCTAGAATAATACCTGTTAATGTTAGCAGAGTACGTTTTATATTACTTCTGAGATATTTTTGGCTTAACTGTTTGTAACTATGAATCAATACTCCTCCCCTCCACATTTTTCTTGATTTTGCACTAATTGTTTATCTGAAATAATCATGCCATCTGTAATGGTTATAATTCGATCAGAGTTTGATGCGATAGCAGGGTCATGAGTAATTAAAATCACCGTCTGATTATATTTTTTAGCCGTTATTTTTAATAAATTCAGAACCTCTTTTGTATTTTTTGTATCTAGATTTCCGGTTGGTTCATCTGCTAAGATAATATCGGGTTTATTTATAAGAGATCTACCAATAGATACCCTTTGTTGTTGACCACCCGATAATTCAGAAGGCAAATGATCTCGTCTTTCATTTAACCCTAGAGTTTTTATAATTTCATCCAGGTAATGATCATCTACCTGTTCTTCGTCCAATAGAGCTGGTAAAGCAATATTTTCTTGTACATTTAAGACAGGAATTAAATTGAAAAACTGAAATATAAAGCCAACTTTTCTTCGGCGAAAAATAGACAGTTCATTATCTTTATAATTGTAGATATTTTCATCACCTATAAACACATTTCCCGAACTCGGACGATCCAGCCCTCCTAAAATATGCAATAAGGTACTTTTACCAGAACCTGATGCTCCAACTATGGTTACGAATTCTCCTCTATGAATGGAAAGATTAATTCCTTTTAAGGCCTGTACTTGCGTTTCTCCCTCTCCATATGTTTTTACTACATTTTCTAATCTAACAACCTCCATACAACTCATCCTTTTCACCGATTAATTTTGAATCTCTACAAAATAGATTTTATCCTTATCGTGCTCACCATTCTCGTCTTTCACTGCATACACTTTTGAAACGTATTCGACCACCTTTTTTACCTTGTTTTTATTTTTATAATCAAAATTTTCTTTTGCAAACTGAATTAACGAAAGGCTTACTTCTTTTTCTTTTAATTGTTTATATGTTTCCTCATTAACAATTACTATCGGTGATGAAAAATAGCCAATCCAATTATTTTGTTCAATATGTTGAACAGGTATCATTTGTCCATTTAAATTTAAATTTCCATCCTTAACTTCCTCATCTTCCGCATTTTTTCTATAAAATATGTTTTTTTCACTTGCTAATTCTTTTATTTCTTTTACCGAGGCTGAAGTCATTGAACTATCTTCTTTAGATAAGGGTGTTCTTATAATTCCTTTTTTTAAGAATTTTTCAGCTGTAGATTTTGTAATAACCGCATATTGTTTCTTTGTAACAGATGGTTTACTAAGTTCCTTGTCAATCTCTTCTTCAGTCATATTTTCTCCTTTTTCTTTCCATTCTTTCTTAATTTCTTCTTTCTGTTCGGTAGTGAATTCTTGTTTTATTATTTCTGTGACCAATTTATAACTATAATCTGCTGTTCGTACGTTTTGATCTTTATACATATTTTTGACAGCTGATGTATTTTCTTTCGTTCCAGATACCATGATACCGTTTACTGGTTGTGAGGGACCATTTATATACCGATTTACAGCAAACCCTATACCTATAAAAATTGCTGTTACTACTAGAAATCCTATTATCTTTTTCATTTTCTTCCTCCTCGTATACTATGTTTAATCTGGGATTCGAACAGTAAGTTTTTTCTTTATATCAACAGTGGCTAAAATGCTACAAGTCTTAATAAAGAATGATTACCTTCAGTATAGACGTCTTTAATTGTTAATTGAATAACTCTTGTCTTACTATGTATACTTTAATCTTACAGTTTAGTAAGATTACTAAATCTAACTTTTTATATAATCGTAACTCTGATCAAGATATACTTTAAAATTAAATAGTTTTTATACACTTATTTAAGTACACACATACTTTTCAAATTCTCAAAAATCAGCTCCCATTCGGCTCTTATTCTCCATGATTTGTTTTTTAAAATTCATTTACATAATTAATACGAATTCAAATTTCATTTAACATTTTTGTATAAGATAACTTAAACAAAACATTAATGATTTTATAAAAACGTACAAATTCAGCAAGACACTATTACAAGGTTTTTCAAAATATAAGCAAGTACATGTATGAATTACGTAAATATTCTACTTTAAGTAATTGTTGTATCTCATTATGTACTGAAAAGCTTCAAGCCGATTTGAGTATTATGCTTATACTCAGAAAAGCCTCTAAAAGCCCATTTCCATACTAAGCTATTTAAAATTAGCCAATCAACGTGTAAAATAACTTTCATAATCTAAAATACTGCCATAATCAAAGACAAATGAGGAGAGATACTGTGGATAAAGTATTATTCGTTGAAGACGATAACGATCTAGGAATGGCTATTGAATTTACTCTAAAAGGAGAAGGACTTGAGGTTATAAGAGTTTCTACTGTACAAGATGCAAAAGACCAATACGAAAATAATAAATTTGACTTAGCTATATTGGATGTTGGACTTCCGGATGGAAATGGGTATGATTTATGTACCTATCTTAAAAGAAAAGGTGATATACCTATTATTTTTCTCACAGCACTGGATGAGGAGGCAAATGTAGTAATGGGCCTTGATATTGGTGGAGATGATTATATAACAAAACCCTTCAGGGTAAAAGAGCTATTATCTAGAGTAAAAGTACAATTAAGAAAAAAAATTAAAACAGCTTCTAATACTATATTGAGGTCTGAAAATATACAGCTTGAAGTTGAAGCTGCCAGAGCCTTTAAGCATGAGAAAAGTATAAATTTAACACATTTAGAATACAAACTCTTATTAACGTTAATGCTAAACCCTCATAAAGTGTTACAAAGAAATGAGATATTGAAAAAAATAGCAGATGAAGGTGAAGTGTTTTTCGATGAAAATACTCTTTCTGTTTATGTAAAAAGATTGAGAAGTAAAATTGAGGATACTCCACAAGATCCTAACTGTATAATCACACAAAGAGGTGTCGGATATTTCTGGAATAAAGACGTCAGTAAGGAGTAATTTAATGATAAATAGAGAAATAAAAATTAATATACTTACATTAGCATTAATCTCTTTTTTATTTATTATATATCAAGTTATCACAGTTCATATTCTATACGACAATTTAAAAAATGATTATATTACTATTTGGAGTGAACTTACTGGAAAACTAATTGAACAAAACCCAGAAAATGAATACGCAATAATACATGCACTTACAAATGATACAGCCAATAAAAAAGATTATTCCAGTGATGGAGAAATGCTATTAAATCAATATGGTCTCTCTGCTGAATTGGATTCAAGACTTTTTCCTTATTTAAATAAACATATATCCCAAAACAATATATACATGTTCCTTGGAGCAATAGGGTTCAGTTTAATCCTAATTATTCTAAATTACTTACAATATAAATCTTTTTTCTTAAAAATTAGAAATGTAACAGCTGCAGCGAATAAAATTATTGAAGGTGATTATACCATTGATATCAAGGAAAATAGAGAAGGAGATCTAGCTAAACTTGCTAATTCTTTTCATAAACTGAAAAATGTTATTAGGAAAAGTATGCATAATTTAATGGAAGAGAAACAATTTTTAATTCAAACTTTACAAGATATTTCTCATCAACTAAAAACACCACTCTCAACACTAACAGTGAACAATGATATCTTATTACAAGGTAAATTAAATGAACAACAATATCATTTTTTACATAATAATGATATTCAAATTTCAAGAATCAGCTTTTTAATACATAATTTATTAAAAGTTTCAAAAATTGATGCTAGGGCAATACTATTTGAAAAAGAAAACTCTGATATTATTGATACAATTTATGAGGTCATTGCTAGTTTGAACAGTAAATTAAATGAAAAAAATATGAACATACATTTAAAAACCAATGAAAAAATATCACTTTTCCATGACAGTATTTGGATCCAAGAAGCTTTATTAAATATTTTAAAGAATTCTATTGAACATTCAAATGATAATAGTTCTATTTATATTGAAGTCACAAACTCTCCTATTCATACTGAAATTATAATTCAAGATTTTGGTGAAGGTATTGCATCAGAAGATTTGCCATATATATTCGATAGATTTTACAAAGCAAAAAATTCTAAAAAAGAAGGATCAATTGGAATTGGCTTAGCACTAGCAAAATCAATTATTGAAGCTCATCATGGATTTATTAAAGTAGAAAGCCAAAAACATTCATTCACAAAATTTACAATAACTTTTATGATGTATTAAGAGTCATTAAAATTTTTTAATATCCAAACTTTTGAGTATAATTTTAAAAAATTAATTAGCGTTGAAAAAAGAAGAATGACTGTGGAGAGATAAATTTTTTGTTTTTAGGTTATTATAGGAACTTAGCTTGATGGTCAAGGGGGTCTCGTCACATATCCATCAACTTAAAGACGTGTGACGAGACCCCTTACATTATAAAATTTATTACTATTTTCACGCCTTTCTATAAATTTGATTTGTAGCATACGTCTGTCACAATTTGAACCATAACTTTACCCTTTTGGCAAGATTATATTTCAAGTAACAAAGAACAAGAAAATGAATACTAAATGTTACAGGTAATATAAAAAGATTATAAGACCAATACTCTTCAAACAAATTAACCAGCTCCTCAAAATCAAGAACTGATTAATTTTTGTTTAAACATTACATTAAATAATGAATATATATAAATTATAAAACTACCTATATACTTGAAACAATCCATATAGAGTTACCTACCAAATCGTATCTTCCAAAGCAATTAGGTATTATAAAGTGGTCCCCTTTTTTAAAGCAATAATGCTCCCCTTCTTTAATTAACTCACCTTCACCCTGTATTACACTAACAAGAAGGAATTTTTTTGATTGTTCTAAACTAGTTAGTCCATTTAACTCCCATTTTGTTACTGAAAAATATGGACAGTTAATAAAGTTAGTTATACTCAAATCATCTACTTTTTCATGTTTAACCGTTAACTGATTCGATATAAATGGAGCTTCTATTACATCAATGCTCCTTTCAAAATGCAGCTCACGTAAATTCCCTTCTGAATCTCTTCTATCATAATCATACAATCTATAGGTAGTATCAGAGTTTTGTTGTGTTTCTAATACTAAAATCCCTTTACCAATTGCATGGACAGTTCCACTCGGCACATAGAAGAAATCTCCAGGTTTCACCTTTACACGGTGCAATAGTTGGTTCCACTCTTTCTGTTCAATCATAGCCATGAATTCTTCCTTTGTTTTCGCATGGTGTCCATAAATAATTTCCGCGTCTTTTGTGGAATCGATTACATACCAGCATTCTGTTTTTCCTAGTTCTCCATTTTCATGTACTCTGGCATACTCATCGTTGGGATGAACTTGAACAGATAGGTCCTGATT
Source organism: Bacillus sp. 22475 (assembly GCF_052044835.1). Taxonomy (NCBI): domain Bacteria; kingdom Bacillati; phylum Bacillota; class Bacilli; order Caryophanales; family Bacillaceae; genus Bacillus; species Bacillus sp. 22475. The sequence goes on along the minus strand of NZ_JBQENW010000030.1, from coordinate 20,629 downwards.
GGCATCTAAAATTTTTGTAAGAAGAGGGAAACGATCTCCCTCAATATTACCAAACAAATCTCGATGTTCTTCCCACAATTCCCTTAAAGATAACCCTTTATATTTTCCATTCTTAACAATACTTTGTCCATGTTGATGCGCTGCAAAAGCCCAACACTCTCCAGTTTGATTTGATGGAATTTCATATCCAAAAGAAGTTAAATGTGTCCCACCCCAAATTCTTTCTTTAAAAACAGGTGCAAAAAATAATGGTTCAGTCATGATTTGAATCCTCCATTCTATGCAATTTCATCTAGTAGTTTGTATGCTTCTGCTTTTGTTTGAACAGATAATAACCGCTCTCTAAAACTGTCATCCATAAGTTTTCGAGAAAGCATTTGAAGGATTTTTAAATGTTCATTTCCTTCATTTCCTTTTGGTACCGCAATCATAAATATTAACTTCGCTTCCGTTCCATCAAGGCTTTTCCAATCTATGCCCGATTGTTTAATTCCAAATACCACACTCGGTTTCCTTACGGCAGCTGATTTCCCATGTGGAATCGCAATGTTTATGCCAATACCTGTAGTACTTTCTTGCTCACGGTTCATAATAGCCTGTTTAAATTCTGTCACTGAATGTAATGCACCTACATGCTTTAATTTTTGAATCATTTCATCAATGATGTCATCTCTTGTTTCCCCTTTTAAGTCCGTTTCAATTAATTCTAAACTTGTAATATCTGTTAATTTTTTCATCTCTACCTTATCTACTTGTTCGCCTCTTGCTTGAGTTTCTTGTTCCAGTTGTTGCACTTCTATTGTTGCTGAAACTTCTTTTATTTGTTCATTTTCTTGTTTTTCTAACTTTGAAACGTCTTTTTTCAATACATTTACTACAACAGCTGTCACAATAGAGCCTACAATTACAGCCACAAAAAACATAAATACATTATCTACTGCTCCTAACACAGCAACAATTGGACCACCATGTGCCACTCTGTCTCCTACATGACCGATCATCGCAATCACAGCACCCGTCATCGAGCCAGCCATTATACTCGGAATAACACGAAGTGGATCTTGTGCTGCAAAGGGAATCGCACCTTCCGTAATACCAAATAGCCCCATTGTAAATGATGCTTTACCCATTTCTCTCTCTGAATCTTGAAATTTCCCCTTACCTATGAAAGTAGCCAGTCCCATTCCAATTGGTGGTATACAAATTGCTGCAGCAATTGGACCCATAATTTCATAGTTTCCTTCTCCAATCATTGCTGAACCAAATAAGAATGCTACTTTATTGACTGGACCACCCATATCAAATGAAATCATTGCTCCTAAAATTAATGCTAAAAGAATTGAACTTGACCCTTGCATACCTGCTAACCAAGCTGTTAATGATACGAAAACTTGTGCGACAGGTGCACCAATAATAAATACAAATGCTAAGCCTACAATAAGAGAAGTAAATACCGGAATAATAATAATCGGCATAATTGGTTGAATCGCTTTTGGAACTTTTAATTTTTTTATTCCTAACGCTATGTAACCAGCTAGAAAGCCAGCGATAATTCCACCAAGAAAACCAGCACCACTTTCACTTCCGTAAAAACTTCCTGTTGCTGCAATATATCCACCAATCATCCCAGGAACAAGTCCAGGTTTATCCGCTATACTATATGCAATATATCCAGAAAGTATTGGAACCATGAACGTAAATGATGCACCACCAATTTGTTCAATGGTTTTCCAAAAAGAACCCTCCGGAATCACTAAACCCCCAGGAGTTTTTTCTCCCCCAAGTGTTAACGCAATAGCAATTAATAATCCCCCGACTACGATAAATGGGACCATAAAAGATACACCATTCATTAAATGACGATATATCGGATTTTGCTTTCTTTCCTGTTGGTTACTTTCTACTATTTTTGACTGTGAATGATAAAGAGGTACATTCCCGCTGATTATTTTCTGAATTAATTCTCCTGGTTTACGAATACCATCTTGTACCCCAACAGCCAACAATTTTTTCCCTACAAATCTATCTTTATTTACGACTCTATCTGCAGCTATAATAATGCCGTCTGCTTCGCGAATATCTTGTTCCGTCAACTCATTTTCTACCCCTATTCCACCTTGGGTTTCAATTTTCATTTGAACTCCTAATTTATCCGCTGTTTTTTGCAAATTTTCAGCTGCCATATAAGTATGGGCAATCCCATTTGGACATGATGTAACCGCTAACAATTTCATTCTTAATCCTCCTCACACTTTTTACTAAGCGCCTACACTTACTATAAATTAATATTACGACGTCAAAAGTTTCATTTTTTACCGTAACTTCCGGAAAAATAAACCTTTTACCCAAGCGAAAAACGGGTTATTTGATTCTCCACTTTTTGGTTAATTATGTAAAAAGGACAAAAATTTCATTACGTTTGTTTCTTTCGTAAGCTTTTGAATAAAGGATGGTTGCTCACTTATAAAGGATAGTTCCTGAAACAATTGTTTCGTTACCTCTTGTCCATCACTTTTAACTGCTAGCATAAATACAAGTGATACCTTCTCTTCTCCCCAATCAATTGGTTCCTTTAATGTAGCAATTGCAATTACTGACTCTTGAATAAATTTCGGATTTCCATGAGGAATTGCGATTCCTGCCCCAATTGTTGTTGCTGACATTTTTTCTCTTATGATTGCATTTTCTGCATACTCTTTATCTACATACCCCTTACTATGCAAAGCATACGCTAACTTTTCAATTAGCTCATATGGGTGCTGTATATCCTGTTGTAAAAACACTAAAAATGGAGATGTATAATTGAACATAACAAAGTCTTTTTGTTCTTTATAACTTGGCTCATCATAATTTTGTATAAAGTCCCCTAGCTTCTTTTCTTCTGGCCCCTCTAATAATGGGGATACTACTATATGAGGAATGTCTAATCTTGAAAGACTAGTAGTTGAAATAACGAGATCCACATCACGATGTTTCATTATATAACTTTGTAAATCTGATTTTGAAATACAGTCCATCACATGGATATGACGAAATTTACGCTCAATTTTTGTACGTAACAACTGCGACATGCCAATGCCCATATGGCAAACAATAATTACATTTTTAGATTTTTCCTGGTAATTTAACCGTTCAACAGATGCTTCAAAGTGTAGAGTAAGATAAGCCGCCTCTTCTTCTGGAATATATATATTTTGAGATTCATTTATCTCTTCTAATACTTGTATCAATACATTAAACACATAGGGATACATTCTCTTTATATCGTGTAACATCGGATTAGAGACAGAAAGATCATAGCTTAAGCGATTCAATGCGGTATATAGATGAATCGTTAACCCTTCAATTAAAATTTTGTCTTTACTGAAATCAATTTCATATAACTGCGATATACGTTTAACTAATTGCTGTATAACTATAGAAAGAATTGGATTACTTTCAGTAAGTGTGCTATTCTGCATTGGTTTATCTTGATAACGGATTTTCCCACCTAAAATATGAGCTGTTAAATACGTAACTTCTTCTTCTGTAAAATGAACTGAAAAAACACATTCCAACTGTTTTAAAAATTCCAATGTCCATATATATTCTTTTGTTTCTTTCAGTATTTTAATTTCCTTTTCAGCATTTAAAATAGGTTGTTTAAGTTTCATTCTCCGTACCATGAGCAATGTATGCACTAATAAACTTTCAAATGTATCATCTGTAAAAAACAATGCATTTCGTTTTTGTAATGTTTTCAATTCGTTCGTAACAAATTCAACCTCATGATATTGAAATTGTTCTTTAATAAATTGATTCGTAAGATCAGAATTACGAATCAAATCTGATAATCTAGCCAAGGCTCTTCTTTTTTTCTTTTCATTTCCATTAATAATTAGTCCAACTCGCTGTTTTGAAACAATGGTTAAATCAAAATGATGTAACCATTTTTCAATTCTATCTAGATCTTTTTTTATAGTCGTTCGACTTACAAAATGTTGGGATGCCATTTCCTGTGCAGTAACTGCCTTTACATTCATTAATAAGTTGTATGCAATTTGTAGAATTCTTTCTTCATCTGATTCATACTTTGTGCGATTATTAATACAATAAAGTTTATTAAACAAGTCCACCTTTTCATATTCCTCAATCTCTAGGTACACACCTAATCCCGGTTTCCTAACAAGAATCGCACTTGAATAATTCGCAAGGTGCTCCTCAATTATTTTAAAGTCATTACGAATTGTTTTTTCAGAGCAATTCACCTTATCCGCAAGGTCTTGTACTAATGAATAGTCGTTAGATTCAGATAATAGTAGAAATAAAATTTCTTTTTGTCTTGTATTCATAAATTTCACCTATCTCTTATATCTTTCTATGTTATATGCATTACTTTACAAGATACTTTTACCCTCTCTTATAACTAGCAATTTCGATTAATTGTACTCACTTTCAAATTTTAGCTACCTTACGTTAAAAATTCTTATTTAGAATTAATTATTTTTCTCGATACTCCAACATCATTTCTATATTAAGTATCTTCAGCAACTAAGAGGACAATTAATTTCAATATACCGTAAAGTATCCCAATTAAAAGTTTAATTTATTACCAAGGCTCCGGAAAAGCTGCTTTATTTCTGTAACGAAATAAAATCCTGTATTAGTAGTTTTTTTATCTACATAATTAATTTTAATCTCTCTTCTAGAATCTCCCTATCTGATTGTGATTTTGAAATTACAAGACATGTATCATTCCCACAAATACACCCTACTTTTTCTTTCCATTCTACAGAGTCTAATAACACACCTATAACATGTGCATTACCCGGTAAAGTTTTAATAATGGTTAATTGATTTATATAATCAATCTTTACGACAACTTCTCCCAACTTTTTCTTTAACATCATATCAGTTTGTATATTATCTCCTGTGAAGTTTTTATATATTGTTAAACCGTTTGAAGAAACTGTCTTTATTATATTTAATTCGCGAATATCTCGCGAAATAGTAGCTTGTGTTACAATTTCCCCCTTTTTTGCTAACAGCTCTACTAACTTTTCTTGTGTATCTATTTCATGCTCTTTCACCGCTTGTTTAATTAGCCTTTGTCTTTTCTCTTTTCTCATAAAAGACGCCCCTTATATCGTTATACTTTTATTATATCTTGGCATAAATTTTATTCGAAAGAGGCAAAGGAGAATGTTGCGGAAACGTTCATAGTTTTGAGTACTTTACGCCCCTATAGGAGCACACCACACATCCATCAACTTAAGGATGTGAACTGCTTTTTATGAATCTGGATAAAAAATTATCTTTATTTGCTGAAGAGTTATATTGATATATAAGTACTAACTTTCAATTACCAATCCTATCCATTGCAATAAAATAAAATAGGTTGTAACATCTACCAGTATTTAAATGACGAACATTGTCTAAAGCATTTCAACTAATAATTAAGAGGAGCATACAATGAATAAAATAAAAAGGTTACTAAAACGTAAAACGACTTGGATAATTCTTATCCTACTCATATTTGTTTATGTAAATAACAGTTCTTTTTTTGCTGAGAGGACCGATGGGACTCCTCTTCTTCTTGCACACCGAGGGCTTTCGCAAACATTTAGCATGGAAGGGATTGAGGGTGATACATGTACAGCTGAACGTATAAATAAACCTGAATATCCTTATTTAGAAAATACAATTCCATCTATGGAAGCGGCATTTAAAGCTGGGGCTGATCTAGTAGAGTTTGATGTTCAACCAACTAAAGATAATAATTTTGTTATTTTTCATGACTGGACTCTTGATTGCCGTACTAATGGTAAAGGTGTTACAAGAGATTTTACAACAAAAGAATTACAAGCACTTGATATTGGTTACGGTTATACAGCTGATGGTGGTAAAACATTCCCATTTCGTGGCCAAGGGATTAATCTTATGCCAACACTTGATGAAGTACTTAACCATTTTCCAAATCGCTCTTTTCTTATTCATATTAAAAGTGATGATGAAAATGAAGGAATCCAATTGGCTGCTTACCTTAAGAAACTACCAGGAAAACGCCTTGAGCAACTAACTGTATATGGTGGCGATAAACCAATTGCTGCGATAAAAGAGCGCATCCCTAGTTTACGATCAATGTCTAAAGCAACCATGAAAAAGGATCTTCTTACTTATATGGCGTTAGGATGGACTGGTTACATGCCTTCAAGCCTGAAGCATAGGGAGTTACATATACCAGACAAAGTAGCTCCTTGGCTTTGGGGATGGCCAAATCGTTTTCTTAATCGAATGGATAAAGCTAATACACGAGTTATCGTTGTAGGAGGAAATGGATTTGGATTTTCAAGTGGATTTGATTCGCTTGAAGATATAAAACGTCTTCCTGACGATTATACAGGTGGAATTTGGACAAACCGCATTGATAAAATAGCGCCTGTATTTCAAAAATAAAAGATGATATAACAATCGAAGTTTTTTCATATGTTTAACCATTTATATTTTAAAAGAAGACTTATTAATAATGTTGAAGTTTTATACACCGATAAACACCGCTGATGACCTCTTATCTATAGGAAATCAGCGGTGTTTTTTGGGATGAATGCAACTAACTGTAATTCAAACCGAAGTACGACAACAATCAAAGAATTACCTGCTATATGTAAAAAATGAGCTAAATCCACATTAATAACTCATTGTAGATAAATTATTAACCTTGCAATACCCTCTTATATTTAATTGTAGGGGTACCGCCACATCCCCATCAAGCTAACAGAACAGATTGCCCCCTAAACGAAAATTTTGTGGCTTTTTTAGCGCGGAAGTTCATTATTATCGTTTTTTATGTTTTTTAACTTGATAGAGGTGTGGTGGATCCCTTTTTTAGAAGTAAATACTTTTAAAACCTTGAAGTATTTGAAAATCAATTTTATCTGCTTTTGTCCTTTGAATTATAAAATCTAATCCATTTTGGGTATTGTCCGCATATTTAGGCATTGCTTCAAGAGTATCTGTCAATGGTTTGTTGAAATCGTCCCAATGTATTGGAATAACAAGCTTCGGTTGTACTTTTCGTACAGATTGCTCGTAATACGTATTTTGGAAAGTACTTTCCTGCTTTCCTAATACCCCTATTCCTAAAAACAAGACATCAGCTCGAATATCATCTAATGCTCCTTCTATATAGTTAGCACTTGGTTTAACAAGGAAAGTTTTATTATTATGTGTAATCAAGTAATCATAAGAAGAGTCTTCATGATAATCTAGTGCTTTAGCAGGTTGTTTAAGTGTCTTTTTTATTTTTTCTCCTTCATCAAAGGTTGGTGAATGCTTCGATGGAAGGACAGTAAAAGTAAAATCACTAAATTTCATAGTCTTATTTACTTCATATACAGACATCTGGTTCTTATTTATATCACCACCAATACCTATGTTAATTGCTGATTCTGAACCATATACATGTGTTCCAGTTTGTTTAGCTATATAAACTAAATCAAACGCATGATCATAATATGTATGTGCAATAAATAATCCCTTAAGTTTATTACTATCAACCCCTATTTGATTAAAAACTTTATCCACAGTATCTTCATCTGTTTTTATATTGATGAACAATATTTTTGGTAAGGATGGCCTAGAAATAAAACCATCAATCATTAATTGTGTATTTCAAAAAACATTCTCCTTTCTAAACAAAAGATATTATTGTTTGCCTGTGCTAAATCCTCCTACTTGAGGCTACCACAAAGTATCTATAAAATTTAAAAAACGCCATCCTTTCCTATGATTCTACAGAAAGAATAGCGTATTTTTTCATATTAAGGAAATTTAGTTTTGTTAGCTTGATAGTGATGAAGTAGTACCAACAAAATGCGAATTTTGTACTCTAAGAAAAATTTGAATCCAATAAAAACTTTCTGTAAGGTTCATTCCCTACAACTTCATTTAGAAACTTATAAATTTATTATTTTTATCTTTATTTACTCATAAAATATCCAATTGTATAGATAATCCATAAGTGGACCGGATAGAAAATATAAAACATATATTTTGTAAATGCATTATTCACACCACGTTCGCCGTTATATAAAAAGAAGAATGGTAATGCGAATACCATCATCCATTGGTTGTTAAAACCAAATAAACCCATGTCTGTGAAAATCTCTCCCGCCATAAGTAACGTTGGGACTTCCATTAATGAAAGTAATACATATGTGATAATTAACCACATTTTCTTTTCTCTAAAGAAATAGAAGATTAATGTCATGATGACGCCCATGAAACTTGCTTCTGTAAACATTCCTAATGTACCCACAATAATTGCAGTTGGGATTCCGAGTAAATAGTTTTTTGTACGTTTCGTATAATCAATGGCACATAATAATACTATCCCAAGCCCAAGTGATAAGAAAATATTATTTAATAATCCAGCCTCTGTCGGGAAGATATATTGAATAATCGCTGAACCAGCAAACATAATCGCTGCCCACATAAATACACGTGTAGCATACTTTTTACGATTTCGTGTATAGAAAAATCCTTCCACTACAAAATAGAAAAAAATTGGTGCCACAATACGTCCTGGATGATGCATCCACATTGTCATACCTGGAATGTAAGTATACACGTGGTCAATGACCATAAGGACCATTGCAAAAATCTTTAATTGAAAAGCATTTAACCTCATAAAAATATAAAACCTCCACTTTATATATTACTCAAATACTATTAGTCCTCTAGGAAAACTATATTGTTTCTTACATCAACGATATACTTATATAAAGTTTCTATAGTAAGAGCATCTCTTATTTATCCAAGGGGTTCTTTTTCATGAAAAGAACCCCTTGAAAAGTATAATTTCAGGTATACTTTCTATGTTATTTTTAGATCAAGCACCTATATTATTAGAAACATGCATTGTTAATTTATAAGTTTTTTCAAATAACTTCGTCGAATGATGAAAAAGCTTATAACAAATAGCAATAAAAATATTCCTACGCCTATTGCTGTGACTCCATAAAGTGCTGATGAAAAATGGTTACGCATTGCAAGCATTATTCCACATAGAAGAATAGATGCAAGTGTAAACGGGACAAAAATTAAAGTTGCCAACTCCTTAGTCACAACAGCAACTAATTCTTTCACAGAAAAGCCAAGTTTTCGGATTCCTGCATATTTTTCTTTTTCTCCTTCAAATGACGTTTGCAGATAGAAATAAAGAATACTCATTGCTGCGCTCAAGAAGATAAGGCTCAACATGAACCCGATAAAGAATAGAAGACTCACTGTCGTTTTTTCAATCTCGTAAAAATTAATTTTAGAAGAAATTAGGCGCTCATTTGGTATTGTTGAAATTTTGGAAAGAATCGTTTCGGACAAGTCGAGCTTTTCTGTCCAATTATCAATTTCATAAGCAAATACTTTAAATACAGGATAGTCAATAGTTTCATAAACAGCATCTGGGACGATATAGTACATCTTTTGGAAACCTGAAGTTAAAATATTTCGTTTCTCAAGGCCCGCATATTTAAGTTTTCCTAACGGGTAGTCACGAATAAATTCTATACTTGGAAGAGCATAGTTATTTCCTGCTGCAACATAGTATTCATCATCCTTTAGTGAAATTGTCTTATGAAAACCAAGGGCATTATAATTTGAAACTGACATAAAGCCAATATTATGATTTTTATCTGTTTTAAATGCAGAATAATATGCATCGTATTCACCTTGTTTTGCTAATGCATTTTCAATAAATGAAATATCTTTCTTTTCAACTTCAGGTGTATTACCTGAGAGTGAGATATATTCAAAGCTGTACGGATCTATTGATTCTGCTCTCGTATTTATATTGTAATAGGAACTGTACAGTACATTTGTACATAAAAATACACCTAGCAACAAGACTGTTAATAAATAGATAAGTTGGGAATGCGAGCGACCTTTGGCCTTTATGTTCGAAACGTAAAGCATATTTGTTTTTTTGTAATACGACGGTCGTTTTTGTAATACATGAATCGATACAAACATTCCCTGCGTGATAATAAAATATATGGCTAATAGCGAACTAACAAATAGTAAAATGTAATGGATGGTTCCAGATGATTCAACCCAATTCATTTCTAATATGAGCGATAGTGCTAAGAATACGCTGGTAATTACTGATAGTAATAACTTCCATGGTGCAGGCACAATTAATTTTTCCTGTGTTACATCTGCTTTTAACAGATGTACAGCTTCTTCTTTGTTAATAAAACGTGTTATAAATTTAGAAACGATACAGAATAAAATTGCAAATAAAATAATAGTTAATGCGATAGCTTGTATTGGTATATACATACCAAAGCTATTCACTTGTAACACCCTTTTGGTGACCATTAAAAACAACGGGGCGATTACAAGCCCAAGCACAATCGCTTTTATTATTGCTACACTAGCAATAAGCATATTTTCTCTGAACACCATCTTACGCACTTGCTTCATAGATGCTCCAGTAATCATAAAAATGCCAAGACTTTTGGTTTTCTTTTTCAAAAATGAAAACATCGAATAAATGATGAAAACGAATGAAAAAATATACACAATAAAGCTCGTAAGTATCATTACAAGGCTAAGTGTGCTTCCTGTTTGAATGCTCGCTAACATAGGATGAAATGCTACAATCGAAAATAAGAAAAATATCAAAATGGAAAATACACTGCTTAAAAAATAAGAAATATATGTCCATTTATCGCGCAAAATGTTTTGAAAGACAATATGATTAAAACTCATGCTGTCCACCACCTAAAAATGTAAGTGTGTCCATAATTTCTTGATAAAACTTCTGTTTATTATCACCTCGATGCACCTCATTATAAAGAATACCGTCTTTTATAAAGATTACGCGATGTGCAAAACTAGCAACATAGGCATCATGTGTCACCATTAAAATAGCTGTGTTAAAGGTCTTGTTAATTGACTCAAACAATGTCATAACATCATTTACCGCTTTAGAATCTAGGTTTCCAGTTGGTTCATCAGCTAATAATAACCCTGGTTCATGAATAACAGCTCGAGCAATTGCCACACGCTGTTTCTGTCCACCTGAAATTTCAAATGTACGTTTCTTTAAAATTTCTTTAATACCTAAAAAAATTGCAACTTTCTCTAAACGTTTGCTCATTTCCTTAGCTTCTACAGAATCAAGTACCAAAGGTAATAAAATATTTTCCTCTACTGTTAAGGTATGAACAAGGTTAAAGTCTTGAAAGACAAACCCTAATTCTTTGCGACGAAACTTCGCTAGTTCATTATCATTTAATTCATAAGGATTTTTTGAATTAATTGTTACTGAGCCATTAGTTGGGCTATCGATTGTTGAAATGCAGTTAAGAAAAGTTGTTTTTCCACTACCAGAAGGCCCCATTACCGCAACAAACTCATTCATGTTTAAATTAAAATCAATACCTTTCAATGCTTGATAGGAAATTTCTCCTGTATATACTTTTTGAAGCTCTTTTACATTTAAAATGGTGTTTGACATCAGTACCTCACTCCTTTGTATCTTTCAGTATTTGATTATAGATGGGCCTTTTACTTCTTAACATCTTTCAACGTGACAGCAATATGACAAAATTGTCACATTCAAAACGGCTACCTTATTTGGTAGCCGTTTCTATACTTCTTGAGAGGTCTATTGTAAATGTTGTTTCATTATCTTTAGAATATAGATGGTATGGATGATTTAATGTAGTAAGAATACTTTTTACTACATAGAGACCGATACCAGTTGCTTCTCCTTTTGTACGTCCTTTCGTTCCCGTGTAAAATAATTCAAAAACACGTTTTATTTCACTTTCAGGTATCGTTTCTCCTTTATTTTTAATATATAACTGCCCATTTTCATAGTGGATTATAATGGATGAGTATTTTTCTCCATATTTAACAGCGTTACTTAATAATTGGTAAACCACAACCTTTAGCCATTTACGATCTGAATAGAGAATTATATGCTCAGGTATAGTGCTCTTAGGAAAGATTTCTTCCTCAATAAAATAATCCCTTAAATCATTAATAACTTCCTGCACAATATGTTTTAACGGAATTGGTTCTATTTTTAAATCTGCTAATAATTTAGTAGAGCGACTATACGTTAGTAACTGATTTAAAGAGAAGTTTAGTTTATCGCACTCAACTTTTACTTTTTGCCATTCTGCAAGGGAATTTGGTTCCTTAAACTGATTAGATTGTATAAGCAGTTGAATGACAGAAAGTGGCGTTTTCATTTGATGAACAGCATGAGAAATCATTAATTGCTGATTATGTAAAGAACTCTTATATTCCTCTTCTTTTGATAGAAATAAGGATTGAATATATTGCAACTGAGATGCGTATGCTTTTTCGTATGAAGCTATTGGCTGATAAATCATAAGACTGTCCGTATGGATGTTATTATTCTCAATATGTGCATACATTTTTTTACGGCGTAAATAACGACAAAAAAGTAGTATGATTAATAGAGAGACGGCTAGAAATATAAAATAGGTATAATGATTTTCAAAACCATCTAATCGATGAATCACAATTGGTAAGCTAATAAATGTAATGATATACAAAATAATAAAGCTCATATGGTCTTTTAAAAATAACTTCATGTAAGTTTCTCCGTTAATTGATAGCCAATTCCTCGTATAGTTTTAATTTCTAAAGTAGAATGAATGGCTTCTAATTTCTTTCGTACTCTTGCAATATTTACTGTTAAGGTATTTTCCTCAACAAATTCTTCTTCATCCCAAATGGCTGTAAGTAGTTGCTGTCTTGTTACAACATTAGGATACGCTTCAAAGAACATTGTACATAGCTGGAGTTCTTTTATTGTTAATAGCTCCTCCTGATTAGGTGTGCATAATCGTACAGTGTCCAGGTTTAAAGCTGTATTTCCTATTTTTATAATTTTTCCCTGTACATTTCTTGCATATTCGCCATATATACGACGAATTTGTCCATTAATTTTTGCAAGTATCACTCCTAATAAAAAAGGCTTAGTAATGAAATCATCAGCCCCATTTTCAATGCCATACACTTGATCGGCCTCACTCATACGAGCAGAGAGAATCACAATAGGACAATTTGATATTTGTCTTATTTTACGGGACCAATAATAACCATCAAAAGCAGGAAGGGTAACATCCATTATGACAAGGTGGGGTTGAAAGTCTTGAAAAATTTCTACTACCTTTTGAAAATCTTCTACAACGAGGCAATGATATCCATATTTTTTAAGATGGTTTTTTAGCGTATATGCTATATTCATTTCATCTTCAACAATCAATAATTTATACATTTCATCCTCCGATTTATTTATTAACTTTGTCTCATACCTTAATTTTAAACCATTATTGCTTTTGCTCAAAATAAGGACAGTCTTATACTATATGGGTGGCACCATATGTCCATCAACTTAAAGGTTTTATAACACCAAAAAATGGGCTTTTTAATACAAGTTAGCAGAAAATTTCGTTTTGGGGGTATTTGTTTTTCTTAGCTTGATGGGCATGGGGGCACCATATCAAAAAAAGAAAATTGTGCGTTTAGACATATTTTTCAACCGCTTCCTGTACGTTAAGGGACTCGTTATTTTTTTACAGTTTTTTATTATGAAATTCTAAATAACTAATTATAATAGGTGAAAAAAACGATCAATAGTTGGGGTACGGAAAGGATTCGAATTTACATTCTTTCTCAATACATATCATGGATAAATAAAGTAAAATATGGGTTGGGGCTATGTCTCATGTTGTGTTAATCCTAACAATAACTACGGGTAGATAATATGCTTTCATACCTTTGAATAATTTTGTTATAGAAGGGATGGAGATTTAAATGGCTCAAATTGTTGGTATTGATAGATACCTTTGTACTGGGGCTTTAATCTATATGCGTGAGGGCCTTTCCCTAAGTCTTTTCAGGAAGTAAGGATCAGTAAGCAAACACTTATACAATATGAATAGAGGAGAGGAATGCCTTATGAAAAAAAGTAATCAAATTACATGTGCAAGTCTGGCCCTTTTAATAGCTGGAAGTTCCCTGTTATATACAACACCAACCTCAATTGTAAAAGCAGAGCCTACTCAAAATGTATCTAGTTCGTTACAAACAAATACTCAACGAGATCGTACTTCCGTCAAGCAAGCAATGCGGGATACATTGCAACTTGGATACCCGGGGATACTTGCTAAAACTTCTGAGGGTGGAAAAACGTGGGGGTATGCCGCTGGAATAGCGGATCTGAGAACCAAGAAACCAATGAAAACAGATTTTCGCTTTCGCATTGGGAGTGTGACGAAGACGTTCACCGCAACAGTTGTACTTCAATTAGTTGGAGAGAATCGTCTGAAGCTAGACGACCATATCGAAGACTGGTTGCCTGGTGTCATTCAAGGAAATGGATATGATGGTAACAAGATTACTATCCGGGAGATATTGAACCATACAAGTGGTATCGCTGAATACTCAAGGTCAAAAGACGTTGATTTTACGGATACAAAAAAATCGTATACGGCTGAAGAGTTAGTGAAGATGGGGATTTCTCTTCCCCCAGACTTTGCTCCAGGAAAGGGCTGGTCTTATTCAAACACAGGATACGTATTACTGGGCATTCTTATTGAAAAAGTAACTGGAAACAGCTATGCGGAAGAGGTTGAAAATCGAATTATTGAACCTCTTGAATTGTCGAATACATTCCTACCAGGCAACTCAAGTGTTATTCCAGGCACTAACCATGCCCGTGGATATGTCCAACCAGAAGGAGCAAGTGAGTTAAAAGACGTTACTTATTATAACCCAAGTGCAGGTAGCTCTGCTGGAGATATGATTTCTACTGCTGACGACTTAAACAAATTTTTCTCTTACTTGCTTGGTGGCAAATTACTGAAAGAACAGCAACTAAAACAAATGCTTACTACAGTTCCTACAGGAAAAGAAGGAATCGATGGATATGGTCTTGGAATCTATGAAACTAAGCTTCCAAGCGGTGTCTCGATATGGGGACACACAGGTGGCATTCTAGGGTTTACTACTCTTGTTGGAGGTAAACTTGGAGGCAAGCATACGTTGGTCGTCAATTGGAATGGTTTGGGTAGAACTGACAGTCCTAATCCTTTTAAAAAAATTTTACTTGCTGAATTTAATAAGTAGGAAAAATTTATCGTAGTTTTCATAGTTAAAAATATACTTTTCTGTTTCAAAAGCCCCAACTTATTTTCAAGAAAAATTTGGGGCTTTTTTTGTTTTGATGCGTTTATTCTCCTTAAGTTGATGGATGTGGGGTACCGCCACATGCCCATCAAGCTATGATTTTGAAGTATCCCCAAAACGAAAATTTTATTATTTTACAGTTTTTTATGAGAATTCAACTCGTTTTTTTCGTATTGGGAAACAACCAATTTCTTGACTTGATTTGAAATTAAAAATATAAACCTTTGCCCACTGGCCGAACGGTTTCTAACACAATTTCAACCATGTCTTCATTAATTAGGGTTCTTATAATCCAAGCTGAGAGATCTTGAGCGGCAAAACAACCTGCAGCAGTCGAGATATTTCCTTCGTTTACGAAACTTTGCTCAATAACGTCTACATCAAATTCTTTCAGTTGTTCTACTACGGATGGATATGTAGTTGCTTTTTTACCTGTTAACAATTTTTTAGCTCCTAGTAGTAGTGAACCAGAACACATAGAGCCTATCAATTGTCTTTGAGAATCTACATGAATGCTATTAAGGTATTCTTGATTTTGATATAAATCTTGTACACCCTTACCACTTGCAAATATTACAGCGTCAGCGTAAGGAATATCAGATATGCTTCCTGTCATGGGGATACGTAAGCCAGACATGGATATATGAGTTTTTTCCGTTCCTAATAGTTGGACATTCCAATCAGAAATACCACCAACTAAACGTACACGATTTAATAAATCCCATGGTAAAAAAACATCTGTATCAGTAAATTTATCAAAACAGACTATTGCAATTTTCATTCTCCACCCCTCCGTTATCTAAATATTAAAAACATTTTAATTATAACAATTTCAAGTGGAGGTAGCGAGGTTTAAATTGTTTAATAACTGGATATCACCCCCAGTGTTACTAAACTAAAAAATTGTATCCAAAAAACGAAAAAAACGCCATCCTTTCTGTATATTTCTACAAAAAGGATAGCGTTTTTTGATTATATAATTACATATTATCCATTATTAGCTGAAGCCTCTCCTGTATTCCCATCATTACTTGGTGACGGTGGCGTTCCATGGTCATCCTCATTGTTTGGTGGTATTGTATTCCCTTGGTCACTACCACTTTTTGGTGGCGCTGTATTTCCTTGGCCATTACCATTGTTTGGTGGTGTTGTATTCCCTTGGTCACTGCCACTTTTTGACGGTGTTGTATTTCCTTGGCCATTACCATTGTTTGGTGGTGTTGTATTCCCTTGGTCACTACCACTTTTTGGCAGCGTTGTATTTCCTTGGCTATTACCATTGTTTGGTGGCGTTGTATCTCCCTGGTCACTACCACTTTTTGGCGGCGTTGTATTTCCTTGGCCATTACCATTGTTTGGTGGTGTTTTATTTCCTAGGTCACTACCATTGTTTGGTTCACTTTGCTTTTGCTCTTCTAGTTTCTTTAATTCTTCTTGTTTCTTTTGCTTTTCTTTTTGCTTATTTTCACTCGGCTGTTCAGTCGTATTTGCTATTTTCGTATTTGGAGAAGAATCATGCTTCTCACCTTTAATGCGTAATTCGCTACCTTCTTGAACTACACTGTTTGGCATTTTAAATTGTGACTTATCTGTAGCAAACTTACTCATCATTTCTTTAAAAATCAATTGAGCTATTTTCGTATTTTTACTACTAATATAATCATCTTTACTATCCTTTGTATATCCGGTCCATACTGCCATCGTATATTGTGGTGTATAACCAGCAAACCAACTATCACGAGTTGCACTTTCTGGTAGATTATATTGTGCTATTTGTTCTAACGAATAGTTTGTTGTACCTGTTTTACCCGCTATATCTAAAGAACTTATATTAGCTGTTGTACCTAACCCAGATGAAACAAAAGTACGAAGCATATCAGTAATCATATATGCTGTAGAATCCTTCATAACTCGTTTTGACTTTTGCTCAAAGCTTTTTGATTTACCATCTGAATAAATGACTTTCTTAACAAAATGTGGCCTCGTATACTTACCATCATTACCAAATGCAGCATAAGCACCTGCAATTTCAGTCGGTGACGCTTCATTTGTACCAATCGCTGTTGATTCGGTCGGTGCTACATTAAATGTAATACCTAGCTTTTCAGAGAAAACTTTTGATTTATTAATTCCTACTTCTTTTGCAGTTTTTATTGCCGGGATATTTCGGGACGTTTTCAATGCATCGCGCATTGTAATTGGTCCTAAATGCTTTCTATCAGCATTTCTAACTTCTTGTCCCGTTGAGTACTTAAATGGAGAGTCATCAATTTGATGGTAAGTAGCCCATTTTAAATATTCAATTGCAGGAGCGTAATCAAAAATTGGTTTCATCGTTGAACCTGCTGAGCGATTTAATTCAATTGCAATATTATGTCCTTTAAAAACAGCTTTATTTTCACCACGCCCACTACCAATTGCACGGACTTCTCCTGTTTTCGTATCCATAAATGTGAAAGCGCCTTGGAATTTCTCATTTGGATAATTAATAATATCTTTATTTAAAAGTTTGTCCGCAAAATCCTGTGCCTTTGGATCTAATGTTGTATAAATTTCTAAACCGTCAGATCCGATATTAACATCTGGCAACTCTTTTTCAACTTCTTTCACAACCGCATCCATAAAAGCTGGATAGGGCATTTCTTTTTGTTCAGTTGCTTTCTTAAGTCCTTCTGTTACTGGAACTTTTGATGCTTCTTCCATTTCTTTTTTTGTAATATAACCATGTCGATTCATTAATTTAAGTACAACATTTCTTCTTTCTGTTGCTTTTTTGATATTTTGTTCTTTTGTTGGATCATAGTTATTAGGAGCTTTCATTAAACCAGCAAGCATTGCAACTTCTGGTAGTGTCAAATCTTTTAATTCCTTACCATAGTAATTTTGGACTGCTGTTGCGATTCCGTATGAACGGTTACCTAAGTAAACTTTATTTAAATACATTTCTAAAATTTCATGTTTTGAATACTGTTGTTCTAGCTTATATGCTAAATATATTTCTTGCGCCTTTCTCTTTGACGTTTTTTCCATCGATAAGAAGTAATTTTTAATAACTTGCTGTGTAATCGTACTTCCACCTTGAGAGCCGTAATCCCCTTTTAGGCTGACTAAGGCTGCACGTGCAGTACCTTTATAGTCTACGCCACTGTGCTCGTAAAAACGAGCATCTTCTGTTGCTAAAAACGCATTTTCTACTAACTTAGGAATCTGATCATACATAATATTCGTTCGTTTTTCTTTTCCATATTCATATATCAATTTCCCATCTTTATCATAAATTTTTGAGGATAACGGATTAACAAGTTTTGCTTTCTCAAGTTTTGGAGCATCTTTGATCATAACGAAAAAGGTAGCAACTCCTGCGACTAACCCCACAATACCAAGTAATAAACAACTAACTAAAAACTTACGAAAAAACGATGTTTTACCTTTTGCTTTTTGTTTCTTAGCAGTAGGCTGTTTTTTCTTTTTAACTTGTCGTCGCTCCTCTCGAGAACGATAATTTTCTGACATGCAACTTTCTCCTGCCTTTCAATTCTCCTGTTGATTTACTTAAAATTATTAAAGTCACTTTAAGAAATATATTCATATTTAAAAAGTGTACTAAATAGACAATTTAAGTAATAAATTTGTTCCACTTTAAGATGAGGAAGAAATTTGAGCTTATCTGATAACGAAACAGAAACGGTAATAGTGGCACAACTAAAAAAATGGAATTTCGTAGAAAATCCATTTTTAGCTTGATGGGCATGTGGCGGTACCCCACATCCATCAACTTAAGGTATATTTTTAAACAAAATGCGGTCTTTCCATATAGTTTTTTATTATCTTTTGTAGATTTTATAAAAGCGGGCATATCAAATAAACCCTGACGGGTTTCAATTTTTTACTATGCTACCTGATGAGTAGAAGTGGTATACTCATAAACAACACCCAAAATATCAAAGACTGTCTTTTTCTCGTATCGATGAGATTTTCGTCCGTTGTGCTGTAGGAGGTTAAACAGACGAAGGAGAACCTTTGATAATTCTTGGGTGTTTTTGTGTAATGCTTGGTAAAAAAGTGAAAAATAATCCTTAATTATGTACATCGCTTTATATTCACTTAGCTCTTTCTGTTTCTTACGTAATAGGAGTTCTCGCATTTTAAACATAGTAGAAGAACATAATAGAATACTAATGAGTTGCCCATAAAGATGACATTCTAATCGCTCTTGTTTAATAGATTTACAACGATGAATTTGAAACCAAGATTTCCATATTTTAAATAACAGCTCAATTTGCCAACGTAATGAATATAAATCATAGATTTTCTCTTTTGGTACCCATTCCGTAGGAATGTTTGTCATATATACCGTAATACCTTGTAAAAGCTTTGTACGCTCTGTATATGTAATTCCTTTTTTCTTTTCACGAATAGCTCGGTCACGTAGGCGTTTCTGTTTTTGCTCCTCGGTACACCTATAAACTACAATACGAGTAGGCAATTTGTCCTTACTCCCTACATATACATCGTGTAATTCATACACTTGGCCAGGTTGTAGTTGTTTCATAATGTCTTCCAAATGAATTTGTATATATACTGGTTTCAATTGAGAGGGTTTTGTTTTAAATACCACTGTTTCGAACTCTTTTCTATATATTTTAGTTGGTAACTTAAGACGAGATAAATAATACCCCTGCTTGTCTTGAATAGACTTAAAGTCTTGTAGATGAAAATATCCTAAGTCACGAATATACAGCTCATTCTTTTGTATCATGCCTGTTCGAGTCGCACCATACGCCTGATCACTTCGTTTTCCTGGTTCAATTTTCACATCAGAAAATTCCCCACTCAACAAGTCATACTCTAGTTGAATTTTCACACCAGCTTTATGACTACATCCTCCGGCACCAGGATAGGTAGATGCGAATCGATCTGGAACCTGAAAGGTTGTAGAATCAAGGATGCGAATGCGCTCAAAGTAGGAAGAAAGAGAATGAGAAATCTTAGATACGCCTCCAATTTTAGCTTGTAGAAGTGTAGTAAATACAGTTCGAAAGAAGGCTACAGAAGCAGAGTTAAATCGCCGATTAAGTCCTTCCGGACTTAATAAAACTCCTGTTGAAGTTTCTAATTGACTACATAGTTGAGTAAGAGAGGTAGTAGCGACTTGTTGATTTAGCCATACACACAAAGATAAGAAATGGTGCCCGTGGCACTTACGTTTTCGTTTCATTCCGCCTGCTTCTATGGCTAATTGATTAAGTGTAGCGGGAGACATATATCGATATAACTCTTCAGCGAATAAAGATAATTCTTGTTTTTGATTCATATTCATAAAAAACACGTCACCCTTTCTCATTAACATAAGAAAATAGTAACGTGCTTTTAACTTCAAAAATAGTCTAAATCCTTAAGTTGATGGATGTGTGGC
>NZ_JBQENW010000029.1:0-58489 GCF_052044835.1 Bacillus sp. 22475 | reverse complement strand
ACACCCGTTCCCATACCGAACACGGAAGTTAAGCTCTCTAGCGCCGATGGTAGTTGGGACCTTGTCCCTGTGAGAGTAGGACGTCGCCAAGCAACTAAAACACGAGTCAAATGACTCGTGTTTTTTCGTGTTTTATTTTATAATCCATAGTAATAAAAAATGTGTTTAAAGTATTCATATTTTGTTTAAATACGGGGGAATGTGGCTAGGATAGTGAATAAGCAAAAGAGTTGCAAATTTTATTAATACGTATATAATTAAAGTCAAAGATAGTCAAAGTCAATAAAGGTGGCGGATAAATGAGAAATATATCTGATATCATTGAGCAATATCTAAAGCAAGTTATTGACTTAAGTAATAATAATGTGATTGAAATCAAGAGAAATGAGATTGCGGATCGATTCGAGTGCGTACCATCTCAAATCAATTATGTAATCAATACCCGTTTTACGTTAGAAAGAGGATTTGTAGTAGAAAGTAAACGTGGTGGAGGAGGTTACATTCGCATTATAAAAGTCAAACTGCATGATGATATAGACATTATTGATCAAATGCTTCATATGATTGATCATAGCGTTGCGCAAGGGAATGCAGAAAGTATGATTATACGTTTAATAGAAGAGGGAATCATAACAAATCGTGAAGCAAAACTGATGTTAAGTGTAATAGACCGTTCTGTATTATCAATGGATATTCCTTCTCGAGATGAACTTAGGGCTCGAATATTATGCGCAATGTTAAGAACACTGAAATATAAATAAATATAACTTTTGTAAAAGATTGATAACTAAGATAAAGCAGTTAAATATTGTAGAAGTTTTGAAAAAGAACATGCACTTTTATTTAAATGGATTCAGGAAAGCGAACAATCTAGTAATGTATGAAAAGTACCATGAGATAGAGCGTTCCTGTTGTAAAGGTGGGGATAGTGATGACTTGTCAAAACTGTAACATAAGACCAGCAACTTTACATTATACAAAAGTAATTAACGAGAAGAAGGCGGAAGTTCATCTTTGTGAGCAATGTGCAGAGCAAAGTGGCTATACGTCTTTCTTTCAATCATCGCAGTCTAACTTTTCATTTCATGATTTATTTGCTGGTTTATTACACGGTGAATCAACAATGTTTGAAGAAGGGAAAAATGGATTTTCAAATGCAGATATAGTAAGGTGTCCAGATTGTAAGATGACATATGAACAATTTACAAAAGTCGGACGTTTTGGCTGTTCTTCTTGTTACGATACATTTAAGGAGCATTTAAAGCCATTATTAAAACGCCTTCACGGTGGGCATACAGAACATTGTGGAAAAATTCCGGAACGTATAGAAGGAAATATCCACTTAAAGAAAGAATTAGATGAACTAAAACTTATTCTGAAACAATACGTACAGAAAGAGGAATTTGAGAAAGCTGCAGAGGTAAGGGATAAAATCCGAGGTCTTGAAATACAGCTTAGTGAGCATAGGGAGGGGGAATAGTTCTATGTCACTGGACAAAATTATGAACGAAGCAATTAGTCCATGGATGAAGGGGGATGGCCCTGATTCTGATATTGTTTTAAGTAGTCGAATTCGTTTGGCTCGTAATTTTAAACAATATCAATTTTCCACTATGCAAAACGAAGAAGAAGCTAAACAGATTCATGAATTATTCAAAAAGAAATTTATAAATAAAGCAGTAGGGTCCTTTGGGGAGTTTGGACTATTAAAGATGAATGAATTAACCCCTCTTCAAAGGAGAGTTTTAGTCGAAAAGCATTTAATTAGTCCAAATCTTGCAGGGACAGAATATGGAGCATGTCTACTATCAGAAAGTGAACATATTAGTGTTATGCTTAATGAAGAAGACCATATTCGGATTCAGTGCCTATTTTCAGGATTACAGTTATCAGAGGCGCTTCAAAGTGCCAATCAAATAGATAATTGGATTGAGAAAGAAGTTGAATACGCTTTTGATGAGTCACTTGGATATATTACAAGCTGTCCTACTAATGTTGGCACAGGGTTAAGAGCTTCTGTGATGATTCATTTACCGGGACTGGTTTTAACAAAAAGAATTAGCCGTATTATACAAGTAATTCAAAAATTAGGGTTAGTAGTAAGAGGAATATACGGTGAAGGTAGCGAAGCGTTAGGTAATATATTTCAAGTTTCAAATCAAATGACGCTAGGAAAGTCTGAAGAAGATATTACTGCAGATTTAAAGAGTGTCATTCAACAAATTATACAGCAAGAAAAAATGGCTAGAGAATTAATTGTACAAAATTCAAGTATTGAACTTGAAGATAAGGTTTATCGTTCTTACGGCATACTAGCAAACAGTCGTTTAATTCAATCTGCAGAAGCAGCCAATTGCTTATCGGATGTACGACTTGGTATTGATCTAGGATATATAAAAGGTATATCGAGAAATATTTTGACTGAGCTAATGGTTCTTACGCAACCAGGTATTTTACAACAATACGCAGGTGGACCTTTAGGACCAGAAGAAAGAGATTATCGAAGAGCAACCTTAATCCGTGAGCGATTACGTATTGAAAAAAACTAAGCGCAAGTAGGAGGCGATTTCTATGATGTTTGGAAGATTTACAGAAAGAGCACAGAAAGTATTAGCTTTATCTCAAGAGGAAGCAATTCGTATTGGGCATAATAATATTGGAACAGAACATATTTTACTTGGGCTTGTACGCGAAGGTGAAGGAATTGCAGCAAAAGCATTAATTGCTCTTGGATTAAGTCCAGAGAAAGTTCAAAAAGAAGTAGAAGCGTTAATTGGGCGTGGAACAGAAGCTTCTCAAACTGTACATTATACACCTCGTGCTAAAAAGGTTATTGAATTATCTATGGATGAAGCGCGTAAGCTAGGTCATTCTTACGTTGGAACAGAACACATTTTACTCGGT
This sequence comes from Bacillus sp. 22475, assembly GCF_052044835.1. NCBI lineage: Bacteria > Bacillati > Bacillota > Bacilli > Caryophanales > Bacillaceae > Bacillus > Bacillus sp. 22475. The sequence continues at coordinate 55,585 of NZ_JBQENW010000029.1, read as the reverse complement.
CTAATCCGCGAAGGTGAAGGTGTAGCCGCACGTGTTTTAAATAATTTAGGTGTAAGTCTAAATAAAGCAAGACAGCAAGTTTTACAACTTCTTGGAAGTAATGAAGCTAGTTCAGGTCATCAAGGTGGTTCAGCAACAAATGCAAATACACCGACACTTGACAGTTTAGCAAGGGACTTAACAGTTGTTGCGCGTGAAAATCGCTTAGACCCTGTTATTGGACGTGGTAAAGAAATTCAACGTGTAATTGAGGTATTAAGCCGTAGAACGAAAAACAACCCAGTATTAATTGGTGAGCCTGGTGTAGGTAAAACGGCAATTGCAGAAGGATTAGCACAGCAAATTGTAAATAATGAAGTTCCTGAAACTTTAAGAGATAAGCGTGTTATGACACTAGATATGGGTACAGTGGTAGCTGGAACGAAATATCGCGGTGAATTTGAAGATCGTTTAAAGAAAGTGATGGATGAAATTCGCCAAGCAGGTAATATTATTCTATTTATTGATGAGCTTCATACATTAATTGGTGCAGGTGGAGCAGAAGGTGCAATCGATGCATCGAATATTTTAAAACCATCTTTAGCACGAGGAGAGTTACAATGTATTGGGGCAACAACTTTAGATGAGTATCGTAAATATATTGAAAAAGACGCGGCTTTAGAAAGACGTTTTCAACCAATTCATGTTGATGAGCCAAGTTTAGAAGAATCGATTCAAATCTTGAAAGGTTTACGTGATCGTTATGAGGCGCATCACCGTGTATCTATTACAGATGACGCTATTGATGCAGCTGTAAAACTTTCAGATCGTTATATTACAGATCGCTTTTTACCGGATAAAGCAATTGATTTAATTGATGAAGCTGCTTCAAAAGTTCGCTTACGTTCTTATACAACACCACCAAACTTAAAAGAGCTTGAAGTGAAGCTTGAGGAGATTCGAAAAGAAAAAGATGCAGCTGTACAAAGTCAAGAATTTGAAAAGGCTGCATCCTTACGTGATATGGAGCAACGCTTACGTGAGAAGTTAGAAGATACAAAACGTCAATGGAAAGAGCAACAAGGAAAAGAAAATTCAGAGGTTACGGTAGAAGATATTGCAAATGTCGTTTCTACATGGACGCGTATCCCAGTTTCTAAACTTGCACAAACAGAGACTGATAAATTATTAAATTTAGAATCCATTCTCCATGATCGTTTGATTGGTCAAGATGAAGCGGTAGTAGCTGTAGCAAAAGCTGTTCGTCGTGCAAGAGCAGGATTAAAAGATCCGAAGCGCCCAATTGGTTCATTTATTTTCTTAGGGCCAACAGGGGTAGGTAAAACAGAACTTGCAAGAGCACTAGCAGAATCTATGTTCGGTGATGAAGATGCAATGATTCGCATCGATATGTCAGAATACATGGAGAAGCATTCTACTTCCCGTTTAGTTGGTTCTCCTCCAGGATATGTTGGATATGAAGAAGGTGGACAATTAACAGAGAAAGTTCGTCGCAAGCCATATTCAGTTGTCTTATTAGATGAGGTAGAGAAAGCTCATCCGGATGTGTTTAATATTTTACTACAAGTATTAGAAGATGGTCGTTTAACAGATTCTAAAGGACGTACAGTTGATTTCCGTAATACGATTGTTATTATGACGTCTAACGTTGGTGCCGAGGCGTTAAAACGTAACAAACATCTTGGATTTAATGTACAAGATGAAAGCCGTGATTATTCGGATATGAAAGGTAAAGTAATGGATGAGCTGAAAAAGGCATTTCGTCCAGAATTCTTAAACCGTATTGATGAAATTATCGTATTCCATATGCTTGAGAAAAAACATATTCAAGAGATTGTAACTCTTATGGTAAATCAGTTAGTGAATCGCTTAAAAGAACAAGAAATCGAATTGCACTTAACGGAAGGGGCAATTTCAGCTATTGCTGATAAAGGATTTGATCGTGAGTACGGCGCTCGTCCACTTCGTAGAGCAATTCAGAAACATGTAGAAGATAGACTATCAGAAGAACTTTTAAAAGGTGCTATTGAGAAAGGACAAAAAGTTATCTTTGATGTAGAAGGAGAATCATTTGTCATTCATAGTGCGGAAAAGGTAAAATAAGTATAGACAAACAAAGAGGGCTACGCGATAGCCCTCTTTCTTGTACGAGAAGGATAAACGTTTATAGACGAAAGTGAAGTGAACTATAAAAAGGTATGGCTAAAAAGAAAACGAAATTTATATGTCAAGAATGTGGTTATCAGTCACCAAAATATATGGGTAAATGTCCTGGATGTGGTCAATGGAATACACTTGTTGAAGAAATGGAGCCAGTTGTATCATCTAGGCGCCTTAATTACGCGAATGCAATTCAAACGGAAGTAACAAAACCAAGACGTCTTACCGAAGTAGAAACAAAGTCTGAGGCACGTATTGAAACAGAATTTCAAGAGTTTAATCGTGTGCTTGGTGGTGGAATTGTAGATGGGTCCTTAGTGCTTATTGGTGGAGACCCTGGGATTGGAAAATCAACATTACTATTACAGATTTCATCACAACTAGCAGATTCTTCATATGATGTATTATACATATCGGGTGAGGAGTCGGCAAAGCAGATTAAACTTCGTGCAGATCGTTTGCATGTAAAGGGTAGCAATCTATTTGTTGTAGCAGAGACAGACCTGCAGCGTATTGCAGCACATATTGAAGAGATGAATCCAGCTTTTGTTGTTATTGATTCTATTCAAACGATACATTTACCTGAAGTGACGTCAGCACCAGGAAGTGTGGCACAAGTACGTGAATGTACAGCGGAATTAATGAAACTTGCAAAAACAAAAGGAATCCCTATTTTCATTGTCGGGCATGTGACAAAAGAAGGAGCAATTGCAGGACCTCGTATGTTAGAACATATGGTCGATGCAGTTCTTTACTTTGAAGGAGATCGACACCATACGTATCGTATTTTACGGGCTGTGAAGAACCGTTTTGGTTCCACGAATGAAATGGGTATTTTTGAAATGAAAGAGCTTGGTCTTGCGGAAGTTTTAAATCCTTCTGAAATCTTCCTTGAGGAAAGGCCGGTTGGTGTTGCAGGATCAACAGTAGTTGCTTCAATGGAAGGAACAAGACCGGTTTTAGTAGAAATACAAGCATTAATCTCCCCTACTAGTTTTGGAAATCCTCGAAGAATGGCGACGGGAATTGATCATAACCGTGTTTCGCTTATTATGGCAGTATTAGAAAAAAGAACAGGTTTACTATTGCAAAATCAAGATGCATATTTAAAAGTAGCTGGTGGTTTGAAATTAGACGAACCGGCAATTGATTTAGCAGTGGCTTTAAGTATAGCCTCAAGTTTTAGGGATAAATCTACGGCACCAACTGATGCAGTAATAGGAGAAGTAGGATTAACTGGAGAAATAAGAAGAGTATCAAGAATCGAACAACGTGTACAAGAAGCGGCTAAATTAGGATTTCAACGTGTTATTATTCCTAGAAAAAACTTAGGAGGATGGACAATTCCGGATGGGATTGAGGTTGTAGGTGTTTCTAATTTAGGAGAAGCGCTTCGTTTGACATTAGGAGGCTAGGCTATGGAAGAAAATAAGCAACGTGTCAAAAGTATGATTAATATTTTACAGCTCGTGGCCCCAGGAACACCACTGCGTGAAGGGATAGATAATGTACTTCGCGCACAAACAGGGGGGCTAATTGTTCTTGGATATAATGAGCAGATTAAAAGTATTGTGGATGGTGGTTTTCACATTAATTGTGCATTCTCTCCTGCTAGTTTATATGAATTAGCAAAAATGGACGGGGCACTTATTTTAAATGAAACGGGAAGTAAAATTTTAATAGCGAATGCACAGTTAGTTCCAGAGGCATCTATTGATTCTATTGAAACAGGTATGCGTCACCGAACAGCAGAACGTGTAGCGAAGCAGACGGGCAGCCTTGTTGTGGCCATTTCACAAAGACGTAACGTAATTACGCTATATCAAGGGAACTTACGTTATACACTAAAAGATATAGGGGTTATTTTAACAAAGGCAAACCAAGCTATTCAAACGTTAGAAAAATATAAGGCTGTATGGAATGATGGTATTACGAATTTGGGCATTCTAGAATTTGAAGAGGTCGTTACAATGTCTGAGGTAGTTCACGTTTTACATAGTGTTGAAATGGTACTGCGTATTAAAAATGAAATATTGAGCTATATTCATGAGCTAGGAACAGAAGGTAGGTTAATTCGTTTACAGCTTACAGAATTACTAGCTGATTTAGAAGCAGAGGCAGCATTGTTAATTAAAGATTACCACCAGGAGAAAACACAAGACCATCATCAAATTTTGAAAAAGTTACAGGACCTTGCAAATACACAACTTTTAGAGGATAGTGATTTAGTTAAATTACTTGGCTACCCAGGACAAACCAGTTTAGAAGAAAGTGTGACGCCAAGGGGATATCGAATTACAAGCAAAATCTCTCGTGTTCCGCCACTCATCATTGAAAATTTAATTAATCGATTCAAAACGTTGCAAGGAGTTTGTCGCGCGACTATTCATGAATTGGATGATGTGGAAGGAATTGGGGAAGTAAGGGCGAAGAAAATACGAGAAGGCCTAAAAAGAATTCAAGAGCATCTATATATGAGTAGACACAATTAAGAATATTACATTGATTCCATAATATAACGACACTAGAACATTTTTGGTATATGATATGATATATTGGTAAATAAAACTATTTATAAAAAAACACGTCCGCTTTTGCATTCGGCGTTTTGATTAGCGAAACAATGGTTAATAATGAGTAGGAGGTGGTTGGATGTTAAAACGGATCGTACAGCTCTTCTTTCTAGTAATCGGGGGAGCGTTAGGGATTTACTTAATCCCAAAAGTTATTAATGTATTAGACATCGGTGCTGTTCCTTTATTGGAAGGATCGTATGTTCGTGCGATTATTGGTGCAATTATTTTATTTTTAACAACATTTTGGCTTGTAGATTATATTGTTCAACTTATTAAGCATATTGAAGAGGCTCTTGTAAAGGCGCCTGTAGCAGATGTTTTATTTGGTACATTAGGATTGATCTCTGGTCTTATTGTTGCATATTTAATTTTAATACCGATTCGTGAATTTACAATTCCGGTTATTAGTACGGTGTTGCAAGTGTTCTTCACTCTTTTACTTGGATATTTAGGATTCCAAGTAGGATTTAAAAAGAGGAATGAATTGCTAGGATTATTTACATTACCCCAACGCGGAGGTAAGAAGAAAAATAATAGCGAGAACGAAGAGGCAGAAGCAGAAAAATCTACGACTCATTGGAAAATTCTCGATACGAGTGTAATTATCGATGGACGTATTGCTGATATTTGCCAAACGAAGTTTTTGGAAGGAACAATTGTGATTCCACAATTCGTATTAGAAGAGCTTCAGCATATTGCCGATTCTTCCGATGCTTTAAAGCGTAATCGTGGTCGCAGAGGACTAGACATTTTAAATCGTATTCAAAAAGAGATGCCGATTCCGGTAGAAATTTATGAAGGCGATTTCGAGGATATCCAAGAGGTGGATAGCAAACTTGTAAAGTTAGCAAAAATCACCGGTGGAACTGTAGTAACGAATGATTTTAACTTAAATAAAGTTTCTGAATTACAAGGAGTAACAGTGTTAAACATTAATGATTTAGCTAATGCAATTAAACCAGTTGTACTCCCTGGCGAAGAATTAAATGTTTATGTTGTGAAAGATGGTAAAGAGCAAAACCAAGGTGTTGCGTACTTAGATGATGGTACGATGATTGTAGTAGAAGATGGTAGAGAGTATGTAGGTTCGCAACTTAATGTACTGGTTACTAGCGTATTACAAACATCAGCTGGTCGTATGATTTTCGCAAAACGTAAATTATTAGAAAAAGCATTATAGGTAGAGGATTATTAATATGTATACATTAATTATTCCGGCAGCCGGTCAAGGAAAGCGGATGGGTGCTGGCAAAAATAAGTTGTTCTTACTTATAAATGAAGTACCGATTATCGTTCATACATTACGTGCTTTTGAAAGAGATAAAGCGTGCAAAAGTATTGTTATGGCAATTAACGAAGAGGAACGCCCGTATTTTGAAGAATTAATGCAGAAGTATCCGATTGAAAAACAGGTACAATTTATTCAGGGTGGAGCCGAAAGACAAGATAGTGTATATAACGCGATTCAGCATGCGAGTGATGTTGAATACGTTCTTGTACATGACGGAGCGCGCCCATTCGTAACGAATAAAGTGATTCAAGATGTATTAACAGCAGCAGAAAAATATGGAGCTTCCATTTGTGCAGTGCCAGTAAAGGATACAGTTAAGAAGGTAGAGCAAGGTGTTGTTGTCGAAACGGTAGAACGATCTCAGCTTAAGGCTGTACAAACACCGCAAGGGTTCTCTGTTTCTCTTTTGCTAGAAGCTCATAGAAGTGCAAAACAGAGCTGTTTTCTTGGTACAGATGATGCAAGTCTCGTGGAACGTATTGGAAAGCAAGTAGGTGTAGTAGAAGGGAGTTACTATAATATTAAAGTGACGACTCCAGAGGATTTACTAATTGCTGAAAGTTTCCTTCATGTTCTGAAAAAATAGCCGTGATGGTGTATAACAAAGGAAAGCTCGGCAATGGCCGGGCTTTTCTTTGTAAGGATATCGATATAATATAGAGTCATAAAGCTCAGTGGTTTAGCTCAAGGAGGATGTAAAGAATGTTTCGAATTGGACAAGGTTTTGACGTGCATGAATTTGCAGAAGGTAGACCGTTAATTATTGGCGGAATTACAATTCCACACGAGAAAGGATTAATCGGCCATTCAGATGCAGATGTATTGTTACATACGATTGCTGATGCATGTTTAGGTGCCATTGCAGCAGGAGATATCGGAAAGCATTTTCCTGATACAGACCCAGCTTTTAAAGATGCAGATTCAGCTGTATTGTTGCAAAAAGTTTGGGAATTTGTGCGTGAACAAGGTTACGAGTTAGGGAATTTAGATTGTACAATTATTGCTCAAAAGCCAAAAATGGCACCGCATATTGAAAGTATGCGTAAACGTATTAGTGAACTGTTAGAAACGTCTATAGATAACATTAATGTAAAGGCAACTACAACAGAAAAATTAGGATTTACAGGTAGGGAAGAAGGAATTGCTTCTCAAGCAGTGGTATTATTACAGAAAAAATAATGGTTTTTAATTCGTAAGATGGATAATCACATTTTTTTGTTGTACAATTATAGAATGTGTAGACATTAAGAATGGAAGGTGTACCAATTATGGAAAAGCAAGTGAGAGTGCGCTATGCGCCAAGTCCAACAGGACACTTACATATCGGAAATGCGCGTACGGCATTATTTAATTATTTATTTGCTCGTCATTTAGATGGCAAGTTTATTATTCGTATTGAAGATACTGATGTAAAACGTAACGTGGCTGGTGGAGAAGAAAGCCAATTAAAATATTTAAAATGGCTCGGTATGGACTGGGATGAAGGTGTTGATGTTGGCGGTGAATTTGGACCATATCGTCAAACAGAGCGTTTAGATATTTATAAAAAATTATATCTAGATTTATTAGAGCGTGGTTTAGCTTACAAATGTTATATGACAGAAGAAGAGCTAGAAGCAGAGCGTGAAGGACAAATTTCTCGTGGTGAAACACCTCGTTATGCAGGTAACCACCGTGATTTAACTGAAGAACAAATGAAAGAATTTGAAGCTGAGGGACGTATTCCGAGTATTCGTTTCCGTGTACCAGCTAATCGTGATTACACATTCAAAGACATCGTAAAAGACGAAGTTGCATTCCATTCAAATGATTTTGGTGATTTTGTTATCGTGAAAAAAGATGGAATCCCAACTTATAACTTTGCGGTAGCAGTAGATGATCACTTAATGGAGATTACACATGTACTTCGTGGTGATGATCATATTTCAAACACGCCAAAACAAATGATGATTTATGAAGCTTTCGGTTGGGATATCCCACAATTCGGTCATATGACTTTAATTGTAAATGAAAGTCGTAAAAAATTAAGCAAGCGTGATGAATCTATTATTCAATTTATTGAGCAATATAAAGAGCTTGGATATCTTCCAGAAGCAATCTTTAACTTTATTGCGCTATTAGGTTGGTCACCAGTGGGTGAAGAAGAAATTTTCTCTAAAGATGAGTTTATCAAAATGTTTGATGCAGCTCGTTTATCAAAATCACCTGCATTATTTGATTCTCAAAAACTAAAATGGATGAACAACCAGTATATGAAAAAGCAAGATTTAGATACGGTTGTAGAGTTAAGTTTACCGCATTTAGTGAAAGCTGGACGTGTGGGAGAAACTTTAAGTGAACAAGACCAAGATTGGATCCGTGGTGTAATTGCTTTATACCATGAACAAATGAGTTTTGGAGCTGAAATTGTAGAGCTTTCTGAAATGTTCTTCAAAGATCATGTTGATTATGAAGAAGAAGGACAAGAAGTATTAAAAGGTGAACAAGTACCAGAAGTACTTCGTGCATTTGCTGGTCAAGTAGAAGCACTAGAAGCGATGGAACCAGCAGCAATTAAGGCGGCTATTAAAGCAGTTCAAAAGGAAACAGGTCATAAAGGTAAAAACTTATTTATGCCAATCCGTGTTGCAACTACTGGTCAAACACATGGTCCAGAGCTTCCGAATGCTATTGCACTTCTTGGAAAAGAAAAAGTTTTAAATCGTCTTCAAAAAGTAATTGGTTAACATTTTCTAGGTTTAGAAATATAATAAGTATACTTAAAACCTAATAAGGAAAAGCGACGAGAAGGAGAAGTAGAAAATCAGGCTTTTTACAGAGAGAACCACCTTTAGGCTGGAAGTGGTTTATAAGCGGATTTTTGAAATGCCCCTTCGAGTCTTCTGCTGAACAGTAAATTGTTTTGCGAAACGTCTTAGGGCGTAAAGTAAGCAGAAGCGGTGTACACCGTTATCAGAGATGAGTTTGAGGCTTTTTTAGCCTAAACAGAGTGGAACCGCGCTTATAAGGCGTCTCTGTCAATATGACAGAGGCGTCTTTTTTATACCGTAAAACTGGGTGTGAGTATAAATTTTATCTACGTGTATAAAGATTTAGGGAGATAAGTAGGGAGTTAGTTCACTCGAAAAAGCAGCCCATAAAGGGGAGGGAACGTCGATGTTTAAGAGGCTTCGGGAAGATATTGAAGTCGTTTTTGAACAGGATCCAGCGGCAAGAAGTTATTTCGAAGTCATTTTGACTTACTCTGGATTACATGCAGTTTGGGCCCATCGAATTGCACATGCTTTTTATAAAAAAAATTTCTTCTTTATTGCACGTTGGATCTCACAAGTTAGTCGTTTCTTTACTGGCATTGAGATTCATCCAGGAGCAACAATTGGTCGTCGTTTTTTCATAGACCATGGAATGGGGGTTGTAATTGGAGAAACGTGCGAAATTGGTGATAATGTAACGATCTATCAAGGGGTTACATTAGGTGGTACGGGTAAAGAAAAGGGAAAGAGGCACCCTACAATTCAGGATAATGTATTAATTGCAACAGGTGCTAAAGTACTAGGTTCTATTACAGTTGGAGAGAATTCTAAAATTGGAGCAGGTTCTGTCGTATTAAAAGAAGTCCCTGCACATTCTACAGTTGTAGGTATACCTGGCCGAGTCGTTATTCAAAATGGAGTAAAAATCGGTCAAGAATTAAATCATTCTGACCTTCCAGACCCAATTTTTGATAAGTTAAAGGTCATGGAAGTAGAACTTGATAAATTGAAAAAACAACTTGAAGTAAAGGTAGAAAGGAAGGATAAAAATGACTATTCACATTTATAATACGTTAACACGTCAAAAGGAAGAGTTTACTCCATTAGAAGAAAATAAGGTAAAGATGTATGTGTGTGGACCTACAGTTTATAACTATATTCACATTGGGAATGCAAGACCACCTATGGTATTTGATACGGTACGCCGTTATTTAGAATATAAAGGGTATGATGTGCAGTATGTATCCAACTTTACTGACGTAGATGATAAATTAATTAAAGCAGCAAATGAATTAGGTGAAGATGTGCCGACAATTGCTGACCGTTTCGTTGAAGCGTACTTTGAGGATGTAACGGCACTAGGTTGCAAACACGCAACAGTTCATCCGCGTGTAACGGAAAATATGGATATCATTATTGAATTTATTCAAGAACTTGTGAATAAAGGATATGCATATGAATCAGAAGGTGATGTGTACTTTAGAACGAAGGAATTCGAAGGATACGGTAAATTATCGCATCAACCAATCGCAGACTTACGTCACGGTGCGCGTATTGAAGTAGGAGAAAAGAAACAAGACCCTCTTGATTTTGCTTTATGGAAAGATGCTAAAGAAGGAGAAATCTTCTGGGAAAGCCCTTGGGGGAAAGGTCGTCCAGGCTGGCATATTGAATGCTCGGCAATGGCACGTAAATACTTAGGAGATACAATCGATATTCATGCTGGTGGTCAAGACTTAGCATTTCCTCATCATGAGAATGAAATTGCGCAGTCTGAGGCGTTAACTGGAAAAACATTTGCACGTTACTGGATGCACAATGGATATATTAATATTAATAATGAGAAGATGTCTAAGTCATTGGGGAACTTTATTTTAGTTCACGATATCATTAAGCAATATAATCCGCAGTTAATTAGATTCTTTATGCTATCGGTACATTACCGTCATCCAATTAATTTCAGTGAAGAGTTATTACAAAGCACAAATAACGGACTGGAAAGAATTAAGACGGCTTACGGTAACTTAAAACACCGTATGGAAAGTAGTACTGATTTAACAGACCATAATGAGAAATGGTTAGCGGAACTGGAAAAATTCCAGACTGCATTTGAAGAAGCGATGAATGATGACTTCAACACTGCTAATGCAATCACTGAGTTATATAATGTGGCAAATCATGCGAATCAATATTTACTGGAAGAACATACGTCTACAGTGGTAATTGAAGCATACGTAAAACAACTTGAAACATTATTTGATATTTTAGGGTTAGAATTAGCGCAAGAAGAGTTGCTTGATGAAGAAATTGAGGCACTTATTCAAAAACGCATTGAAGCTCGTAAAAATCGTGATTTTGCATTATCAGATCAAATTCGCGATGACTTAAAAGACCGTAATATTATTTTAGAAGATACCGCTCAAGGTACAAGATGGAAAAGAGGATAAGAATGATTGATGCAAAGCAATTAAACAGCTTAGCGTTAGCATACATGGGTGATGCGGTATATGAACAATATATCCGCTATCACCTACTTCAAAAAGGGAAAGTTCGCCCTAATCAATTACATCGATTAGGGACGAGCTTTGTTTCAGCAAAAGCACAGGCGAAAGTTGTTTATCATTTATTAGAGACGGCGTTTTTGACAGAGGAAGAAGAGGCGGTATTAAGAAGAGGACGTAATGCAAATTCAGGTACAGTTCCCAAAAATACGGATGTACAAACATATCGACATAGTACAGCCTTTGAAGCGCTAATTGGTTATCATCATTTATTAAATAACCGTGAAAGATTAGACGAAATTGTATATAAGGCAATTGCAGTTTTAGAAGAAAAGGAAGGGGGCACATCATCATGAGTAGTGAATATATTATCGGACGTAACCCTGTAATTGAAGCGTTACGATCAGGGAGAGATATAAATAAAATTTGGATCGCAGAAGGTGCTGCCAAAGGACAAGTACAGATTGTACTAGCGTTAGCGAAAGAAAATAAGGTTATTTTACAACACGCACCAAAGAAAAAGTTAGATCAATTAGTTGAGGGTAATCATCAAGGTGTAATTGCTCAAGTAGCTGCATATCAGTATGCGGAGTTAGAAGATTTATTCAAAGTAGCAGAAAAACGTAATGAAGATCCATTCTTCTTAATTTTAGATGAGATTGAAGATCCGCATAACCTAGGTTCTATTATGCGTACTGCTGATGCGACAGGAGCTCATGGAATTATTATTCCAAAGAGAAGGGCTGTGGGGCTTACAGCATCAGTTGCGAAAGCATCAACAGGAGCGATTGAATACATTCCTGTTGCGCGCGTAACGAACTTATCCCGTACAATTGATGAATTAAAAGAACGTGGACTTTGGATTGCTGGTACAGATGCCAAAGGGAAAACGGATTACCGTAATTTAGATGGTAAAATGCCAATTGGGTTAGTAATTGGCAGTGAAGGAAAAGGTATGAGTCGTATTATTGGTGAAAAGTGTGATTTCCTAATCACTCTACCGATGGTTGGTAAAGTTACATCCTTAAATGCTTCCGTAGCCGCAAGTTTGTTAATGTATGAGGTATATCGTAAACGTCACGAAATTGGTAAATAAAAGATGAACGATATTTTAATCGTTGACGGGTACAACATTATCGGAGCTTGGGGAGATTTGAAGAAACTGCGGGATGTAGATTTACAATCATCAAGAGATGCACTTATTGATAAGATGGCGGATTATCAAGGTTATACAGGTACAAAAGTGATGATAGTCTTTGATGCCTATACAGTACATGGTATTGAAAAAAAGATGAAACAATCTCGTGTGGAAGTAATATTCACACGAAAGAATCAAACTGCAGACGAAAAGATAGAGCAACTTGCGATAGAGCTTAGAAATATAAATACACGAATATATGTTGCGACTTCTGATTACACGGAACAATGGGTTATATTTGCGCAAGGTGCCCTTCGGAAATCTGCGCGTGAATTAGAGTTGGAAGTACAGGCAATGGAGCAACAAGTAAGAAGGCGTACAAAAGACACGAAAGAACAGCAACCCGCCATGCGAAAGATATTTAGTAAAGATATTACAGAAAAATTAGAAAAATTAAGAAGAGGAGAGCGTTGAAGCATTGACGCTCTTTGTCTTTTTACTGTATAATATTGCTAAATAAATAGCGGTCGGAGGGATCAAGGTGGAAGCAGGCTTCGTAAGTGTAGGCGACGTTACATTTCGTGATTTAGAGGATGAGGCAATCGTTGAGTTAGTTCGAAAAGGTAATACTGACGCTCTAGAATATTTAATTCACAAATATAAGAACTTTGTTCGCGCGAAATCAAGATCTTACTTTTTAGTGGGTGCCGATCGAGAAGATATTGTTCAAGAAGGTATGATAGGGTTGTTTAAAGCAATTCGTGATTATAAAGAGGACAAGCTGTCTTCATTCAAAGCATTTGCTGAACTGTGTATCACTCGACAAATTATTACCGCTATTAAAACGGCAACAAGGCAAAAACATATTCCCTTAAATTCGTATGTGTCTTTAGATAAGCCGATTTACGATGAGGAATCTGATCGAACATTATTGGATGTTATTTCTGAAGCGAAGGTAACTGATCCTGAAGAGATGATTATTAGCCAAGAAGAATATACAGACATAGAATCAAAAATATCAGAATTATTAAGCGATTTAGAAAGAAAAGTACTTTCTTTATATCTAGATGGGCGTTCTTATCAAGAGATTTCAGAACAGTTAAACAGACATGTGAAATCTATTGATAACGCTTTACAGCGGGTGAAGAGGAAATTGGAACGATATATGGAAATGCGAGAAAGTACAACTTTAAATTCATAACAAATAACAAGTACAACAGGTGTAAAATAAATCACCTGTTTTCTTTTGTAGACAGTACAAAATGCATGTCATTGACATTGTCTTTTATTGTATGATACATTTTTAGGGACATAATGTTACAAGGTTGGTGTAACTAATGAGGAAAAAAGTTGTACTCTCATGTGAAGAGTGTAAAAATCGAAACTACTCTACTATGAAAGATACGAGCTCAATAGAGCGACTTGAAATAAAAAAGTTTTGTAAAACATGCAATCAGCATACAGTTCACAAGGAAACAAAATAAATAATTGAAATAATACACTGGAGGTCCCGCAGATGCGTTTAACGAACTTTTTCGGCGATGTAGGTCGCGAAATGAAAAAAGTAAGTTGGCCTAAAAAAGATGAATTACTCCGCTCAACAGCGACTGTTGTTGCTACAGTTGTGTTCTTTGCGATTTTCTTCGCAGTAGTTGATATGGGCATTTCTTCTTTAATTCGGTTAATTCTTGGTTAATTCTTGAATAAGAAGCACTTATCCATGATATAATGTTATTTATAAGAACTGTGTAAAAGCCCGGTGAACGGGTTTTTTCATTTGCGCAAAAAAATGTACGTCAGGGAGGGAAGGACGCTCGTCCTAAATGAATGGAAAAAAGTTGGTATGTTGTCCATACTTATTCTGGATATGAAAATAAAGTAAAAGCAAACCTAGAGAAGCGTGTAGAATCAATGGGTATGCAAGATAAAATTTTCCGTGTTGTTGTCCCGGAAGAAGTAGAAGTAGAAATGAAAAACGGAAAAGAAAAATTAATGAAAAGAAAAGTGTTCCCAGGTTATGTATTAGTAGAATTAATCATGACTGATGATTCTTGGTATGTTGTACGTAACACGCCGGGTGTAACTGGGTTCGTTGGTTCTTCTGGTTCTGGATCTAAACCATCACCTCTATTAGAAGAGGAGGTTGTTACCATTATGAAACATATGGGAATGGACAACGAAGTGGTTGATTTCGACTTTGAACTTCATGAGACAGTACGTGTAAATGAGGGGCCATTCGCAGATTATACAGGTGCTATTGAAGAAATTGATGTGGAGAAGAAAAAGGTTAGCGTACTTGTGGACATGTTTGGTCGCGAGACTCCAGTTGAACTTGACTTCCATCAAATTGAAAAATTATAAAATGAAACTTGAAATGAATTGTAAAAAGTGATAATATCTTTTAAGTCAGTACGTCTTCGTTATCGGAGACGTTTTTTGAAAGATTTTATCCTTACAGATAAAATATGACGTGGGAGGGCAAATCACTGTCCAATTGACCACATCACGGACTTAAGGAGGTGTGTCTCGTGGCTAAAAAGGTAATTAAAATGGTAAAGCTTCAAATTCCTGCAGGTAAAGCTAACCCAGCTCCACCAGTTGGTCCAGCATTAGGACAAGCAGGTGTTAACATCATGGGCTTCTGTAAAGAGTTTAACGCTCGTACAGCAGATCAAGCTGGTCTTATCATCCCTGTTGAAATTACGGTATTTGAGGACCGTTCATTCACTTTCATTACTAAAACTCCTCCTGCTGCTGTTCTTCTTAAGAAAGTAGCTGGTATTGAGTCTGGTTCTGGTGAACCAAACCGTAATAAAGTGGCAACTGTTAAGCGTGATAAAGTACGCGAAATCGCTGAAACTAAAATGCCTGACCTAAACGCTGCTAGCGTAGAAGCTGCAATGCGTATGGTTGAAGGTACTGCACGCAGTATGGGCATCGTTATCGAAGACTAATTCGATTTGTTTTTAAAAAAGGTTGCGGGTCTGGAATTCCAATTCGCAACCTTTATTATCGTAAATGATTATTGTTTTTAAATAAATGGATGGCGCTCATCCTCAGGTTATACCTGAAAACAGGCGTAAACGTGGGAGGTTATTCCGCTAAAACCACATTCGAGGAGGAAATAAAAATGGCTAAAAGAGGTAAAAAGTACGTAGAAGCTGCAAAGCTTGTTGATCGTGCATCTGCTTACTCTGCAACAGAAGCAGTAGAATTAGTAAAGAAAACAAACACAGCTAAATTTGATGCAACTGTAGAAGCTGCATTCCGTTTAGGTGTTGACCCTAAGAAAGCTGACCAACAAATCCGTGGTGCAGTTGTTCTTCCACACGGTACTGGTAAAGTACAACGTGTATTAGTGTTCGCTAAAGGTGAAAAAGCTAAAGAAGCTGAAGCTGCTGGTGCTGACTTCGTAGGCGATACTGATTACATCGGTAAAATCCAACAAGGTTGGTTCGATTTCGATGTAGTAGTAGCAACTCCTGACATGATGGGTGAAGTTGGTAAACTTGGTCGCGTATTAGGACCTAAAGGTTTAATGCCAAACCCTAAAACTGGAACAGTTACTTTCGATGTAACTAAAGCTGTTAACGAAATCAAAGCTGGTAAAGTTGAATACCGCGTTGATAAAGCTGGTAACATCCACGTTCCAATCGGTAAAGTATCTTTCGAAGATGCTAAATTAGTAGAAAACTTCAAAACAATCGCTGACACTTTATTAAAAGTTAAGCCATCTGCTGCAAAAGGTACTTACATGAAGAACGTAACAGTTGCTTCTACAATGGGACCTGGCGTACGTGTAGACGTTTCTACATTAGCGTAAAAATTGGAAGTTGACTTCATAAAGAAGATTTAATATAATTATTTATGTTGTGAATTTAAATAGTGTACCGTAGACAGTAGGTGTCAATAGACTTAATTTCCTACCTAGGTGTTAATATACGAAACGGAATTTTTTTCTGTGACTATATGCCTCCATGTCTACAAGTTGGGCATGGAGGTTTTTAGTGCACTTTCGGTACATCTTCTATATAATCTACAGGAGGTGTAATAACATGAGCAAAGTAATCGAAACTAAACAACAAGTTGTAACTGAAATCGCGGACAAACTTCGTGCTAGTAAATCTACAATCGTTGTTGACTACCGTGGTTTAACAGTTTCTGAAGCAACAGAATTACGTAAGCAATTACGTGAAGCTGGCGTTGAGTTCAAAGTTTACAAAAACTCTCTAACTCGTCGTGCTGCAGAATCTGCTGAAATGGCTGAGTTAAACGAATTCTTAACAGGACCAAACGCAATCGCGTTCAGTAACGAGGATGTAGTTGCTCCTGCGAAAGTATTAAACGACTTCGCTACAAAACATGAAGCTTTAGAAATTAAAGCGGGCGTAATCGAAGGTAAACTTGTAACACTTGATGAGGTTAAAGCAATCGCTACTCTTCCATCACGTGAAGGCTTACTTTCTATGCTTCTTAGCGTTCTTCAAGCTCCAATCCGTAACCTTGCACTTGCTACTAAAGCAGTTGCAGAACAAAAGGAAGAGCAAGGCGCTTAATTTTTTAAAAGATAATTACTTGTTATCTATAAAACAATACAAACCTATTTAAGGGAGGATATTTACAATGACTAAAGAACAAATCATTGAAGCAGTTAAATCTATGACTGTATTAGAACTTAACGACTTAGTAAAAGCTATCGAGGAAGAATTCGGCGTAACTGCTGCTGCTCCTGTAGCTGTAGCTGGTGGCGCTGGTGAAGCTGCTGCTGAAAAAACTGAGTTTGACGTAGTACTTGCAAGTGCTGGCGCTCAAAAAATCAAAGTTATCAAAGCTGTACGTGAAATCACTGGTCTTGGCTTAAAAGAAGCTAAAGAATTAGTTGACAACACTCCAAAAGCAATCAAAGAAGGCGTTTCTAAAGAGGAAGCTGAAGAAATGAAAGCTAAACTTGAAGAAGTTGGCGCTGCTGTAGAAGTTAAGTAATTAACTTTTGATGCTTTAAAAAAAGCTCGCTCTCATGCGAGCTTTTTTTTTAACTGTAAAGAAAAGAGGTGGCCATATGGCAGACCATTATTTTTCTAACGACCCTTCTAGTAAAAGTGATCGTAAACGATGGGAATTTCCACTTCGTGGATCTCAATTTACTTTTTTATCTGACCATGGGGTGTTTTCGAAAAACGAGGTGGACTTTGGTTCCCGTCTTTTAATTGAAGCGTTTCAAATGCCGGATATTAAAGGTAATATATTAGACGTAGGTTGTGGATACGGTCCTATTGGTTTGTCGTTAGCGAAAGAGTTTCAAGGTTGTGAAGTTCACATGGTGGATGTGAATGAAAGGGCGCTTGGGCTTGCGAAAGAAAATGCCGCTAATAACAGAATCGAGAATATACGTATTTTTCAAAGTAGCGTCTATGAAAATGTAGATGGCAAGTATGCTGCTATTCTATCTAACCCTCCAATTCGTGCGGGTAAAGATATCGTACATGAGATTTTAGAAAAAGCTGTGGAGTATTTAGTTCCAGGTGGAGAGCTTTGGATTGTTATTCAAAAGAAGCAAGGTGCACCATCTGCGCTGAAAAAACTAGAAGAAGTATTTTCTGAAGTTGAGGTTGTAGAAAAGAAAAAAGGATATTATATCATAAAATCAAAAAAACGTTGACGGTTATTTTTGGCTATGTTAACATTATACAATGCCAATATATGATTTTCTGCGTTGAGAAAGATGTATATTTTTGTTTCTCTTGGAAAAGATAGTAAAATCAGCAGATTATGAAACAGAATGATGGTTTTCTTATAGAAGCCATTTTTCTTTTTTGAGCAGGTAGAAAGACTCAACGTATTTATCTTTAAGAGAAAAAGACTACGCTAATAGCAGTAGTTGTATTTATTTGTGATTTTGCACAAATTTTTTTGTGCATTTATAATACTCATGATTTGAGGGGTGAAGCAGTTGACAGGTCAACTAGTTCAATACGGACGCCACCGCCAACGAAGAAGTTATGCCCGTATTAGTGAAGTATTAGAGTTACCAAATCTTATCGAAATTCAAACCTCTTCTTATCAGTGGTTTCTTGATGAGGGTTTGCGAGAAATGTTCCAAGACATTTCTCCGATTGAAGACTTTACGGGAAATCTATCGCTTGAATTTATCGACTACAGCTTAGGTGAACCTAAATACTCTGTAGACGAATGCAAAGAGCGTGATGTGACGTATGCAGCACCACTTCGTGTAAAAGTGCGTCTAATCAACAAGGAAACTGGTGAAGTAAAAGAACAAGATGTGTTCATGGGAGATTTCCCACTCATGACAGAGACTGGAACATTCGTAATTAACGGTGCAGAACGTGTTATCGTTTCCCAGTTAGTTCGCTCTCCAAGCGTATACTATAGTGGCAAAGTGGATAAAAACGGAAAACGTGGTTTTACTGCTACTGTAATTCCAAACCGCGGAGCTTGGTTAGAGTATGAGACAGATGCTAAGGATGTTGTATATGTGCGTATTGACCGTACGCGTAAACTTCCTGTAACTGTTTTGTTACGCGCATTAGGGTTTGGCTCTGATCAAGAAATCACCGAGCTTTTAGGTGATAACGAATACTTAAGCAACACATTAGAAAAAGACAACACAGATAGCACAGAAAAAGCATTGCTTGAAATTTATGAGCGTCTACGTCCTGGTGAACCACCAACAGTAGAAAATGCTAAGAGCTTACTTGTGTCTCGTTTCTTCGATCCAAAGCGCTACGATTTAGCAAATGTAGGTCGCTATAAGATCAACAAGAAGTTACACATTAAAAACAGATTGTTTAATCAACGTTTAGCTGAAACATTAGTGGATCCAGAAACTGGTGAAATTTTAGCGGCAGAAGGAACAATCTTAGATCGTCGTACACTTGATCGCATTTTACCTTACTTAGAGAAAAACATTGGATTCAAAACAGCGAAACCAATGGGTGGAGTGGTAGAAGGCGATGTTGAGCTGCAATCTATTAAGATTTATGCTCCTGAGTCGGAAGGCGAACGTGTAATTAATGTAATTGGTAATGCAAATATTACTCGTGATGTGAAACACATCACACCAGGTGATATCCTTGCTTCTATCAGTTACTTCTTCAACCTACTATACAAAGTAGGGGATACAGATGATATTGACCATTTAGGAAACCGTCGTCTGCGTTCTGTTGGAGAACTATTACAAAATCAATTCCGTATCGGTCTTTCTCGTATGGAACGTGTTGTTCGTGAGAGAATGTCGATCCAAGATACAAATGCAATTACACCACAGGCGCTAATTAATATTCGTCCTGTTATTGCATCTATTAAAGAGTTCTTCGGAAGTTCTCAGTTATCTCAGTTCATGGACCAAACAAATCCATTAGCAGAGTTAACTCACAAACGAAGACTATCTGCATTAGGACCTGGTGGTTTAACGCGTGAGCGCGCAGGCTTTGAAGTACGTGACGTTCATTACTCCCACTACGGTCGTATGTGTCCGATTGAAACACCAGAGGGACCAAACATCGGTTTGATTAACTCATTATCTTCGTTCGCGAAAGTAAATGAGTTTGGTTTCATTGAAACACCATATCGTCGTGTTGACCCAGAAACTGGTCTTGTAACAGGGCATGTTGATTATTTAACAGCAGATGAAGAAGATAACTATGTTGTAGCCCAAGCGAATATGAAATTATCTGATGAAGGTGAATTCCTAAGTGAAGATATCGTAGCTCGTTTCCGTGGTGAAAACATTGTCACAAATAGAGAACGCATCGACTACATGGATGTATCTCCAAAACAAGTAGTGTCTGCAGCGACAGCTTGTATTCCGTTCTTAGAAAACGATGACTCTAACCGCGCACTTATGGGAGCGAACATGCAACGTCAGGCGGTTCCGTTAATGAATCCGGAATCTCCGATTGTAGGTACAGGTATGGAGTACGTATCAGCAAAAGACTCAGGTGCTGCAGTAATCTGTAAACATCCTGGTGTTGTTGAGCGCGTAGAAGCACGTGAAGTTTGGGTACGTCGCTATGTAGAAGTTGACGGTCAAACAGTAAAAGGCGACTTAGATCGCTACAAAATGCAAAAATTCATTCGTTCTAACCAAGGAACTTGTTACAACCAACGTCCAATCGTAAGTGTTGGAAATGAAGTTGTAAAAGGTGAAATCCTTGCGGATGGTCCTTCTATGGAATTAGGTGAACTAGCACTTGGACGTAACGTGCTTGTTGGCTTCATGACTTGGGACGGTTATAACTACGAGGATGCGATCATCATGAGTGAGCGCCTTGTAAAAGATGATGTGTACACTTCTATTCATATTGAAGAATATGAATCAGAAGCTCGTGATACGAAGCTTGGACCAGAAGAAATTACACGTGACATTCCAAACGTTGGGGAAGACGCATTACGTAACCTTGACGAGCGCGGTATCATTCGCGTTGGTGCTGAAGTAAAAGATGGAGATTTACTTGTTGGTAAAGTAACACCTAAAGGTGTAACAGAATTAACAGCTGAAGAACGTCTATTACATGCTATCTTTGGAGAAAAAGCGCGTGAAGTACGTGATACATCACTACGTGTACCACACGGTGGCGGCGGTATTATCTTAGACGTAAAAGTATTCAACCGTGAAGATGGCGATGAATTGCCACCAGGCGTGAATCAACTTGTACGTGCATATATCGTTCAAAAACGTAAAATTTCTGAAGGTGACAAGATGGCCGGACGTCACGGTAACAAAGGTGTTATTTCTCGTATTTTACCAGAAGAAGATATGCCTTACTTACCAGACGGTACGCCAATCGATATCATGTTAAACCCATTAGGGGTACCATCTCGTATGAATATCGGTCAGGTATTAGAGCTTCATCTTGGTATGGCAGCAAGATACCTGGGCATTCACATTGCAACACCAGTATTCGATGGTGCTCGTGAGGAAGATGTTTGGGGCACGATTGAAGAAGCTGGTATGGCAAATGACGCGAAAACAATCCTGTATGACGGACGTACTGGTGAACCATTCGATAACCGCGTATCTGTTGGTGTCATGTATATGATCAAACTTGCGCACATGGTTGACGATAAACTTCATGCTCGTTCTACTGGACCATACTCACTTGTAACGCAGCAACCTCTTGGAGGTAAAGCTCAGTTCGGTGGACAGCGTTTCGGTGAGATGGAGGTTTGGGCACTTGAAGCTTACGGTGCTGCTTATACTCTTCAAGAAATCTTAACAGTGAAGTCTGATGATGTTGTTGGACGTGTTAAGACTTATGAAGCAATTGTTAAAGGTGAAAATGTTCCAGAACCAGGCGTTCCTGAATCATTCAAAGTATTGATTAAAGAGCTGCAAAGTTTAGGTATGGACGTTAAAATGATGTCTAGCGACGATACAGAAATTGAAATGCGTGATACAGAAGATGACGATGATCATCAATCAGCAGATAAATTGAATGTCGAAGTTGAGACAACTAAGGAATAATTGGGATAACCTGTAGACTAAAAGGGAGGTAGGCCCCTTGATAGATGTAAATAACTTTGAATATATGAAGATTGGACTTGCTTCACCTGACAAGATTCGTTCTTGGTCATACGGTGAAGTTAAGAAACCAGAAACTATTAACTATCGTACGTTAAAGCCTGAAAAAGATGGCTTGTTCTGTGAGCGTATTTTCGGACCACAAAAGGACTGGGAATGTCATTGCGGAAAATACAAACGTGTACGTTATAAAGGTGTAGTTTGTGATCGATGTGGCGTTGAAGTAACGCGTGCAAAAGTACGTCGTGAACGTATGGGTCATATTGAATTAGCTGCTCCTGTATCTCATATTTGGTATTTCAAAGGTATCCCGAGCCGCATGGGACTTGTCTTAGACATGTCCCCTCGCGCGCTTGAAGAAGTAATTTATTTCGCTTCTTATGTTGTAACAGAAAGTGGAGATACACCACTTGATAAGAAGCAATTACTTTCTGAAAAAGAATACCGTGCATATCGTGATCGATATGGTAGCACATTCCAAGCTGCTATGGGTGCAGAAGCGATTAAAAAGCTACTACAAGACATTGATTTAGATAAAGAAGTAGACTTCTTAAAAGAAGAATTAAAAACAGCACAAGGACAACGCCGTACTCGTGCTATTAAACGTCTAGAAGTATTAGAAGCATTCCGTAACTCTGGAAATGAACCATCTTGGATGATCTTAGATGTTCTACCAGTTATCCCACCAGAACTACGCCCAATGGTACAGTTAGATGGTGGACGTTTTGCTACTTCTGACTTAAACGACTTATATCGTCGTGTAATTAACCGTAACAACCGTTTAAAACGTCTATTGGACCTAGGTGCTCCAAGCATCATCGTTCAAAACGAAAAACGTATGTTACAAGAAGCTGTAGATGCATTAATTGATAATGGTCGTCGTGGACGTCCAGTAACTGGACCAGGTAACCGTCCATTAAAATCACTATCTCACATGCTTAAAGGTAAACAAGGACGTTTCCGTCAAAACTTATTAGGTAAACGTGTTGACTACTCTGGCCGTTCTGTAATCGTTGTAGGACCGAACTTAAAGATGTACCAATGTGGATTACCGAAAGAAATGGCGCTTGAACTGTTCAAACCTTTTGTTATGAAAGAGTTAGTTGGAAAAGGGTTAGCACACAACATTAAGAGTGCGAAACGTAAAATTGAGCGTGTACACCCTGAAGTTTGGGACGTTTTAGAATCTGTGATTAAAGAACATCCAGTACTTCTAAACCGCGCACCAACACTTCACCGTCTTGGTATCCAGGCGTTTGAACCTACATTAGTAGAAGGTCGCGCAATTCGTCTTCACCCACTTGTATGTACTGCATACAACGCGGACTTTGACGGTGACCAAATGGCGGTTCACGTTCCGTTATCATCAGAGGCACAAGCAGAAGCTCGTATTCTTATGTTAGCGGCACAAAACATCTTGAATCCAAAAGACGGAAAACCAGTTGTTACTCCATCTCAGGATATGGTATTAGGTAACTACTACTTAACACTTGAGCGTGAAGGCGCAATCGGTGAAGGTATGGTCTTCAAAGATGCAAACGAAGCAATACTTGCATATCAAAATGGATATGTACATCTGCACACACGTGTTGCAGTTGCTGCAAGTTCAGTAAATAACGTAACGTTTACTGAAGAGCAAAAAGGTAAGCTTCTATTAACAACAGTTGGTAAATTAATATTTAACGAAATCTTACCAGAGTCGTTCCCTTATATTAATGAACCGACAAACTCAAACCTTGAAAAAGAAACACCAGCGGAATATTTCGTTGAAAAAGGTGCGAACATTAAAGAAATTATTGCTAGTCGCGAAGAAGTGGCGCCATTTAGCAAGAAGATCCTTGGTAACATCATTGCGGAAGTGTTCAAACGTTTCCAAATTACAGAAACGTCTCGCATGCTTGACCGTATGAAAAACTTAGGGTTCAAGTACTCTACAAAAGCTGGTATTACAGTTGGGGTATCTGACATTCTTGTATTAGGCGAAAAAGATGAAATTCTCCACGAAGCACAAGCAAAAGTAGATAATGTAATTAAACAATTCCGTCGCGGTTTAATCACGGAAGAAGAACGTTACGATCGCGTTATCTCTATCTGGAGTAATGCAAAAGATGTTATCCAAGGAAAACTGATGAAATCCTTGAATAAACGCAATCCAATCTTCATGATGAGTGACTCAGGTGCCCGTGGTAACGCATCTAACTTTACTCAGCTTGCTGGTATGCGTGGTCTGATGGCCAATCCATCTGGTCGTATCATCGAACTTCCAATCAAATCGAGTTTCCGTGAAGGTTTAACAGTACTTGAGTACTTCATCTCTACGCATGGTGCGCGTAAAGGTCTTGCCGATACAGCACTTAAAACTGCCGATTCTGGTTACTTAACACGTCGTCTTGTAGACGTTGCACAAGATGTAATTGTCCGTGAAGATGATTGTGGAACAGATCGTGGTCTATTAATTGGTGCGATTAAAGAGGGTAATGAAGTAATTGAGTCATTATATGATCGTCTTGTTGGACGTTTTGCAAGAAAAACTGTAAAACATCCTGAAACAGGTGAAGTATTAGTTAGTGAAAACCAATTAATTACTGAAGATATCGCTCATATCGTTGAAAATTCGGGTGTTGAAACTGTAAATATTCGTTCAGCGTTTACGTGTAACACTCGCCATGGTGTATGTAAGAAGTGTTACGGTCGTAACTTAGCAACTGGTACAGACGTAGAAGTAGGAGAAGCGGTAGGTATTATCGCAGCTCAATCTATCGGTGAGCCAGGTACACAGTTAACGATGCGTACATTCCATACAGGTGGGGTTGCCGGAGATGATATCACTCAAGGTTTACCTCGTATCCAAGAGATCTTCGAAGCTCGTAATCCGAAAGGTCAGGCAGTTATCAGTGAAATCGACGGTGTTATCGCAGCGATCAACGATGTTAAAGATCGCCAAGAAGTAGTTGTACAGGGTGAAGTTGAAGCTCGTACGTATGCTATTCCTTACGGTGCTCGTCTGAAAGTAACGCTAGGACAGCCAATTAGCCACGGTAAAGAGTTAACAGAAGGTTCTATTGATCCGAAAGAATTACTAAAAGTAACGGACATTACAGCAGTTCAAGAATACTTATTACGTGAAGTTCAAAAAGTATACCGTATGCAAGGGGTAGAAATTGGTGACAAACACGTAGAGGTAATGGTACGTCAAATGCTACGTAAAGTTCGTGTAAGTGATGCAGGTGAAACAGACGTATTACCAGGAACATTACTAGATATCCATCAGTTTACTGATGCGAATGCGAAGGTGTTACTGAAAGGTAAACAACCAGCGACAGCTAGACCTGTTCTACTTGGTATTACAAAAGCTTCACTTGAAACTGATTCATTCTTATCTGCAGCATCATTCCAAGAAACAACTCGTGTCTTAACTGATGCAGCAATTAAAGGTAAACGTGATGAGCTTCTAGGATTGAAAGAGAACGTTATTATCGGTAAACTTGTTCCTGCTGGAACAGGTATGAATCGTTATCGCAAAGTGGATCTTGTAAAAACAACACAAGATAACATGAATGTAGAAAACGATGAGATTTATGTGGAACAGTAAAATTTTCCGTCGTAAATTTTGTATAAAAACATCTAATCCTAGTTGACATTGTATGAGTCAAAATGTTACTATAATCAAGGTTGCTCCTGAACGATGCTTTGGAGGATATTTATATGTCTTATCAAAAAGTGTCAAATGCTGAAAATGTAGTCGTTGGTCATAAACGCACATTGGAAGCAATTAAAAATGGTATAGTTAAAGAAGTTGTTATTGCAGAAGATGCTGATGTGCGGTTAACCCATGTTATCATTCGCACTGCTTTGCAACATAACATACCCATAACAAAAGTTGAATCAGTTCGTAAACTTGGAAAAGTTTCGGGGATTCAAGTGGGAGCTTCAGCAATAGGAATAATAAGTTAAAACTGTTTTTGTGAGGAGAGAGCATTTGCTCTTCCTTGCAAAAACTTTGTTTTCAACTAATAATGAACCACCTGGATATGTGGTCATACAAACATGCGAAGGGAGGATAATCAAATGCCTACTATTAACCAATTAGTGAGAAATGGTCGTACTGATAAAGTATGGAAATCTAAATCACCTGCGTTAAACAAAGGTTTTAACTCTTTAAAGAAAAAATCAACTGATATCTCTGCACCTCAAAAACGTGGTGTATGTACTCGTGTTGGTACAATGACTCCAAAGAAACCTAACTCAGCGTTACGTAAATACGCTCGTGTACGTTTAACAAACGGTATTGAAGTTACAGCTTACATCCCAGGTATCGGTCATAATTTACAAGAGCATAGCGTAGTATTAATTCGCGGTGGTCGAGTAAAGGATTTACCAGGGGTACGTTACCACATCGTTCGTGGAGCGCTTGATACAGCTGGTGTTGACAAACGTATGCAAGGACGTTCTAAATATGGTACTAAGCGACCAAAACCTGCTAAAAAATAATAAACTTATAATGAAAGGAGGAACTCAATATGCCTCGTAAAGGACCTGTTGCGAAACGTGACGTGTTACCAGATCCAATGTACAATTCTAAGCTAGTAACACGCCTTATCAACAAAATGATGGTTGACGGTAAAAAAGGTAAATCTCAAACAATTCTTTATAACGCTTTCGATATCGTTCGTGAACGTTCAGATAAAGAACCAATGGAAGTATTCGAGCAAGCTCTTAAGAACATCATGCCTGTTCTTGAAGTACGCGCTCGTCGTGTTGGTGGTGCTAACTACCAAGTTCCAGTTGAGGTTCGTCCAGAACGTCGTACAACTTTAGGTCTTCGCTGGTTAGTAAACTATGCTCGTCTTCGTGGTGAAAAAACTATGGAAGAGCGTCTAGCTTACGAAATCTTAGATGCAGCTAACAACGCTGGTGCATCTGTTAAGAAACGTGAAGACACTCATAAAATGGCAGAAGCTAACAAAGCATTTGCTCATTACCGTTGGTAGGATTCAACGTAAAATAAATGTAAGCATAAACCGCTTTATTTGTCGCTTATGGAAGTGTGGAGAGGGAGAATGCCTCTCCCTTTCGTTGGG
This sequence comes from Bacillus sp. 22475, assembly GCF_052044835.1. Lineage (NCBI taxonomy): Bacteria > Bacillati > Bacillota > Bacilli > Caryophanales > Bacillaceae > Bacillus > Bacillus sp. 22475. Next base: position 28,544 of record NZ_JBQENW010000029.1, on the reverse strand, counting down.
CGCTCGTTTTACATAATGAGGGTACTGGACACTGGCATATGTAACAATATAAAGTGGCTTTTTTGCTACTTAAAATAAAAAATCCAATCCATATATGGAAGGAGCAAGACACCAAATGACAAGAGAGTTCTCTTTAGAAAACACTCGTAATATTGGTATCATGGCTCACATCGATGCTGGTAAAACAACAGCAACTGAGCGTATTCTGTATTACACAGGACGTATTCATAAAATCGGTGAAACTCATGAAGGTGCATCTCAGATGGACTGGATGGAGCAAGAGCAAGAGCGTGGTATCACAATTACTTCTGCTGCAACTACAGCTCAATGGAAAGGTCACCGTGTAAACATCATTGACACTCCAGGACACGTAGACTTCACAGTAGAAGTAGAACGTTCTTTACGCGTACTTGATGGTGCGGTAGCAGTACTTGATGCACAATCTGGTGTAGAACCACAAACAGAAACTGTTTGGCGTCAGGCTACTACTTACGGTGTACCTCGTATCGTATTCGTTAACAAAATGGATAAGATCGGTGCAGATTTCTTATACTCTGTAGGAACAATCCACGATCGTTTACAAGCAAACGCACATCCAATTCAGTTACCAATCGGTGCTGAAGATGAGTTCAATGGTATCATTGACCTTGTTGAAGAGTGTGCTTACATGTACGGTAACGATTTAGGAACAGACATCGAGCGTGTCGAAATTCCTGAAGAGCACAAAGAACTAGCTGAAGAATACCGCGGAAAGCTTATTGAAGCGGTAGCTGAGCTTGATGAAGAAATGATGATGAAGTACCTAGAAGGTGAAGAAATCACTGTAGAAGAGCTTAAAGCTGGTATCCGTAAGGCTACAACTTCTGTAGAATTCTTCCCAGTAATCTGTGGTTCTGCATTCAAAAACAAAGGTGTTCAAATTCTGTTAGACGCAGTTATCGACTACCTACCATCTCCATTAGATGTACCTGCTATTAAAGGTACTCTTCCGGATACAGATGAAGAAATCGAACGTAAGTCTAGCGATGAAGAACCATTCGCAGCTTTAGCATTCAAAATCATGACTGACCCTTATGTTGGTAAGTTAACGTTCTTCCGTGTGTACTCTGGTGTGTTAAACTCTGGATCATACGTGAAAAACTCAACTAAAGGTAAGCGTGAGCGTGTAGGACGTATCCTACAAATGCACGCTAACAGCCGTGAAGAGATTTCAACAGTTTACGCTGGTGATATCGCTGCTGCTGTAGGTTTAAAAGATACTACTACTGGTGATACTCTTTGTGACGAGAAGAGCCTTGTTATCCTTGAGTCTATGGAATTCCCAGAGCCAGTTATCTCTGTAGCTATCGAACCAAAATCTAAAGCTGACCAAGATAAAATGGGTACAGCATTATCTAAGCTTTCTGAAGAAGATCCAACATTCCGTGCTCACACTGACCAAGAAACTGGCCAAACTATCATCGCTGGTATGGGTGAACTTCATCTTGATATCATCGTTGACCGTATGCGCCGTGAATTCAAAGTCGAAGCAAACGTTGGTGCTCCTCAGGTAGCATACCGTGAAACTTTCCGCGCTGCTGCGAAAGTTGAAGGTAAGTTTGCTCGTCAATCTGGTGGACGTGGACAATTCGGTCACGTTTGGATTGAGTTTGCACCTAACGAAGAAGGTAAAGGATTTGAATTCGAAAACAAAATCGTCGGCGGTGTAGTTCCACGTGAATACATCCCAGCTGTTGGAGCGGGTCTTGAAGACTCACTTAAAAATGGTGTACTAGCTGGTTATCCACTAGTTGACATTAAAGCAGCATTAGTTGACGGTTCTTACCATGATGTCGATTCATCTGAGATGGCGTTCAAAATCGCTGCATCAATGGCACTTAAAGCTGCGGTTTCTAAATGTAACCCAGTAATTCTTGAGCCAATGATGAAAGTTGAAGTTGTAATTCCTGAAGAGTACATGGGAGACATCATGGGTGACGTAACATCTCGTCGTGGACGTGTAGAAGGTATGGAAGCTCGCGGTAACGCACAAGTTGTTCGCGCTATGGTTCCACTTTCTGAAATGTTCGGTTATGCGACAGCATTACGTTCTAACACTCAAGGACGCGGAACATTCTCAATGACATTTGATCATTATGAAGAAGTACCGAAGTCTGTTTCAGAAGAAATTATTAAAAAAAATAAAGGCGAATAATTGATTTTTATCAATTGTTCGAGTATAACTACTTATGTAAGCTTAGAAAGTGGGACGTAAGTTTCGCTTTCTAGTCTAAATATAAAATAACCTATATAAACTAAGGAGGAATTTAGAATGGCTAAAGCTAAATTCGAACGTTCTAAACCCCATGTTAACATCGGTACAATCGGCCACGTTGACCATGGTAAAACTACATTAACTGCTGCGATCACTACAGTTCTTGCAAAAGCTGGTGGTGCTGAAGCACGCGGATACGATCAAATCGACGCTGCTCCAGAAGAAAGAGAGCGCGGAATCACAATCTCAACTGCACACGTTGAGTACGAAACTGAAACTCGTCACTATGCACACGTTGACTGCCCAGGTCACGCTGACTATGTTAAAAACATGATCACTGGTGCTGCTCAAATGGACGGCGGTATCTTAGTAGTATCTGCTGCTGATGGCCCAATGCCTCAAACACGTGAGCACATCCTTCTTTCTCGTCAAGTAGGTGTTCCTTACATCGTTGTATTCTTAAACAAATGCGACATGGTAGACGACGAAGAATTATTAGAATTAGTAGAAATGGAAGTTCGTGACCTATTATCTGAATACGGATTCCCAGGCGACGACATTCCTGTAATCAAAGGTTCTGCTCTTAAAGCTCTTCAAGGAGAAGCTGATTGGGAAGCAAAAATCATTGAATTAATGACTGAAGTTGATGCTTACATCCCAACTCCAGAACGTGAAACTGACAAACCATTCTTAATGCCTATCGAGGATGTATTCTCTATCACAGGTCGTGGTACAGTTGCAACTGGTCGTGTAGAGCGCGGAATCGTTAAAGTTGGTGACGTAGTAGAAATCATCGGTCTTGCTGAAGAGAATGCTTCTACAACTGTAACTGGTGTAGAAATGTTCCGTAAACTTCTTGACCAAGCTCAAGCTGGAGACAACATCGGTGCTCTTCTTCGTGGGGTTGCTCGTGAAGACATCCAACGTGGACAAGTTCTTGCTAAAACTGGCTCTGTAAAAGCACACGCTAAATTCAAAGCTGAAGTTTTCGTATTATCTAAAGAAGAAGGTGGACGTCACACTCCATTCTTCGCTAACTACCGTCCTCAGTTCTACTTCCGTACAACTGACGTAACTGGTATCATCCAATTACCAGAAGGTACTGAAATGGTAATGCCTGGTGACAACATCGAAATGACTATCGAACTTATCGCTCCAATCGCTATCGAAGAGGGAACTAAATTCTCTATTCGTGAAGGTGGACGTACAGTAGGTTACGGTGTAGTTGCTACTATCGTTGAGTAATCTTAGCTGATATAAAAAAACCTAAGGGATTTTCCCTTAGGTTTTTTGTTTGCGTTTATCTAAAGAAGAAGAGTGTGTTTTTTTGTTTTGACGAGTTTCTTCTATAGTAATATAAAAACAACAAAAGATAATCCAGAAACTGTAAAACGAATTCTGTTAGATGAAAACTTGAAATTCTTTAAAGTGCCATGTATAATAGCAAAAGTAGAGAAAAGCAGATGCAAACAAAAAGATGCTTGCATCTAGACGAATAACATTGTATAATAGACAATGTTGGTCTTTGACTGCGATGAAGTGGAAGGTTGCTGACACACCCGGCCGCTTTGCCATGGCATGGTGTGGGGAAATTTCCATGGAGAAGGTCTATTTTAGAAATAGGCGAACGAAGGAGGGAAAATAATGGCAAAAGAAAAAATTCGTATCCGTTTAAAAGCTTATGATCACCGTATTCTTGATCAATCAGCTGAGAAAATTGTAGAAACAGCTAAGCGTTCTGGGGCAACAGTTTCTGGTCCGATCCCATTACCAACTGAGAAGACTATTTACACAATTCTTCGTGCTGTTCATAAGTACAAAGATTCTCGTGAGCAATTCGAAATGCGCACACACAAACGTTTAATCGATATCGTGAGTCCTACTCCACAAACAGTAGATTCATTAATGCGTTTAGACTTACCGTCTGGTGTAGATATCGAAATCAAACTATAAATTATATAACTTAAAAATGTAGGAGGTGTAACTCATGACCAAAGGAATCTTAGGAAGAAAGATCGGTATGACTCAAGTATTTGCTGAGAACGGTGAGTTAATCCCAGTAACAGTTATCGCTGCTAATCCAAACGTTGTTCTTCAAAAGAAAACAACTGAAACTGATGGCTACAATGCAATCCAGTTAGGATTTGAAGATAAACGTGAAAAGTTAACTAACAAACCTGAACAAGGCCACACTGCTAAAGCATCTACAACTCCTAAGCGCTTCATTCGCGAAATCCGCGATGCAGACGTGGACGGATTAGAGGTTGGTCAAGAGGTAAAAGTTGAAGTTTTCGCTGCAGGTGAAATCGTTGACGTAACAGGAATTTCTAAAGGTAAAGGTTTCCAAGGTGTTATCAAACGCCACGGACAATCTCGCGGACCTATGTCTCATGGTTCTCGCTATCACCGTCGTCCAGGTTCAATGGGCCCAGTTGCTCCGAACCGTGTATTCAAAGGCAAAAAACTTGCTGGACGTATGGGTGGAGACCAAGTTACTATCCAAAACTTAGAAATCGTTCAAGTTGACACTGAGCGCAACTTATTACTAGTAAAAGGTAACGTTCCAGGTGCTAAGAAATCTCTTGTAGTTGTTCAAGGCGCTGTGAAGGTTAGCAAATAATTCACAATAGGAAGGAGGAATTCCAATGCCAAAAGTTACTGTATATAACCAAACTGGTTCACAGGTTGGTGAAATCGAATTAGCTGAAGCTATTTTCGGTATCGAACCAAATGAAGCTGTACTTTTCGAAGCTGTAATGATGCAACGTGCATCTTTACGTCAAGGTACACACAAAGTAAAAACTCGTTCTGAAGTTCGCGGTGGTGGTCGTAAACCATGGCGTCAAAAAGGAACTGGACGTGCTCGTCAAGGGTCTATCCGCTCTCCTCAATGGCGTGGTGGTGGTACGGTATTCGGACCTACACCAAGAAGCTATGCGTACAAACTTCCTAAGAAGGTTCGTCGTTTAGCAATCAAATCTGCATTAGCTACTAAAGTAGTTGAGAACAACATTGTAGTTCTTGAAGACCTAGTGTTAAATGCACCAAAAACAAAAGACATGCTAGCAGTACTTAAAGGATTAACTGTTGAGAAGAAAGCTCTTATCGTAACTGCTGATGCAAACGAATCTGTAGAGTTATCTGCTCGCAATATCCCTGGAGTAACAGTAATCACTGCTGATGGCGTAAACGTTTTAGACGTGCTTCATCATGATAAGCTAATCATGACAAAAGCGGCAGTGGAAAAAGTAGAGGAGGTGCTTGCATAATGAGAGATCCTCGTGATATCATTAAGCGCCCAGTTATCACTGAACGTTCTATGGAAATGATGGCTGAAAAAAAATACACGTTCGATGTGGACGTTAAATCTAATAAAACAGAAGTTAAAGATGCTCTTGAAGCGATCTTTGGTGTTAAAGTAGAAAAAGTGAACATCATGAACTACAAGCCGAAAGCAAAACGCGTTGGTCGTCACGCTGGTTTTACTAGCCGTCGTCGTAAAGCAATCGTTAAGCTAACTGCTGACAGCAAAGAAATCGAAATCTTCCAAGGCGTTTAATTCTTACTAAAGAAGGAGGGAAATTGAGATGGGAATTAAAAAGTATAATCCAACTACTAACGGTCGTCGTAATATGACTACGAATGATTTCGCTGAAATCACGACTGATAGACCCGAAAAGTCATTACTTGCTCCTTTAAGCAAGAAGGCTGGTCGTAATAACCAAGGTAAAATCACTGTACGTCATCAAGGTGGCGGACATAAGCGTCAATACCGTATCATCGACTTTAAGCGTAACAAAGATGGAATTCCAGGACGCGTTGCTACGATCGAATACGATCCAAACCGCTCTGCGAATATCGCATTAATTAACTACGTTGACGGTGAAAAACGTTACATTCTTGCTCCTAAATCTTTAGAAGTAGGTATGGAAGTTATGTCTGGCCCAGAAGCTGACATCAAAATCGGTAACGCATTACCATTAATCAACATTCCAGTAGGTACTGTTGTTCATAACATCGAGCTTAAGCCTGGTCGTGGCGGACAATTAGTTCGTTCTGCTGGTACATCTGCTCAAGTACTTGGTAAAGAAGGTAAATACGTACTTGTACGTTTAACTTCTGGTGAAGTACGTCTTGTATTATCTGCTTGTCGCGCTTCAATCGGTCAAGTAGGTAACGAACAACACGAACTTATCAAAATCGGTAAAGCAGGTCGCTCTCGCTGGTTAGGTAAACGCCCAACAGTTCGTGGTTCTGTAATGAACCCGGTTGATCACCCACACGGTGGTGGTGAAGGACGTTCTCCAATCGGACGTAAGTCTCCAATGTCTCCATGGGGTAAACCAACTCTTGGATTCAAGACTCGTAAGAAAAACAAAGCGTCTGACAAATTCATCGTTCGTCGTCGTAAAAAATAATGGGATTGTAGTACGGTTCATTTCTAGAACCGTACGCCAATCACGAAGGGAGGCACCAAAATGGCTCGTAGCTTAAAAAAAGGACCATTTGTCGATGATCACTTAATGAGCAAAATGGAAAAATTAGTTGCATCTGAGCAAAAACAAGTTGTTAAAACTTGGTCTCGCCGTTCAACAATCTTCCCTCAGTTCATCGGACACACAATCGCTGTATATGATGGTCGTAAACACGTACCTGTGTACATCACTGAGGATATGGTTGGCCATAAGTTAGGTGAATTCGCACCAACTCGTACGTATAAAGGTCACCTTGCTGACGATAAGAAAACTAGAAGATAATGAGAGGAGGCACTTCAATGCAAGCTAAAGCAGTAGCGAGAACAGTTCGTATTGCTCCTCGTAAAGTTCGTTTAGTAGTAGACTTAATCCGAGGTAAGCAAGTGGGTGAAGCGATTGCTATCCTTAACCACACACCAAAAACTGCTTCTCCAGTTGTAGAAAAAGTTTTAAAATCTGCAATCGCAAATGCAGAGCACAATTATGAGATGGACATTAACAACCTAGTTGTTGAAAAAGTCTTCGTTGACGAAGGTCCAACGTTGAAACGTTTCCGTCCACGTGCAATGGGTCGTGCAAGCCAAATTAACAAACGCACAAGCCACATTACAGTTGTGGTATCAGAAAAGAAGGAGGGATAATCGATGGGTCAAAAGGTTAATCCAATTGGTCTTCGTGTCGGTGTTATCCGTGACTGGGAATCTCGTTGGTTCGCTGAGAAAGATTACGCTACATTATTACATGAAGACATCAAAATCCGTGAGTACATTAATGTACGCTTAAAAGATTCTGCTGTTGCTAAAGTAGAAATCGAACGTGCAGCAAATCGTGTAAATGTTACAATTCACACTGCAAAACCTGGTATGGTAATTGGTAAAGGTGGTACTGAAGTTGAAGCACTTCGTAAAGCTCTTAACCAATTAACAGGCAAGCGTGTACACATCAACATTTTAGAAGTTAAGAGAGCTGATCTTAACGCTAAATTAGTAGGCGAAAACATCGCTCGTCAATTAGAAAACCGTGTATCATTCCGTCGTGCACAAAAGCAAGTTATTCAACGTGCTATGCGTGCAGGTGCTAAAGGTATTAAAACACAGGTTTCTGGTCGTCTTGGCGGAGCTGATATCGCTCGTGCAGAATCTTACAGTGAAGGAACTGTTCCACTTCATACACTTCGCGCTGATATTGACTATGCAGCAGTTGAAGCTGATACAACATACGGTAAATTAGGCGTAAAAGTATGGATCTACCGTGGAGAAGTCCTTCCTACAAAAAAGAAAGCTTCTGAGGAAGGAGGAAAATAATATGTTAATGCCAAAACGCGTAAAATATCGTAGAGAGCATCGTGGTAAAATGCGTGGTCGTGCTAAAGGTGGAACTGAAGTTGCTTTCGGTGAATTCGGTTTACAAGCACAAGCTGCTTCATGGATTACAAACCGTCAAATCGAAGCTGCTCGTCGTGCAATGACTCGTTACATGAAACGTGGCGGTAAAGTATGGATTAAAATTTTCCCTTCTAAACCTTACACTGCAAAACCTCTAGAAGTACGTATGGGTTCCGGTAAAGGGGCACCAGAAGGCTGGGTAGCAGTAGTAAAACCTGGGAAAATTATGTTCGAAATCGCGGGTGTATCTGAAGAGGTAGCACGCGAAGCATTACGTCTTGCAGCTCACAAGTTACCTGTGAAATGTAAATTCGTAAAACGTGAAGAAAATGGTGGTGAATCTAATGAAAACTAATGATATTCGTGAATTAACCACTGCCGAAATCGAAACAAAAGTTAAAGCTTTAAAGGAAGAGTTGTTTAATCTTCGCTTCCAACTTGCTACAGGACAATTAGAGAATCCAACTCGCATTCGTGAAGTGCGTAAAGCAATTGCTCGTATGAAAACTGTAGTTCGTGAGAGAGAGATCGGAATTAATCGATAAATTGAGGGGAGGTTTGCATAGTGAGCGAACGTAACCAACGCAAAGTTTATACTGGTCGTGTAGTGTCTGACAAAATGGACAAAACGATTACAGTTTTAGTTGAAACTTACAAAACTCATTCCTTGTACGGAAAACGTGTTAAGTATTCTAAGAAGTACAAAGCCCATGATGAGCAAAACCAAGCGAAACTTGGCGATATCGTTAAAATCATGGAAACTCGCCCGCTTTCTGCTACTAAGCGTTTCCGTTTAGTTGAAATCGTTGAAGAAGCGGTTATTATCTAAATAGACGAATCGGAATTTTTAGTCCGAAGGGAGGTTTCATAACATGATCCAACAAGAATCTCGTTTGAAAGTTGCTGACAACTCTGGTGCACGTGAACTTTTAACAATTAAAGTATTAGGCGGCTCTGGTCGTAAATATGCTAACATTGGTGACATTATCGTTGCTACGGTAAAACAAGCAACACCAGGTGGCGTTGTTAAAAAAGGTGACGTTGTTAAAGCAGTAGTAGTACGTACGAAGAGCGGAGCTCGTCGTCCGGACGGTTCTTACATCAAATTTGATGAAAACGCAGCGGTTATCATTAAAGACGATAAGAGCCCACGTGGTACTCGTATCTTCGGACCAGTAGCTCGTGAATTACGTGATAGCAACTTCATGAAGATCGTTTCTTTAGCTCCAGAAGTTCTATAATTTAAGGTATTGCCTTGCTAAGGAGGTGCAGAATTAAGATGCATGTAAAAAAAGGTGATAAAGTACAGGTAATCACTGGTAAAGACAAAGGAAAACAAGGCGTTATCCTTGTGGCTTTCCCAAAGCAAAACCGTGTTATCGTTGAGGGTGTTAACATCGTTAAAAAACACTCTAAGCCATCTCAATTAAATCCACAAGGTGGAATTATTACTAAAGAAGCACCTATTCACGTTTCTAACGTTATGATTTTAGATCCGAAAACAGGTGAACCTACTCGCGTAGGCTTCAAAGTAGAAGATGGTAAAAAAGTTCGTATTGCAAAAAAATCTGGTGAATTATTAGATAAATAATTTTCTTAAGAAAGGAGGTCACTTCATTGAATCGCCTTAAAGAGAAGTTCCAAAAGGAAATTACTCCTGCTCTAGTGAGCAAGTTTAACTATAAATCTGTGATGGAAGTACCGAAAATCGAAAAGATCGTAATCAACACTGGTGTTGGTGACGCGGTATCTAACTCAAAAGCTTTAGACAATGCAGTAGAAGAATTAACACAAATCGCAGGTCAAAAACCTGTTGTAACTCGTGCTAAAAAATCAATCGCTGGTTTCCGTCTTCGTGAAGGTATGCCAATCGGTGCGAAAGTAACTTTACGCGGCGAGCAAATGTATGAGTTCTTCGACAAATTAGTATCGGTTTCTTTACCACGTGTACGTGATTTCCGTGGTGTTTCTAAGAAATCATTCGATGGTCGTGGGAACTACACATTAGGTGTTAAAGAGCAACTTATCTTCCCTGAGATTGATTATGATAAAGTAAGCAAAGTACGCGGTATGGACATCGTAATCGTTACTACAGCGAAAACTGATGAAGAAGCTCGTGAACTTTTAACACAATTCGGTATGCCATTCCAAAAATAATGGAAGCCAACGCTAAGTAGAGGAGGCGAAAACGTGGCTAAAAAATCTATGATAGCGAAACAAAAGCGTACTCCTAAGTTTAAAGTACAAGAGTATACACGTTGCGAACGCTGCGGTCGTCCGCATTCTGTATACCGCAAATTTAAACTTTGCCGTATTTGTTTCCGTGAACTTGCATATAAAGGTCAAATTCCTGGTGTTAAAAAAGCTAGTTGGTAAAACCCACAAATGGGAAGGAGGTAAAACACATGGTGATGACAGATCCAATTGCAGACATGCTTACTCGCATCCGTAATGCGAACATGGTACGTCATGAGAAATTAGAGGTTCCTGCTTCTAAAATCAAAAAAGAGATCGCTGAACTTTTAAAACGTGAAGGTTTCATTCGTGATGTAGAATACATCGAGGATAACAAACAAGGTATCCTTCGTATTTTCCTGAAATATGGTGCAAACAATGAACGTGTAATCACTGGATTAAAACGTATCAGTAAACCTGGCTTACGCGTTTACGCTAAAGCTGACGAAGTACCACGTGTACTTAACGGATTAGGTATCGCTCTTGTTTCTACATCTAAGGGAGTAATGACAGACAAAGACGCTCGTCAATTACAAACTGGTGGAGAAGTAGTAGCATACGTTTGGTAATATATATTTAAAACGAACGGAGGTGTGACCACATGTCTCGTATTGGTAAAAAGATTCTTGAAATCCCTGCAGGTGTTACTATTACAATTGCAGAAGACAATACTGTAACAGTAAAAGGCCCTAAAGGTGAATTAACTCGTAAATTCAATGCTGATATGTCTATCAAAATTGAAGAAAATACACTAACAGTTGAGCGTCCATCTGAACAGAAGGAACACCGTGCATTACACGGTACAACTCGTGCTTTAATCGGAAACATGGTTGAAGGTGTAACTGCAGGTTTCGCACGCGGACTTGAATTAGTCGGTGTTGGTTACCGTGCTCAAAAACAAGGAGATAAACTTGTTTTAAGCGTAGGTTATTCTCATCCAGTAGAAATGACTCCGGAAGCAGGACTTGAAGTTGAAGTACCTGCACCAACTAAAATCGTAATTAAAGGTATCGACAAGCAACGTGTTGGCGAATTTGCTGCTAACATCCGTGCTGTACGTGCTCCTGAGCCTTACAAAGGTAAAGGTATTCGTTACGAAGGCGAAGTTGTTCGTCGTAAAGAAGGTAAAACTGCTAAGTAAACCCGTTAGGTGAGAGAAAGGAGTGACAAGAAAATGATCACTAAAGCTGATAAAAATGCGACTCGTAAGAAAAGACATGCACGTGTACGTGCTAAACTTACTGGTACTGCAGAGCGTCCACGTTTAAACGTGTTCCGTTCTAACCAACATATTTACGCTCAAGTTATTGATGATGTGAATGGTGTAACGTTAGTAAGTGCATCTACTCTTGATAAAGACCTTGCTCTTAACGGTACTAGCAATACTGAAGCTGCTACGAAAGTTGGAGAATCAGTTGCTAAGCGTGCTGTAGAGAAAGGCGTTAAAGAAGTAGTATTTGATCGCGGTGGTTACTTATACCATGGCCGTGTTAAAGCTCTAGCTGAAGCTGCTCGTGAGGCTGGATTACAATTTTAATGGTCAAAGGAGGGAAAATTGATGCATCGCATTGACCCAAGTAAATTAGAACTTGAAGAACGTGTAGTTACGATAAATCGTGTTGCGAAAGTTGTTAAGGGTGGTCGTCGTTTCCGCTTTGCTGCACTAGTTGTAGTTGGCGATAAAAACGGTCATGTTGGATTCGGTACTGGTAAAGCACAAGAGGTACCAGACGCAATCCGCAAAGCTATCGAAGACGCTAAGAAAAACTTAATCGCTGTACCATTAGTTGGTACAACAATTCCACACACAATCAACGGTCACTTTGGAGCTGGTGAAGTATTCTTAAAACCTGCTGCTGAAGGTACTGGTGTTATTGCTGGTGGACCTGTTCGTGCGGTACTTGAATTAGCTGGTGTACAAGATATTCTTTCGAAATCTCTTGGTTCTAACACACCAATCAACATGATTCGCGCTACTGTGAACGGATTAAGCGAACTTAAGCGCGCTGAAGATGTTGCAAAATTACGCGGTAAATCTGTAGAAGAGCTACTAGGTTAAGGAGGGAAAACAAATGGCGAAAAAGTTAGAAATTACCCTCACTCGTAGTGTAATTGGTCGTCCACAAGATCAACGTGCGACGGTAGAAGCTTTAGGTCTTAAAAAGTTGAATTCAACTGTAGTTAAGGAAGAAACTCCTGCTATTCTTGGTATGATCAACAAAGTTTCTCACCTTTTAACTGTAAAAGAAGCTTAAGGATAACTCATTAATATAAGGAGGTGCCTGGGAATGAAACTTCATGAATTAAAACCTGCAGAAGGTTCTCGTAAAGTACGTAACCGTGTCGGTCGTGGTATCGGTTCTGGTAACGGTAAAACTGCTGGTAAAGGTCATAAAGGACAAAACGCACGTTCTGGTGGCGGTGTTCGTCTTGGCTTCGAAGGTGGTCAAACTCCATTATTCCGTCGTTTACCAAAACGCGGCTTCACAAACATTAACCGTAAAGAGTTTACTATTGTAAACTTATCAACGTTAAATCGTTTTGAAGATGGTACAGAAGTAACACCTGAATTATTGCTGGAAACTGGCGTTATCAGCAAGTTAAACGACGGTGTTAAAATTCTTGCAAGCGGAGCAGTAGAGAAAAAACTAACTGTTAAAGCGCACAAGTTCTCTTCAAGTGCTAAAGAAGCAATTGAAGCAGCTGGCGGATCAGTTGAGGTGATCTAATGTTTCGTACAATCTCCAACTTTATGCGCGTTGCTGAGATAAGACGTAAAATATTATTCACTTTAGCGATGTTAATCGTATTCAGGATTGGCACGTTTATCCCAGTGCCATTTACAAATGGAGACGTACTGAAAGCACAAGACCAATTAAATGCTTTAGGTATTCTAAATACATTTGGCGGTGGCGCCTTGAAAAACTTCTCCATCTTTGCGATGGGAATCATGCCGTATATTACAGCATCCATCATCGTGCAATTATTGCAGATGGATGTTGTTCCTAAATTTTCGGAATGGTCGAAGCAAGGTGAAATGGGCCGTCGTAAACTAACGCAATTCACGCGTTACTTTACAATTGTTCTTGCGTTTATTCAGGGGTTTGGTATGTCAATCGGTTTTAACGGTATGGTAGGTGGGCAATTAATTTTGAATCCTGGTTGGAGCACTTATTTATACATTGCTACGGTACTGACTGCTGGTACTGCATTTTTAATGTGGTTAGGCGAACAGATTACAGCTAAAGGTGTGGGTAATGGTATTTCCATCCTTATCTTTGGCGGTATTGCTGCAGCGATCCCAAGTGTTATATCTCAAGTGTATCAACAACAGTTTCAAAATATCGGAGATCAATTGTTCATGAGTATCGTTAAAGTTGCATTGATTTTACTAGCTGTGCTAGCAGTTATTGTTGGTGTTATTTTCATTCAACAAGCTGTTAGAAAGATCCCAATTCAATACGCGAAGCGTGTAACAGGAGGGAATGGGAATCATGCTGGAGCACAAAACACACATTTACCGCTTAAGGTAAATAGTGCGGGTGTTATTCCAGTCATTTTTGCTGTTTCATTCTTAATTACGCCTCCAACTATTGCACAGTTCTTCCCGAAACATGATGTATCGCAGTGGATTATTGCAAACTTTAACTATTCTCACCCAGTGGGAATGATCATATATGTTGCGCTCATTGTAGCCTTCACATATTTCTATGCATTTGTTCAGGTTAATCCAGAGCAAATGTCAGAGAATCTAAACAAGCAAGGTGGATATGTTCCAGGTATTCGTCCGGGTAAGAATACAGAACAATATCTAACAAAAATCTTGTATCGTTTGACCTTTGTAGGATCAATTTTCCTAGCAGCGATTGCAATCTTACCAGTTATCTTTACGAAATTGGGAAATCTTCCTCCATCTGCACAGATTGGTGGAACGAGTATGTTAATCGTTGTCGGCGTTGCTTTAGAAACAATGAAGCAGCTAGAAAGCCAACTGGTAAAACGCCATTACAAAGGGTTTATCAAGCAGTGAGTAAGTGGGAAGAACCATCTTCCCTACATGCTCATGTACTGAGGGGGAACAAGGATGAACTTAATTTTAATGGGGCTTCCTGGTGCTGGTAAAGGTACACAAGCCGAACAGATTGTAGCCAAGTATAACATCCCTCACATTTCAACAGGAGATATGTTCCGTGCAGCTATGAAGGCTGAAACTGAAATGGGTCTACAAGCAAAATCTTTTATTGATAAAGGTGCACTTGTTCCAGATGAAGTTACAATCGGAATTGTTCGTGAACGTTTAAGTCAAGAAGACTGCGTAAGAGGTTTCTTACTAGACGGTTTCCCACGAACTGTTGCACAAGCATCAGCTCTTGAAGAGATTATGAAAGATCTTGGCAAAAAAATCGACTATGTTTTAAACATTAATGTGGATTCAGGGTTGTTATTAAAACGCCTTACAGGCCGTCGCATTTGTAAAGAGTGCGGTGCGACTTACCACTTAGAATTCAATCCACCAGCAAAAGCTGATGTGTGCGATAAATGTGGTGGCGAATTATACCAACGTTCTGATGACAATGAAGAAACTGTAGCAAATCGTTTAGATGTAAATATTAAGCAAACAAAACCTTTGCTTGATTTCTACGACGAGCTTGGTTACTTAAAAAGCATTAATGGTGAGCAAGATATCAATAAAGTATTTGCTGATATCGATGTTCTCATCGGGGCTTAGCGTAATGATCATCTGCAAAACTCCTCGCGAGATAGAAATCATGCGAGAAGCTGGCAGAATCGTTGCTTTAACTCATCAAGAGTTGAAACAGCACATTACTCCAGGAATTACAACGAAAGAGCTCGATCAAATAGCGGAAAAGACGATTCAAAAATATGGTGCTACGCCATCTTTTAAAGGATACAACGGATTTCCGGGGAGCATATGTGCTTCTGTAAATGAAGAGCTTGTACACGGAATTCCAGGAAAGCGCAAGCTCAAAGAGGGCGATATCATCAGTATCGATATTGGTGCGAAATACAATGGGTACCATGGAGATTCTGCATGGACGTATCCAGTTGGAAACATTTCTGAATCTGTTCAAAAGCTACTTGATGTCACAGAAAAATCGTTGTATCTTGGTCTAGAACAAGTAAAACCAGGCGAGAGATTATCAAATATCTCACATGCGGTTCAAACCCATGCTGAAGAGAATGGATTCTCGATCGTTAGGGAGTATGTTGGTCACGGAATCGGGCAAGACTTACATGAGGACCCTCAAATCCCGCACTATGGTCCACCAAATAGAGGCCCTAGATTAAAGCCGGGAATGGTCATCTGTGTTGAGCCGATGGTGAATCAAGGAAGACGATATGTAAAAACACTATCTGATGACTGGACAGTGGTAACGGTAGATGGTAAATGGTGTGCCCATTTTGAGCACACGATTGCTCTTACAGAAGCAGGATACGAAATCCTTACCACTTTATAAGTAGCTGGCTCTCCGGGATTTCAGAGCAGTGTAAAATGTTACTGATTTGAAGAAGGGAGAACTATTGAATGGCTAAAGATGATGTAATTGAAGTCGAAGGTACCGTTCTTGAAACGTTGCCAAATGCTATGTTCAAAGTAGAATTAGAGAATGGGCATGTCGTATTGGCTCACGTTTCTGGTAAAATCCGTATGAACTTCATTCGTATTTTACCAGGAGACAAAGTTACGGTAGAATTATCTCCGTACGATTTAAATCGTGGTCGTATTACGTACCGTTTTAAATAATATAGCACTCCGTAATCTTTAAGGAGGTTCGAGACATGAAAGTAAGACCGTCAGTTAAACCAATCTGCGAAAAATGTAAAGTTATTCGTAGACGTGGAAAAGTAATGGTTATTTGTGAAAACCCTAAACATAAACAAAAACAAGGTTAATCAGAAGGAGGTGCATTCAGAATGGCACGTATCGCAGGTGTAGATATTCCTCGAGACAAACGCGTTGTTATTTCTTTAACTTACGTATTCGGCATTGGTCGCACAACTGCTGAAAAAATTCTTACTGAAGCTGGTATTTCTTCAGAAACACGAGTTCGTGATTTAACGGAAGACGAATTAGGACGTATCCGTGATGTTATCGATCGTATTAAAGTTGAGGGAGACCTTCGTCGTGAAGTATCTCTTAACATTAAACGTCTAATGGAGATCGGTTCTTACCGTGGTCTTCGTCACCGTCGTGGTTTACCAGTTCGTGGTCAAAATTCTAAAAACAATGCTCGTACACGTAAAGGTCCACGTCGTACAGTAGCAAATAAAAAGAAATAATAAGTAAAGGAGGTTGAACTAACAATGGCACGTAAAACAAACACTCGTAAAAAACGTGTGAAAAAGAATATCGAAGCTGGTATAGCTCATATTCGTTCTACTTTCAACAACACAATCGTAACACTTACAGATACTCACGGTAACGCGCTTTCTTGGTCTAGTGCTGGTGCACTTGGTTTCCGTGGATCTCGTAAATCTACTCCATTCGCTGCGCAAATGGCTGCTGAAGCTGCTGCTAAAGTTGCAATGGAGCACGGTTTAAAAACTTTAGAGGTTACTGTTAAAGGTCCTGGTGCTGGTCGTGAAGCTGCAATTCGTGCTCTTCAAGCTGCAGGTCTAGAAGTAACAGCAATTAGAGATGTTACTCCAGTTCCTCATAATGGATGTCGTCCGCCAAAACGTCGTCGTGTGTAATTTTTCTGTATAGAATTTTCCCTTTTGTCTATAATGGATATGATGCATTATCGAGAAATTTCGTACAGAAACATCGCTTGTTGTGCACAATCGGGAACTGCCTAAGGGGGACTTTCGGTTAGACAGGGTTTATACCTTTGTTTAACCGGGGTTTCGACGTTTTGAAGGAGGGTTTAGTTAATGATTGAAATCGAAAAGCCGAAAATCGAAACGGTTGAACTTAACGAAGATGCTAAATATGGTAAATTCGTAATTGAACCGCTTGAGCGTGGATATGGTACTACTTTGGGTAACTCCTTACGTCGTATTCTTTTATCCTCACTCCCTGGTGCCGCTGTTACTGCTATCCAAATCGATGGCGTATTACATGAATTTTCAACAGTTGAGGGCGTAGTAGAAGACGTTACGACGATCATCTTAAACTTGAAAAAGTTAGCTCTTAAAATCTACTCTGAAGAAGAGAAGACGTTGGAAATTGATGTGCAGGGCGAAGGTATTGTCACAGCTGCTGATATTACTCACGATAGTGATGTAGAAATCTTAAATCCAGATTTACACATTGCAACGTTAGCAAAAGATGCGCATTTCCGCGTGCGTTTAACTGCAAAGCGTGGCCGTGGGTATACGCCAGCTGATGCAAATAAAAGCGAAGATCAACCAATAGGAGTAATTCCTATTGATTCTATTTATACTCCAGTATCACGTGTGACTTACCAAGTGGAAAAGACACGTGTCGGACAAGTGGCTAATTATGATAAGCTTACGCTTGATGTATGGACGGATGGAAGCATCGGGCCAAAAGAAGCTATCTCTTTAGGTGCCAAAATCTTAACTGAGCATTTAAATATCTTTGTTGGTTTAACTGATGAAGCACAAAATGCTGAGATTATGGTCGAGAAGGAAGAAGATCAAAAAGAGAAAGTTCTTGAGATGACTATCGAAGAACTAGACCTTTCTGTTCGTTCTTATAATTGCCTAAAACGTGCAGGAATTAATACTGTACAAGAGCTTGCGAACAAAACAGAAGAAGATATGATGAAAGTTCGTAACTTAGGACGTAAATCCTTAGAAGAAGTTAAACATAAACTTGAGGAATTAGGTTTAGGTTTACGTAAAGACGACTGAGGATTTAAACCCATGAACAAAGGAGGGAACTACGAATGGCATACAGAAAATTAGGCCGTACAAGTGCGCAACGTAAAGCTATGTTACGTGACTTAGCTACTGATTTAATTATCAACGAGCGCATCCAAACGACAGAAACTCGTGCAAAAGAACTTCGTTCTGTAGTGGAAAAAATGATCACTTTAGGTAAACGCGGAGATCTTCATGCTCGTCGTCAAGCAGCAGCTTTCATTCGCAATGAAGTAGCTAACGCTGAGACTGGTCAAGATGCACTTCAAAAATTATTCGCTGATGTAGCTCCACGCTATGCTGAGCGCCAAGGCGGATACACTCGTATTGCAAAAATTGGTCCACGTCGCGGAGACGCAGCACCAATGGTAATTATCGAGTTAGTATAATGATAATTAAAAGGGCAGGACAGTTCTTTTCAAGAAACTGGTCATGGCCCTTTTTTTTAAATATAAAAATAGGCGAGCTTGGCGAAGGAAAGGGTGCCTTCTATTGAAAAAAGAGAAACTTCGGATAGGAAATATATCATTTCAATATCCTGGGGCAGCCACGTATGTATTAAAAGATGTTTCATTTTCCTTATATGAGGGAGAATGGGTATCTATTATTGGACAAAACGGTTCAGGGAAGTCTACACTTGCAAAATTATTGAATGGTTTGTTTTTGCCGGAAGCAGGGACTATTACAGTAAATGATTCAATGGTTTTATCAGAGGAAACGGTATGGGATGTTCGAAAACAAATTGGAATGGTATTTCAAAATCCAGATAATCAATTTGTTGGAACAACAGTGCAAGATGATGTTGTATTTGGCTTAGAGAATATCGGAATGCCCAGAGAACAAATGATTGAAAGATTAGAACAGGCCTTACGACTTGTCCGTATGGAAGATTTTCTTAATGATGAGCCTCATTCCTTATCTGGTGGGCAAAAGCAGCGAGTGGCAATAGCAGGCGTTTTAGCACTTCAGCCATCTATTTTAATATTAGATGAAGCAACGTCAATGTTAGATCCTCAAGGAAGACGTGAAGTAGTAGAAACGGTTAGACAACTTGTTAATCAAAAAGGTATTACTGTGCTATCAATTACGCACGATTTAGAAGAAGCGGCACAGTCAGATCGTGTCATTATTTTAAATAAGGGAGAAATATTAGAGGAAGGGACTCCAGAGAAAATTTTCAAGTCCTCTCATATGCTCCAAGAAATTGGATTAGATGTACCGTTTTCGGTGAAAATAGCAGAATTATTAAAAAGAAATGAAATTCTTTTGCAAAATACGCATCTTACAATGGAAAGCTTGGTGAACGAACTTTGGAGATTACATTCCAAAAAGTAGAACATCGTTATCAATATAAAACTCCATTTGAAAGACGCGCACTTTATGATGTAGACGTGTCGTTTCCAAGTGGGGGCTATTATGCCATTATCGGTCATACTGGTTCAGGTAAGTCGACGATGATTCAACATTTAAATGGTTTATTGCAGCCGACAAATGGTACAGTTCAAATTGGTGAACATTTGATTTCGGCAGGAAAGAAAGAAAAAAAGCTAAAGCCACTACGTAAAAAAGTAGGGGTTGTCTTTCAATTCCCAGAACATCAGTTGTTTGAAGAGACTGTGGAGAAAGATATTTGTTTCGGCCCTACTAATTTTGGAGTATCTGTAGAAGAAGCGAAGCAAAAGGCAAGAGAGGCAATTGAACTTGTAGGGTTAGAGCCAGAACTGTTAACACGTTCACCGTTTGAGTTAAGTGGCGGGCAAATGAGGCGTGTTGCGATAGCGGGTGTATTGGCGATGGAACCTGAAGTGCTTGTATTAGATGAACCTACAGCAGGTCTAGATCCAAAAGGGCAGAACGAACTTATGCAGATGTTTTATAAGTTGCATAAGGAGAAGGGGCTTACAGTTATCCTTGTAACGCATAATATGGAGGATGCCGCTCAGTATGCGGAGCAGATTGTAGTTATGCATAAAGGAACGGTCTTTTTGCAAGGAAGTGCAGAGGAAGTATTTTCGCATGCTGATGAACTAGAGAAAATTGGTGTGGATCTTCCTATGTCATTAAAGTATAAACGTGCAATTGAAGAGAAGTTTGGTATTTCAATTCCAAAGGCTACCTTATCTTTAGAGGATCTTACTCATGAAGTTGTGCAGGTGTTACGAAAAGGTGGTCATGAATCATGCAGCAGTTGATTATTGGGAGATATATCCCGGGGAATTCACTTATTCATCAACTTGATCCACGTACGAAGCTGCTGATTGTCTTTTTATATGTATTTGTTGTTTTCTTAGCAAATAATGCGATTTCATATGGATTTTTATTTTTATATGCACTCATTGCTTTATTTTTTGCAAAAGTGCCGATTCGTTATGTACTTTCGGGCTTAAAACCAATTTTATGGATTTTTCTTTTTACATTTTTCCTGCATATTTTTACAAATAAAGAGGGGGATGTACTACTCCAGCTTGGTTGGTTTTCGATACATGAAAAAGGATTAGAGCAAGGGATATACATTTCTGTACGATTCTTCGTTATTATTTTAATGACGACATTATTAACGTTAACGACGACACCTATTGAAATTACAGATGGTTTGGAGACGTTATTAAAGCCGTTGAAGCGTATAAAGGTTCCTGTTCATGAAATCGCATTAATGATGTCAATTTCTCTTCGTTTTATTCCGACATTAATGGATGAAACGAGTAAAATAATGAAAGCACAAGCATCACGTGGTATTGATTTCGCTGGGGGACCGATAAAAGATAGAATGAAAGCTATTATCTCACTGCTTGTTCCTCTGTTTATCAGTGCTTTTAAGCGTGCAGAGGACTTAGCTATTGCGATGGAAGCTCGTGGATATCAAAGTGGTGAAGGACGTACTAAATTTAGGCAACTACGCTGGAAAACAAGCGATACAGTAACGATTGTAAGCTTATTTTGTTTAGCTTGTATTTTGGCATGGGTGCGATCGTAATGGAGAATAGAGAAATGGATAGAATAAAATGTACGGTTGCATATGATGGCATGCATTTTTGTGGTTATCAAATTCAGCCGAAGCATCGTACTGTTCAACAGGAGATAGAAAAAGCATTACAGAAATTGCATAAGGGAGAACTTGTTCGTGTTCAGGCATCTGGTAGAACAGATTCTACGGTTCATGCAAAAGGACAAGTCATACACTTTGATACTCCTTTGTCTCTTGAAGAGTGGCAATGGAGTAACGCTTTAAATACAATGTTGCCAGATGATATTGTTATTAGGCAAGTAGAGAAAAAAACAGAAGAATTTCATGCACGTTACGGTGTTGAGAAAAAAGAATATCGTTATCGTGTATTCTTATCGAAGACTGCGGATGTATTCCGTAGAAATTACGTATATCAATATCCATATCCGCTCGAAATCAAAAAAATAAGAAAAGCAATTCCGTATTTTATTGGAACGCATGATTTCACTTCTTTTTGTTCGGCAAAAACTGACAAAAAAGATAAAGTGCGAACAATTTATGAAATCGAGTTAATTGAGCAAGACGATGAATTAATTTTTCGTTTTGTAGGTAATGGATTTTTATATAATATGGTCAGAATTATTGTTGGTACGTTACTTAACGTAGGGCAAGGAAAGCTTGATCCTGATAGCATTCCAGAGATTTTGGCGAAACAAAATCGTCAGTTTGCTGGAAAGATGGCTCCAGGTCATGGGCTTTACCTATGGGAGGTAAACTATAACAACTAATCCTGGTGTAACATTTGCTTGACATTAGAAACTCAAAAGTATATCATAACATATGGTATTGTTTCTAAAACCACGATTAGCCCCGGAAGGAAATCGTGTTTAAGATAAACAATAGATTTTTTCTATGGAAAAGATAACGAGGAGGGAAACACATGCGTACGACTTTTATGGCAAAAGCTAACGAAGTTGAGCGTAAATGGTATGTGGTTGATGCTGAAGGTCAAACTTTAGGTCGCCTATCTACTGAAGTAGCATCCATTTTACGTGGTAAAAACAAACCTACATTTACACCACACGTTGACACGGGTGATCATGTAATTATTATTAACGCTGAGAAAATTCATTTAACAGGTAATAAATTAAACGATAAAATTTACTACCGTCACACTAACCACCCAGGTGGACTTAAGCAAAGAACAGCTCTTGAAATGCGTACAAACTACCCTGTACAAATGTTAGAGCTTGCAATTAAAGGCATGCTTCCAAAAGGACGCTTAGGCCGTCAAGTTTCTAAGAAACTTAACGTGTATGCTGGAGCAGAGCATCCACACCAAGCACAAAAACCAGAAGTTTACGAACTTCGCGGATAATTAATTAAAGGAGGGCTTACTTTGGCACAGGTTCAATACTATGGCACTGGACGTCGTAAGAGTTCAGTAGCGCGCGTACGCCTAGTTCCAGGCGAAGGACGCGTTATCATTAACGGTCGTGATTTTGAAAACTATATCCCATTTGCTGCATTACGTGAAGTAGTGAAACAACCTCTAGTTGCAACAGAAACTTTAGGTAACTACGATGTACTTGTAAACGTAAATGGTGGTGGATACACTGGTCAAGCTGGTGCTAT
Source organism: Bacillus sp. 22475 (assembly GCF_052044835.1). Lineage (NCBI taxonomy): Bacteria > Bacillati > Bacillota > Bacilli > Caryophanales > Bacillaceae > Bacillus > Bacillus sp. 22475. The sequence goes on along the minus strand of NZ_JBQENW010000029.1, from coordinate 5,765 downwards.
TCGTCACGGTATTTCTCGCGCTTTATTAAAAGCTGATCCAGAATACCGCCTAACACTAAAACGTGCAGGTCTATTAACTCGTGACGCACGTATGAAAGAGCGTAAAAAATACGGTCTTAAAGGCGCACGTCGTGCACCTCAGTTCTCAAAACGTTAATTTTTGCGAACTACAAACCCCAACCATTTTGGTTGGGGTTTTTTTATGTTTCATTCCTCTTTTGTAATTTTTATAGCTTGGAATATTTTAGTGCTACCGCCGCACGTATGCTTCTTCTTTAGAAGTTTAGACTAATACGTATTAGGGAGGTTTATAAGTACTATGAATGTCATTGTCAGCTTACAAGAAAAACAAAAAGAAAAGCAGTTAAAGTACGAGCGGAAGATGTTGCGGGAATTATCATTAAAAACATTACGTTCAAATATTCGTGATGCCTTTCAAATGCAAGAGCTTCATCGTCAGTATGAAGATTACTGTATTGAATTAGGGATAGAATCTTATTTATTAGGAGCGAGATATAGTAAATTTGGTTATTATGGTGAATCGTTTTTTGATGTGAAATATAGAGCTTTAGAAGAAGAACAACAATTAACTGAAACACTATTTCAATTTTTAACGAGTATGACTATGCGAGAAATAAAGTTGAAAGATGAGGAATTACTTTTTGAATCTTGTCAGCAGTTTATAGGATTGTGGTGGCAAGAAGGGTATGAAAAAGGTGAAAGAAGATATCGATTAAAGCTTCATTAAGACAAGCATAAACTTTCCTCTTGTCCCATATAAGTAATTAGAGGGACTAGCTGGAGGAGGAAAGGTATGAAGAGAATTCGAATTATCTCTTTTGCACTCGCTGCGGTTGTATTGTTTTTTTTAGTCAAACAAGAATTTCAAATTACAAAATCGTGGCGAGCTTGGAATTTACCCTTATCAGGGAAAGTAATTGTATTAGATGCTGGGCATGGTGGACCAGATGGAGGGGCTGTTGGAGGAAAAGATATTATAGAAAAGGATATTACGCTTGAAATTACAAAAAAGGTACAAGACTATTTACAAGAACAAGGTGCACTAGTTATTTTAACGCGTGAGGGAGATTATGATTTAGCTAACAAAGATACAAAGTCATATAGTAGACGTAAAGCAGAGGATTTAAAAAAACGTGTAGAAATCATCAATAAACCTGATGTAGACTTTTTTGCAAGTATTCATTTAAATGCTTTAACTAGTAGTGGATCGAAAGGCGCACAAACGTTCTATTATCGCTCTTCAATTGAAAATGAACGTGCTGCAAAATTTATACAGGCTGAATTGAGAACAAGTTTAGAGAACACGAATCGTTCTGCTAAGACAATTTCGCATGTGTATTTATTAAAGTATTCTAAAACACCAGGTGCTTTAATTGAAGCCGGCTTTTTATCGAATGTGAACGAAAGGTATATGTTAAATTCGGAGAAATATCAGCAAAAGGTAGCAGCTGCAATATACCGGGGTATATTACGCTATTTCACGGAAAAAGGAAATCCTCCAGAATAAGGAGGATTTTTTTGAGTTTCTCTCGTTAACGAAGTTTTCCGAAAATATGTTATACTGGAAATGTAAACGCATTTATTTCAAGAATAAGCAGAGATAAATTCAATTAACATTACGTTATTTTTCATACAGGGGGCTGGGCTAATTATGGTAACGAAAGAACAAGTGGTTGAAGCGTTAGAAGGGATTGTAGATCCGTTTTTACATAAAACATTAAAAGAAACAAGTGCAATTAAAGAGGTAACAGTCAAGCCTGAGAAGGAACATGTGAGTGTCAAAATTGCAATCGTAAAAACTGGTACAGCGGAACAAATGCAGTTGCAGTCTGGAATTGTAAAGTTATTAAAAGAACTTGGAGCAGCAACAGTTGGACTTCGTTTTGCAGAATTTACAGAAGAGGAATTAGCTCAGTTTGCACCAGAACAAGAAGCAGAGCAAAGTGAATCTTTATTGTCACCAAATTCAAAAACGACATTCTTAGCAGTAGCGAGTGGAAAAGGTGGCGTGGGAAAATCAACCGTTTCCGTTAACCTTGCAGTTGCTTTAGCTCGTTTAGGAAAAAAAGTTGGTATTATTGATGCGGACATTTACGGTTTTAGTGTGCCAGACATGATGGGGATAGAAAAACGTCCCATCGTAAGAGGTGACAAGATAATTCCGGTGGAACGTTTAGGTGTAAAGGTAATCTCAATGGGCTTCTTTGTAGAGGATAATGCACCAGTTATTTGGAGAGGACCTATGCTTGGGAAAATGTTAAACCACTTCTTCACAGAAGTAGAATGGGGCGATTTAGATTATTTAGTATTAGATTTGCCACCAGGCACAGGTGATATTGCGTTAGATGTGCACTCAATGTTGCCATCTTGCAAAGAGATTATTGTAACGACGCCGCATCCAACAGCTGCGTTTGTAGCAGCGCGTGCTGGAGCGATGGCATTACGCACTGAACATAGTATTCTCGGTGTTGTTGAGAACATGGCATATTTTGAAAGTAAGGTAACTGGTGAGAAAGAATATGTATTTGGAAGAGGCGGGGGAGATAAGTTAGCTACCGAACTACAAACGAATGTTCTTGGGCGTATTCCACTGCAACAACCCGATTGGAATAAAGAAGACTTTGCTCCTTCAGTATATGAAGATACACATACAACCGGCATTATTTATAGTAAAATAGCTGAAACAGTAATTGATAAAACAGCTGTTACACAAAAATAAAGCGAAATTTTAATCAGTGGGGTTCATCTGTTACTGGCAACAACTAGTAAACCTTTCGCTTAACTAGAGGGCCATTTTGTCTGTTAATAGCAAGATAAAGTAATAACGAGTGGACAATTTATACATTGTCCACTCGTTATTATAGTTATTATTTTCACTGTTCTTCCTTCTTCTCGCCTTGAGAACCGCCGTCACCGCCTGCTTCTTTCTTATTAGATCCACCTTTTTCAGCCTTTTGTACACCTTTACTAATGATATCAATCATCTTGGCTTGGAAGAGTGGACTTTCAGCAGTTTCTGTTAGTACTTGTTGTAGATATTGACGGTATTCTTTACCCTTCATTGTTTGTAACATCATTTTTTCTACTTCAGGATTTTTCATAATTTCTATAACGCCTGCTTGGTATTCAGGGTCTTTTAATAAGGTTTTCATTAATTGGGTTTGTTCTTTCCCCATACTTTTAGCAAACTTTGATGAGAACTCAGGATCTTTAAAGAGCTTTTCCCAGAATTGTTGCCCTTTATCGGATACCATGGCATCTTCAATCGTTTTCTTTACTACTGTTTCATCTAGTATGAGTGCTTGTTTCATTTTTTCATCAGTTAATACATCTTGAATAGCTTTCTTACCTTGATCTGTTTTTAAAATATCAACAATCATTTTCTTTGTCTGATCGTAATCTAGTTCGGATTTCGTTTCTTTTCCTTGTGCGCATGCTACAAGTGCGATAAGTAGAAAAGAAGAAACGAAAATGAATAGTATCCGTTTCATAAGTTGGAACTCCTTTCAGCACAGTTCTCTCTTTTTAATATAAATATCTTTAAGGAATTTATACATGAACATGGCTAGCTTTTTGAAATTGTCATTGATACAATTTAATTAGAAATATAAGGATAATGGGGGATGTGTTGTGAATAGCCGCAAGTGGGTACGACTATTTTTAACGACGTTGTTTCTTGGTGGGATTAGCACAGTTATTATTGGTTTTGTCTTGGAGTGGGACAGGTATGATGAATTTTTTCAAAATTTCGACGTTAAGGAGATTTTAGCGGTATCTTTCTGGTTGATGGGTGTAGGATTTATTTTTAGCGTTATAAGTCAAATGGGATTCTTTGCATATTTAACAATCCATCGTTTTGGACTAGGGATGTTTCGCTCATCGTCTTTATGGAATGCAGTCCAGCTCTTCTTTATTGCATTCGTATTATTTGATTTTGTGTATTTAAGATCTGTACTTATTGCAAATGGGGAAATCTCATTGGGGAATAACATACTTGTTGCTGGAATTTTATTTGCGTTTGGAGCAATTGTTGCTTATGTAAAAAGTAAAGAAACAAATAAAAAAGCATTTGTGCCAGCTCTGTTCTTTATGGTTGTTGTAACGATTCTTGAATGGGTACCGGCGCTTCGGATTAATGATACAGATTGGTTATATTTAATGGTTATACCGCTATTGTTATGTAATGCATATCAATTACTTGTATTGCATCGTTTAATCGGAAAAACGAGTAAATCTGCTTAATAGAGAGAGGTTTTATATATCAGCAGTTATATTACTGGAAATGGTGTGATTAAAAAAGCTCTACCACCTTTTTGAAAGGTAGTAGAGCTTTTTATACGTGAAGAATAGTAGGGACGAAGCTATTTCACATCTTCACTTTTCGTACTTGTGTTGGAAATAAGTTGTGATACGGATATTTGCTCATATCCATCACTTTTTAATTTTTGCAGGAGCAGCGGTAAAGCTCTATTTGTTTGAAGGGCAGAATCGGATGCGTGTAATAAGACAATATCTCCACCTTTCAAATTATTAGAGACGGTGGAAACGATGTGATTTACACCTGGGTTTTTCCAATCGTTGGAATTATTACTCCAATGCACGATGGTGTATCCAAGTGATTCTGCAATTTTAAGGGTTGCCTTGTTAAATTCGCCACTAGGTGGACGTAACAGCTTGACTTGTTTTACCCCAAGTTTTGTGAAAACATCTTGTGCTCGTAAAAGGTCTCGTCTTATTTCATTCGTCTCTAGAGAAGTATAGGATGTGTAATTGTAACCCATACTACCGATTTCGTGTCCATCTTTCATGATGCGCTCTACAATATCGGGGTGTCTTTCGGCCCATGCAGCAGAAAGGAAGAAGGTTGCATTCTTAATTTGTCTTTCTTTAAGAGTATCAAGGATTGGAATTGCTTTTTTGTCTCCCCAACTAATATCAAACGTAAATGCAACTTGCTTTTTAGCGGTATCTCCTTTGTAAATTACTTTAGGACCTGTAGCAGTTGAAAAAGCAGATTCATGTGAATATGTTTTTAAAAAGAGTAGCCATGCTGTAAATAAGGAAAGTATCACTATTAAGCTAATGTGTTTAAAAGTTCTCTTACTCGTAATAAAAAAGAAAAACATAATATTACGCCCCTTTGTCCAATCCTTTTCAGTTACATATATGCTGTAAATATAAAAAAGAGAACAAAGGATTAATATCGTAAGTAGTGGATATAATGAATGATAGGATTGTAATAAGTGAAAATGAGCGAAACGTTTATTGTTACGTAAGGAATTATTGAGGTGATCATTTGCTTGGGCTGATGTTGACAAAAGAAGAGAGAAAAGAGATGGAATACATATTAAAGAGAGAGTTAGAGGAACTTTTATTTGATTTTGAAGATGAGCGTATTCATGAAGTTGTAAAAAAGGCGATGGAAGAAAGATATAAAATCATTTTTTGTTTATTTCGGAGAGTTGCTAACGCAGAGGAATGTATTCGTTATGTAAGAAAAAGAACTTTTTATTAAAAAGTGTTGACGTTAATAGTTTGTATATGGTAAATTAATAAACGTCGCTGATGCGGAAACGCAGAAAACGACAAAAAAGAAATTGAAAAACTTAGTTGACATCGAAAAACGAAGATGTTAACATAAGGAAGTCGCAAATGAGCGACCAAGTAGTTCTTTGAAAACTGAACGAAACAAACAACGTGAAACGTCAATTTTTATTTTTAGATGCTAGACAAACTAACTTTAT
>NZ_JBQENW010000028.1:0-64067 GCF_052044835.1 Bacillus sp. 22475 | reverse complement strand
AAGCATCCGCAAGGTTGCGAACAGACGACTGAATCGCAATACTATCCACTTCTTTTAGCCAAACAAGCTCTTTCTTCATGGCAGGTAGTTTGGCAGAGCAAATACCATAGGTCAAGCCTTTTCCTGTCTCTTTATATGCGTAATCCCATAAGGATAGGAAATGATTGAATACAAAGCGAGAACACCCAATCGTTTTGTTGATTAGAATTGCTTGTGCTTGATTTGGATAGATACGAAACTTATAGGCTTTATTCATCATTATTTGATTCACCTCCATTTCGGTATATGACTATTATACACCAAACGTACATTCGACAGGTAGTGGCGTAATACTTTCTATATGTCGAACAATTAAGATGGCTTCCTGCCATCCCTTGTTCGAAGCCAATTCATATCCCACCTACTCACTGGACTGTGACCCTTCACGCTCCTTGAGGAAGGAGTCTTCTTGGCTAAAATGATAAAACTAATGTAAAAAGGAAGTGAACTATTGCAACTAGCAAGAATTCGCTTCCTTTTTATTTACCCCCACTTATACTCAATCTCAGAAATATAAGTATCAAATTATTCTTCTGTTAAGTTATTTAATAGCTAATTTTCAAACTTTACATTCTTTGAATTATTTCTATCTTATCTGCACCTTATCTTTACTTGTAAAGATTAATCTATATATTGTAAACGAAAGGTTTGCATTGAAAATAAAAATAGCATCGCTATATACACCATCGCTTACGAAATAATGATTTGAGAGGAAGATAAAAATGTTAAAGAAAGTATGTGTTTGTCTAGTTACGGGGACCATTGCATTATCCTCCGCAGCCTGTGTAAATAAAGGAACTGAAAAAACAGCAAATAAGGTCAATCAAGAGGCTGTGCATGAAAAAAAATCAAAAAATAGTGCTTTTAAACCTATTTTTAAAAACAGTGTATTCTTTGGTGATTCCATTACTGAAGGGATGATTGATCAAGAATTAATCGATGATCAAAATATTATTGCTGACAAAGGTAAAGTTACAGCAATGGCTATAGAGGAAGATGTTAACAAAGTAGTAGAAAAAAAACCTGAACATATTTTTATGAGCTTTGGAACAAATGATTTACTGATGCCTATGGATCTTGAAGGAAAACCTATCGAAAATCCAGTCAAGTTTTCAATAGATAACTATTCAAAATTAATACAAAAAATAAAAGAAAAACTTCCAAATGTAAGCATACACCTTTTATCTGTTACACCAGTTATAGATAAGGTATTACAGGAATACCCACAATATAAACATATTGATGAATATAACGTGAAACTTAAAGAATTAGCAAAAGCTGAGAAAGCAGAGTACATTGATTTATCTCTAATCTTTGAAAAAAACAAAGATTTACATGATCAAGATGGTGTACATTTTAAAGCAGATTATTACAAGCTACTACTTGAACAATTGAAAAGTTCCGTTAAGTAATGCTTACACCTAAAATTTACAGTTCTTCTGTGAGAACTGTAAATTTTAAATAAAAAACACAGACAAAACTATTGTAGGAGGTGAAAGAACAATGGTGTTCAGTAGTTTAATTTTTCTTTTCTTATTTTTACCATTAACACTTGTTATTTATTACGTATCACCTAAAGTTCTTAGAAATTTTATATTATTTATCGTCAGTCTCATTTTTTATGCATGGGGTGAGCCTGTGTATATAGTCATTATGATATTCTCCACCATATTTGACTATGCTAATGGTGTACTTATAGATAAATATAGAGATCGCAAGGGTATTACAAAAGCAATATTTTTTAACTCCATAATAATAAATTTAGGGATACTCGGCTTCTTCAAATATTACGGTTTCATGGTGGATAATATCAATACGATTTTCAACTTAAATATTGAGGTTGATACCCTACCTCTTCCAGTAGGAATTTCTTTTTATACTTTCCAAACTATGTCTTATGTAATTGATGTTTATTTAGGGAAAGTACAAGCACAAAAAAACATTATTTCTTTTGGAACTTATGTTACGATGTTCCCTCAACTTGTTGCAGGCCCTATTGTAAAGTACAGTGATATCGATAAGCAATTACAGGAAAGAAAAGTAACATTCGATCGTTTTGGTCAAGGGATGGAATTATTTATTAAAGGGCTTGCGTTAAAAGTACTTTTAGCTAACAATATAGGACTTCTTTGGACAAGTGTAAAAACAACTTCTATATCAGAACTTACCATCCTGACAGCATGGATCGGGATTATTGCTTTTGCTTTCCAAATTTATTTTGATTTTAGAGGATATTCAGCTATGGCTCAAGGGTTAGGTAAAATGTTTGGCTTTGATTTTCCAGAAAACTTTAACTATCCCTATATCTCAAAAAGTGTAACTGAATTTTGGCGTAGATGGCACATATCATTAGGTTCATGGTTTAGAGAGTATGTGTATATTCCTCTCGGTGGAAATCGGACCGGATTAATCAAACAACTTAGAAATTTATTGATAGTTTGGTTCTTAACAGGATTGTGGCATGGCGCAAATTGGAATTTTATTGTTTGGGGATTGTATTTTGGATTATTTGTAACACTAGAAAAACTATTTCTTTTAAAATGGCTTAAAAATAGAATGAGCTTTATTGGACATGTGTATACACTTATCATTGTTTTAATTGGATGGGTATTTTTTGAATTTGAAAACTTAGCAGTAGCAATGAATTTCTTGGGAACAATGTTTGGGTTTAATCAATCTGTTTTCTTGGATAATGAAACGCTATATTATCTAACAACTAATTTTATGTTATTTATTGTCCTAGCAATTTGTTCAACACCATTTCCCCAAAAAGCGTTTGGATATATTAAAGAAAAGTTGAAGCTTCCAGGTGCAATTGGCATTCCCGTTTTCTATGTAGTACTAGTAGTTCTTTCAACTGCTTATTTAGTGAATGACACATATAATCCATTCTTATATTTTAGGTTTTAATGAAAACCTTTAGAACAATGAGTTTGTATTTAGTTTGAAAGAGGTGAGTTACTTGAATCAGTATGAAAAAATATACAAATACACAATGGCAGGGTTATTGTCAATATTTATAGGGGGAATGTTTAGTATAAATTTACTAACTCCCAATAAAACATTTTCAGATGCAGAGAATAGAAAGCTAGAACAGTTCCCAACTTTCTCTTTTCAAAATCTAATAGAAAAAAAGTTTACTTCTAACTACGAAAAATATATTTCTGATCAGTTTGCATTCAGGGATTTTTGGATAAATGTGAAATCTGATATAGATTACACACTAGGAAAGAAAGAAAATAATGGTGTGTATATCGGTAAAGATGGTTTTTTACTTCAAAAGTTTAGTAAGCCTGAAGAACAAGATGTAAAAAACAAAATAGAAGCAATAAATGATTTTCATATTGCTAATCCTAATGTGAAAATGCAAGTCATGTTAGTACCTACAGCAATTAGTATTTTGGAAAATAAACTCCCAAATTATGTTTCTCATGGTGATGAGCTTACGTATATTAATAAAGTAAAAAAATCTTTAGATAAGGATATAAACTTTATAGATGTATATCCTGTATTGAGTTCAAAAAAGGATGAATATATATATTATAAAACCGATCATCATTGGACCACCAAAGGCGCATATTATGCCTATCAAGAACTGGGTAAAAATATGAAATTTACTCCTAATGAAGATGGGTCATTCAACATTAAACAAATTACAAATAGTTTTTATGGATCCCTATATTCAAAAGCAGGTTTTAGAAATATAGATCCTGATAGTATTGAATTATATGAGCCTAAGAAAGCGAAAAAATATAAAGTGGAATATATTGATGGAAATAAAACATCTACCTCTCTTTATGAAATGGAGAACATCAAGAAAAAAGATAAATACACGGTATTTTTCAATGGAAATCATCCATTAGTGAAAATAACAACTAATAACGCGAATGGAAAAAAATTATTAGTTGTCAAAGATTCTTATGCAAATTCTTTAATGCCTTTTTTACTACCACATTTTAGTGAAATCCATATAGTCGATCTTAGATATTATACAGATAGTCTAAATATATTGGTACAGAAAAATAAAATCAATGATATGTTAGTGCTTTATAATGGAAATACCTTCTTTGAAGATGCATCTATTAATAATCTATCCGAATAAATAGATTTATCCACACCTTTAATTAATTTATGTTCATGGCTGTATTCATTAAATATAAAGCGTTAGAATCCTTGTTCAAATTAAATATTTAAAACAACTAAATAAAAGGAGAATTTATACTAATGACACATTTGTTGAAATTTTTTAATATAAAATTCGTTATTACTATTATAGTTTGTACGATTACTTTAGGATCTTTAAGTGGTTGTTTTGGAAAAAAAAATAACGTTAATAGCCTTTCAGCTACAGAAATAGGAGAGAAAATTAAACATGTTACTAACCTAGAAGAAATGAAGGAAGGAGATAGTAAAAAGCTTCAAAAGCTATATAACATAAATACGGATGAAGTCGAAAGCTTTGTGTTATATACTGCTCCTACAAATATCAAAGCTGATGAAATCACTGTAATGAAAGTAAAAGATGTGAAAAATGTAGAAGACATTAAAAAGAAAATTTCAAATAGGGTCGAAAAGCAATCAAAAAGCTTTAAAGACTATCTTCCATACGAATATTTTTTAATAGAAAAACATGTCTTAAAAACAAAAGATAACTATATCCTGTTTGCAATATCAAAGGATGCTGATAAAGTTGAAAAAATATTTGATAAACTTTTAAAGTAATCAACTTCTAAATTAATAACTACGCCAAAAGCTGATTTTCTTTATGATAAGGAAATCAGCTTTTTCTTTGTAAAATATTTTTTAATACAGGAAAACCGGATTTTTATTTTCCATAAAATTTATTAACGTGGGTTTTATGTCATTTGGTTGGCGGGACCCCATCGCTATCAAGCTAAAGATTTTGAACCACCCCAAAACGAAAATTTGACCCTTTTACAGTTATTTATACAATTCGGCTCATTTTTTTCGTTTTGGTGAGCAATTAATTTCTTAAGTTGATGGCGATGAGGTACTTCATAATTTTAGATTGATAACAATCTGGCGGGAGTCCTTATTTAACATAAATATGACAATAACATAGTTAGTTTTTATAAAAAGAAATAATTAAGATATAAGATGATATAATAAAAATGAAATGAACACCCCTACTTATTTTTAAGGCAAGTAAGTAGATTTTATTTCATTAGTTTAAAGCTATGTACAAAAAAAATAACCCCTAGGGGTTATTTTTTTTGTACATAGCTTTATTTTTCAAATTCTTTAAAAGTATCTTTTAAATCCTTATCTGTTATTTTTATATCTGCTTTCTTGAATAAATCTTTAAAGAATTGTTGTTGCCATTGTTGATCTTGTGAACGCTTCTGTTCTAGTTCCTTACGAATATTATCTTTTTCTTGATCAAAAGGTTTTAACTCTTTTTTCTCTGTTAATTTAATAATATGGTAACCATGAGAAGATTTTATTGGATCACTTACTTGTCCAGCTTCTAATTTATAAGCACCTTCTTCAAATTTAGAATCCATTTCACCTGGACCAAACTCAGGCAATTCTCCACCTTTTTCTTTTGAACCAGGATCTTCTGAATATTGTTTTGCTAATGCTGCAAAATCTTCTCCATTATTTAATTTTTCTTTTATTTCTTTCGCTGTTTTTTCATCTTTTACTAAAATATGACTTGCCTTTAATTTTGGTTTATAGTATTCTTTCATTTCCTTTTCCGTAACTGAAGCTTTAACAGCTTTTTCAAAGGCTATTTGCGTTTTTATTTTCGTTTTAAGATCATCTTCATCTTTAGCACCAGCTTGTGTTAAATAGGCTTTAAAATTATCGCCCATTTGTTTTTTTAATTCTTCAACTTTTTTCTTTGCTTCATCATCTGAAACTTTATATTTATCTAATAAAATCTTGTCTAACATTACTTGTTGTAAAACAGGTTTTCCTGCTGTTTCTTTTAACTTTTTATTAAATTCTTCTTGTGTCAAATTTCCTGATTTCGATGTAACAAGATTATCAGAATTACCACATGCAGATAATAATAAAATACTGCTCATTGCAGCACCTATAAAAATATGTCGTTTATTCAATGTATTATACCTCATTCTATAAATTGATTTATAGTCTAGTATATTTTATTTCCTTAATAAAACAAAATTTTTATAAGAAAAAGTTTTTGTTTATTTCCATTAAAAATGTAATATAGATTCACTAAAAAAAAGGTACTCACCCTGCTTTTAAGTATAAGCTAATAGCTAGATTAAGGTCTAACAAAGGGATTATGCCTTTTCCGTAGACATAAAACTCCAAAGTAAACTTTTGGGTAAAAGTTTACTTTGGAGTTTTGAATCATTTATAACAAATTTTCTAATAAATTTCTCAATATAGATATACTTGTTAATTATGGTTATAATATTCAAAATTAACAAAAAATAAACTATAATAAAAATATGATGGTTATCCTTTTGTTTACTCCTTGTGCTAAAGATAAGATCGTGTTCGCCGATCTTATCTTTTTTTATTTGTGGATTTTTCATACAAAAAAGAATCCTTGTCATAAGGATTCTGCAACAGGAAAGAACAAACATATAATAATAATAAGAATTACTTATATTATAATTTAATAATAAGACAAAAATATTGAGAAAATTTAGAATGGATTGAATGTCACTACACGCAAACGACGGTGAAGCATAGACAAGCTGCCTAGCGAAAAAATCGCGTTTTAATAGGCTTATTTAGTATGCCTACTTTTTTATCACTTGCTAGTTTTGAAACAAGGATCATTTCGTATCTAGTAATTTACTTTGTTAGCTTGATGGGCATGGGGTCCCGCCAACATAACGCGGAATTTATACGCTAAGAAAAATTCTATAAAAAAAGCCGATCTCCTCGTATATTAAGGAATCAACTTTTTAGAAAGTATTTATTTGATACATATTCTTTATGGTTAGCTTTAAAAAGCTAATCTATAATTTTTAAAAATGAGGGGATATATAAGAGCGGTCGAAACAGCTTTTAAGTTTAATAAATTATAGTTTTTTAATTATGTGATAAGGCTATTTAGTTATCTTTATCCTCTACTTTATATAATTGGTCAGCTCTATATACACTAAAAGATGAGATTATTACAGATAAAATAACTATAACTACCCAGTAACCGATATTATATACTGCAAGTGCTACTGCTATAATACCCAACACTATAGCTGAGATAAAACCCCATTTTACTTTTACATCTTTCAAAATTTTAGAATTCATGATTCCCCCTCCCCCTTTATACAAAATTAGTAAAGTTTAACTTTCTAATTTATCGAACTTTAATTTTCCTGTAGGTAGAAATACATCTTCTTTTTGAGTTACCTTTATTACTCTCATAATTCCTCTTACCAAACCAATTACATAGCCAACAAATATTCCCAAACCAACGCCAATCAGTAATAAGGATTTAGATGATAACTCTGAAATTGAAGGGGTGTAATTAGCAATAAAATATCCACCTAATAATCCTAAAAGAATTATTGAAACAAAGATTAAGAAACGATTAAAAACAGAATGAAGCATAATATCACGAATTTTTTTATCCATATTAATAATCTCCTCCACTAAGTTTAATAATCTTGCATCCATAGCATTAATAAATACATCACTTATTTCTTTCAAAGAGAGTTCCCTTTTCTCTAAAATATATAAAAACTCATCTCCATAGCGTTTTCTCCATTTTTTAGGATACAAATTAATGAGCCATTTCATATCAGACCCAACCTCTGAAAACCTAACTTGGTGACATGCTCAATTTCCTTTAATTTTTCTTGTAAGTACTCTCTGCCTTCAATTGTTATTTGATAAGGTTTTTTCCTATCTTTTGAGGAAATTGCTTCAATAAGTTTGTGCTTTTCCATACGACTAATTGCACCATATAAAGTACCAGGACCAATTTTAATATCATATGATTTTTCAATATCCTCCATAATCGCATACCCGTGTTTGTTACCCTCAGCTAAACTGATTAAAATAAATAATGTAGGTTCTGAAAACCTTTCAATTGAACTCATGATTCTTGTATTCAGCTCCTTTCAATTATTACGTTTGACGATATATCGTGTAACGTAATAATACTTATGAATAAAATATTAGTCAACTATTTTTTTCTATAAATATCAAAACGCTTAATTTAAACTATTTTGATATTTCATGTTTTTAGACCATTTCATGACTCGTTTTGAATTCTATTCAATAACTCCCTTAAACGGTCGTTTTTAGGACTGTTAATAGTGTTTAATACATAATCAATATGGATATTTATGATGCGGTGATAGGAAGAGTGAAAAGAAATGTACTTAAAGCATTTAAGTAAAACAATTAAATAACACTCTACGATATGATAAAATCAAGAATATACGTTCGATTTTTATAGGGTTATTATAATTTAAGGGGGAGAAACAATTGAAAGAAACAAAATATCTACAAGTTTGGAACTTAGATGATCTATTTCCAGGTGGAAGTGAATCGTCTCAATTAAGTGAACATATAAAAGATTTAGATGTTAAGGTCAATAAATTTGAAAACAAACTAAATTTTTTTAATACCCCGCAAAACATAAATGAATCAGAAAAAGTTGCAGATTTACTTGATTACATAGGAGACATTCAAATTTATATATCACAAGCTAATTCTTTTATAACATGTCTTCTTGCTCAAAATCCTAAGGATCAACATGCTATAACATTAAAAGGAGAAATAACAACAATACATACTCGTTTTGAATCTGCATTGAAAAAAGTGAAAAATACTTTAATAAAAACGAATCAATTTTTGTGGGTGGACTTACTGAATACTGATGTTTTAGCAAATTACAAGTTCATACTAAATGAATGGCGTAAAGATACTAAAATGAAACTTTCAGATGAAGGACAAGATTTAGTGTCGGACCTTATGGTAGATGGGTATCATGCTTGGGGGCAATTTTATAATTCGTTTATAAGTAATATTAGAATTAAAGTTCAAATAAATGGTCAACAAAACGAATTATCAGTGGGGCAAGCTTTAAATTTACGTTCACATCCTAACGAAGAAGTTCGTAAAGAATCTCATACTGCTTTAGAAAATAAGTGGAGAGAAAACGAAGAATTATTTGCGGAAATATTAAATCATATTGCAGGATTTCGATTACAAGTTTACAAAAATTGTGGTTTAGATGATGTAATAGAAGAACCCTTAATAAAAAATCGTATGAAAAAAGAAACGCTAAATGCAATGTGGTCTGCGGTTAATAAATTCAAACCCCCCTTCACTAACTACTTAAATCAAAAAGCAAAAATGAATGGTCATGAAAAAATGAAATCATTTAACTTTTGGGCACCTGTTACAAAGAGTGATCAAAAAATAGAATACGAAGATGCTGTTGATTTCATCTTGGAACATTTTAGTCAGTTTGGAACAGAACTAGAGAATTTCGCTAAACAGGCTTTCAATAAAGGTTGGATAGAATCAGAAAATCTCTCTAATAAGTCAGCTGTTGCTTTTTGTGCTGGGTTTCCACTTTCAAAGGAATCAAGAGTTTTTATGACATATGACGGTACGTTTACAAATCTATTAACCCTAGTTCATGAGTTAGGTCATGCCTTTCATAACCATGCAATGAAACCTATTAATGGAATGAATAAACAATATCCAATGAGTATTGCCGAAACTGCTTCAACATTTTCTGAGGTGATTATTTTAGATGCTGCAATGGAAAAAGCAGGATCTACTAATGAAAAATTGTTTTTACTTGATGAGAAATTAAAGCGTAGCGTCATGAATTTCATGAATATTCATTCTAGGTTTTTGTTTGAAAAGAAATTTTATGAGGAACGTAAAAAGGGAATTGTTTCATCATCACGCTTAAATGAAATAATGCAAGAAGCAATAGATATAGGGTATGCTGGTTCCCTTGATAATGCTTCATTCTATTCATGGATATGGACACCACATTATTATATTACACAATCTCCTTTTTACAATTTCCCATATACATTTGGATATTTATTTGCATTAAGTATGTTTGCAAACGCAAAAGAAAAAGGGAAAGAATTTGAAAAAGACTATTTAAAATTGCTTCGTGATTCAGGAAGTATGTCAGCAGAAGATTTAGTAATGAAACACTTAGGAGAAGATATCACATTAGAAACTTTTTGGGAAAAAGGGATTAAATTATGTATTAACGATGTTAATGAGTTCATAAAATTAACTTCTTCTCAAAATAAAGTGTTTCAATAAGTTTAAAATACTGGAGGAAATACAATGACTCAAAATGGGATTGTTTTAGTAGTTAGTATATCAGTATTTAAAGATGAAAAAGTCTTAATAATAAAAGAAAATAAGCCAACTGCCATTGAGAAGTGGAACTTTCCAAGTGGACGTGTTGAATATGGTGAAGACATTTTTCATTCAGCTTGCAGGGAAGTAAAAGAGGAAACAGGCTTTGATGTAAAACTTAATAGCACAACTGGTGTATATAATTTTATCAGCAGTACAAACACTCAAGTTGTCCTATTTCATTTTAATGCCGAGGTTACTGGTGGTTCATTGTATCTTGAAGAAGAAGAAATCTTAGATAGTAAGTGGATTGATATAAATGAGCTAGTGAAATTTGATAATAAAGAACTACGCGAGCCAGGGGTATTAAAGCAAATAATAGATAATTTATTAGCAGAAAAGGTACATTCAATTAATATTTATAATAAACAATTGGGTAAATAATGATTATTTTGCTAATTGTTTATTACAATTTAAAAGAAATCCCAGAAGTCAATTTCTTAACGTATAGGAAATCGGCTTTTTCTTGATGAGATCTTGCTTAGCGTACGAAATTCGCGTTTTGTTGGTGCTACCCCATTGCTATCAAGCTAAGTTTATGTAAAATCAATTTCGGGTGAGAAGATATCTATTTTTTAAAAACTAATTGTATATTATTTAATGAATTGCATACGAAATAAACCCTAATGGGTTTTGATTTTTTAAATTAAGCTGCATGATTATGAGACATGGAATAATTGTATACGACGCCTAAAATATCAAAGACTGTTTTCTTCTCGTACCTATGGGATTTTCGCCCGTTTTGCCGTAGAAGATTAAACAGGCGAAGTAGTATCTTTGATAACTTTTGGGTGTTTTTTTGTATTGTTTGGAATAGAAGAAGAAAGTAATCTTTAATCATATATATCGCTTTATATTCACTAAGCTCTCGTTTTTTCTTCATGAGGAGTAATTGACGCATTTGAAACATGATAGAAGAACAAAGTAGAATGGCAATCAATTGACCATACAAATGGCATTCCAATCGTTCTAGTTTTATTTTTTTACAATGATGAATTTGAAAAAATGATTTCCACGTTTTAAAGATAATCTCTATTTGCCAACGCAAAGAATACCAATCATGTACGTGTCCCATCGGGACAATATCTGTAGGGGTGTTTGTCATATATACATTTATACCACTGAGCCGTTTACTACGAGGAGAATATGTCATTCCTTTCTTTTTCTCTCGAATAGCCTGATCTCGTAGGCGTTTTTGTTGTTGTTCTTTGGTAAGTCGATGGACGATGACACGAGTTGGTACTTTGTCATTCATCCCTACATAAGCATCTGTTATTTCATAGGTTTGCCCTGAGTGTAGAGAATTCATCAAATTCTCTATATCTAACTGAATGTATTGTGTATTCTTTTTTATTCGTCCATCTTGAAAGTAATCTGGGTTAGGATTTTTCTGATAAATACGTGTATTGGATTTAATACGAGAGATATAGTAAGCTTTCTTATCATGTATATGTTGAAGATCTTTGAGGTGAAAATAATTTTTGGTTCAGAAGTTTAGCTAATACTTGTTGTAGAAACTGCACGGCTGCGGAGTTAAATCTTTGATTTAGTCCTTCAGGACTTATGAGTACTTCTGTTGATGCTTCTAAACAACTACATAACTGGGTTAAGGAAGTTTTTGCTACACTTTGGCTTAGCCATACGCATAAAGCTATTAAATCTTTTGCTTGATACTTACTAGTTCGCTGAACAAAACCAACATCTCTAGCAAGATCCCGTAAGGTATTTGGAGATAAAAAACTTTGAATCTCTTGAGCAAATAGTTGTAATTCATCAGATACAGAAATAGACATAAAAAAACGCCATCCTTTCCTATGATTCTACAGAAAGAATAGCGTATTTTTTCATTTTAGGGGATATTTTATTCTGCTAGTTTAATAGCGATATGGTGCTACCTCATCCGTGTATAAGAGAGTATCCTTTATTTTCATTGGGTAATTATTTAATATGTAATTTTTCTTTTACTTTTGAAGGTAAATCGTCTTTTTGAACTTCCTCATAGGATTTTACTTCTTTATGATTTATCTCTGTATTGTTGTTATCCTGTTGATCGATATAAAGGCGTATGAAGGCATTTTCCTTAAGGGGGGTATCTTTTGGTTTTACACTCCCAAATGTAACTGTTTTTTCTACTCCATCCTTATTATAAGTAGATAAAGTATAGAAACGTTGGTTACCTTGTACCTCACCTTTGTTTGTTATTTGTACATAGTATTGTTCTGTTCCCATTCTATTTATAGTAGGTGATCTTTCGCACCCTATAGCAAAACTAGAAAACAGTACGAATAATATAAATATAACTAATGATTTTTTCATATAACTCTCTCCTTATCTTTGTATATGGAAATTATAGTAAAGGATTTATAGTGAAGAAATTGATTTTAGTGACATTAATATTACAAAATTGTAAGGGTTATTAGGGGGGTACCATACATACCCATCAAATTAAGAATTTTATAACACCCCCAGGATGAAAATTTCGTGTATTTTTAATAGAAAACGGCTTATTTTTTCGTTTAGGGGGTATTTGCTTTTCTAAGCTTGATAGTGATGTGGTGCTACCCCATACCCATCAAGCTAAGATTTTATAGTACCCCCTAAACGAAATTTTTATTTTTCTACATTTTGTTATCCTATAATAAGCATTGATAATATAAGATTCGAAAACAGGAGCCAACATAAACTAACTAACCAAGGTTTACATACGTAAAAAGGCTCGCTGTTGTTAAACAAGCGAGCTGATTAATTATCAATTACATTTACGTGAATCCTGTTCTTAAGAATTGTTTATGACTTCAATTTTATTTCATAATGTGATAGTTGTTTACCTTGATAGTCTTTATCATAAGTATATTGGAATCCTAGGGTCTCCAATACCTTTTTTGATTTATCATTTGTAATTTTAATTCTCGCAATTAGTTTTTTAATTTCCATCGAGTTAGTGGCATATTGTATAGATGCTATTGCAGCTTCTGTTGCATAACCCCTTCCCCAAAATTCAGGATTTAAAAGATACATAATTTCAACTTCCTCTTCTTTTTGATCTACATATCTTAATCCGCAATGTCCTATAATTTCCCCTGTACATTTATTTAATACTACCCATACACCAAAGCCATATTGATTCCAATGATCTATGAACTTTTCGACGTACACTTTTGTTTCTTCTTTTGTCATTCCTCTAGATGCTGCAAGCCATGTACCGACCATATCTTTTTTTACGATACTATAAATATCATCAATATCTTCTAAGCTTATTTTTCTCAAATAAAGCCGATCTGTTGTAATTGTTTTTTCGTCTATTTTTACATTCATACAACTCGCTCCTTTAGACAGTAATCAATAATTCTTTTTCAGTCCATTTTTCCCTAGAATAACTATTACTATAGTTTCGAAATAAGGTTTAATCATTTTTCAGGCTTTCTTATTCTCCTCTATTCGAAATTACAAATAAATAACTAATATTTTTACACCATTTAGCTAACGTCACTTGAACTTTGAATATATTATCTAAAAGTTTGAGATTTTCCTTTCGGAATACTTAATATTTCCCAGCCTGAACCTTTTATTTGTTTACCAATGTATAAAATTTGACCTAAATGATTGCTACAATGCGCTATTTCAATTTGAATTGCTTCTAGGACGGTTAATGGATTATTTCTAATTGTTATAGTCTTTATTAAGTCTTCCGTTTGTAACTCTTTAATTGCTTTAAATAAAAGAAACCACCCATTTTCCCAAATTTCAATTAATTCTTTTTTTTCAATGACCGTATCGAGAAATTCACCATCACGATCCCTATATTCTTTTTCGCCATCTGTTGTTAAGAAATTAGTCCACCTTGAATGCATATTTCCACTCAGATGTTTTATAATGACTGCAATACTATTAGATTCACTGTTAGGACGCCAATGTAAATCTTGCTCTGTTAACTGATCTATAGCTTTCTCAGCACGTTTTTTTATGTGCTCAAATTGAAAAATTACTGTAGATAGAAACTTTTCTTCTACTGAACTCATAAAACTTCCTCCTTTTGGTTATAGTAGTCAATTTTATTGATAAGTACTTATTTTTTTTGGATTGTATCAATTAGTAAAGGTAATTCTTTTAAATCATCAATTATGTATTCATCTGTAAATGGATTTTCCCAAAACGCATCTTTCTTCCATATTGCATTCATTCCCACATTTCGAGCTCCTATCACATCATTTTCTGGATGATCCCCTATGTATACGCTTTCTTCAGTGGTGACACCTAATCTTTCTAAAGCTCTCATAAAGATTTCAGCTTGAGGTTTTTTAATTCCCTCTTGTTCAGACACTAAAATGGTATCCATGTATTTCTCAATTCCTAAGGCTTGGATATTTAGGAGTTGAAATTCAGTGAAACCATTTGTAATCATGCCTAATAATATGCCTTTGTCTTTCAACTCTTTTAATACATGCTCCATGTTAGAAAAAGGAATACAGTGATGTTGAAAGTTGTTTATGTAATCCTCTAATAATTGCTCCCATGTTAAATCGGAAATAGAATGCTCTTGGAGTAATTTTTGGTATACCTTGTCCTTCCAAACGTATCCCTTATTATCTAACTCAATAAATCGAGATACATATTGTTCTTCAGGTATATGTTTTAGTTTATTGATATGCCTCTTATATTGTTCTTTAATAAAAAGTTTAAGAGAACTATCCCTATCTAATAAAGTTCCATCTAAGTCGAAGATAACTGCTTTAATCACGTATTCTCCCCCCTTTTTATCTAAATATAACATAAAAAGGTACTTTATCCCTTTTCTAGACTTTTTTTCTCAAAAATAGTTTGGGTGAAATATTAAATAACAGAGAGAATTTATTTTTTAATCATTTTATTGTTCTATTAAGGGGGTACAGCCGAGATACGTGTAAAAATGGATCACAGCGATACAATATTTAACAAACGGTGGTTATTGAGGGCATTTGTAGCATCACAAGAAGTCACTCTGGCTCCAGCATCGAAATAGGTTAGATTGCTAAAGGTACCTCTATTGTTTCTCGTAGACGAAGCATACACTTCTCAAACATGCCCTTGTTGCCAAAGAAGAAAGAAAGTGCTGACACGTAACTACGTTTGTGTGTGCGGCTACGAAGAACACTGGGACATTCACGGTGCCCGCAACATTTTGGCAAAAGAACTGTACGGAAAGATGTGTCATATCCCGGAAGAAACGAAGAGAAAGTATTTGTGGATTGCGTAAGCAAAAAGTAGTAGACGGTGTGTTCCCACCCTTCTGCATGTGCAGAAGTTGCTTAGTCAAATGAAGAAAAGGAGTCCCTGCATAGGTGCAGAGAGGAGATGGAAAATCCGTTTCTCATGGGACCTTGTCTTTGTTGATGCTAAGAAATCCCCACTTCAAGCGGAAGCGAGTAAGTGGGGGAGGTTCATAGTGAATTATTTTTGTACTTAAATTACTTAATCTCTAAAATCATTGCTAGATCGATTGCATAATTCGTGCGAGTTCTTTTTCTAAAGCAGCGGGATCGTTTGCATAATTGTAAATCCCTAAAAACTTCTCTATAGCCTCTGGATGGGAACTGATTAGCTTGTTGACAGCATCCTGTTGTTCAGATATGCGTTCATTCTTCGAAATTTGGCATCCCATGTGAAACCGAACCATAAACTCATCTTCTATTACCTTTTGATATTCTTCAGACATTTGATTTGATGGATCGGATTGTCCCTTATATTTTGATAGAATATTGGATAATATACGTGCTCCACATATAGCATCATGGATACCCTGTGCCATGCCAGGATCTTTAAAACAAACTGCATCTCCAACCAACGCCCATCCTTTTCCCATTCCTTTATACCAGTAATTATCATATCCGAGAATGCCTTTGACCGGTTCTACTAGTTCTGCATTTTTCAAGCGCGCCCCAATTGTTGTATTCGGAAAGTTATCTGTAAAGAAATTGCGTAGACAGCTTTCCGGATTTAATTTCAACCGTTCTATCAATTCCTTATTTTCTAATGGGAAAATGCCAACAATTACATATAAATCATCATTCGTCGGAAAGAGAATGGCTGTGTTATCTTTTATCTTGTATACTTCAAATTTAGGGACATTATCGTGGCGAAATCCAGAGAAATACCCGAAATAGATGCCGACTGTTGCCGGAATACTTATTTTGAGTTCACTTTTTACCAGCTTGCGAATAATAGAGGATCGGCCGTCTGCCCCGACTACCAGGCGAGCTAAAAATTCTTGTTTCTCGTTGTCGCCGTCTAAACCTTTCACGCCTATCACTGTTTCGTCATCACGGATGACATCCGTCACACGAAATCCTTCTAAAACAGTTACATTCATTTGGGATTTGGCTTGTTCAAGTAGAATATGATCGAGATAAGTTCTTCTAATACAATAACAACTTTCCTCTCTGTAAACCTCAGGGATGAGACCTTCTATCACGGTATCCTCAAATTGAAATTTAATATCCCGTACCGGCGGTGCTTTTGTTTCCAATAACTTGTCCAGGACACCGGTTTCTCGAAGAAGAGCGACAGTATTATTGAAAAAGGTATGGGTTGATAATGTGTCCCTTGGAAAATTCGCTCGGTCCACTAACAACACATGGAAACCTGCCTTAGCAAGATAAATTGCCAGGGTAGAGCCGGCACATCTAGCACCGGTAATGATGACATCATACGTCTTATTCATCGTATCACTCCATTTTCAAGTATAATTATTAACTTGCTTATCCATTAGCAGAGTTCTAAAGTTAATGCCCCTACGAGTTAAAGTAATGGGGAAAATTGATAAGAATGCACTACATACATAAAGTATGGAAGCTAAAACGAAATAAGTACAGAAAATTCTCACCTGCTATACAATTAAAAAGAATTTGTGGTAAAAATCGGAATGATAATTTAAGTATTAAATAAAGGTCCGTTTACTTGTCTCGTGAAGAGTTAATAGATGTATATTCACAAAAATGGTTGTTAAAACATCGACTCCAAACTCCTTGTATAAAGTTTTGGAAATCAAGTCCATTTGCTATGTTAAATGCGCTATAATTTTTGGGGAGTCGTCCTTATCATATGTTGAATGAATTATATCCAAATCGTTTTAAAGAGTGGGAATTAAAAAAAACGCCTAAAGGATTCTGGACAAAAGAGAAGGGACTCCATTTAGCAGATGAGTTCAACATAAGATTCAATGTAGACTATTGATTATGTATCTTGTTTTTTATTAAAAATTACGGTACGTGAAATTTTATATATCTTTACTAAAAAAGCCCCTTGAAAGGAGCACTTATTTGACAAGGTACTGTTCTATTTCTTTTATTAATAGTTCTGCACCTTCTGGACTTAATGAGATCTTACCCTTTGCTAATGCTATGTTACGATTTGACACTTCTCCTGTTAGTGCACAAACATGACCAGGGTGATACTTCTGTAAAATGATGTCTTCCCCTTCTACAAAAATCTCTAATGGTGATTTTTCTTTAATCCCAAGCGTATTTCTAAGTTCCTTTGGAATTACTATACGCCCTAATTCATCCACTTTTCTAGTTACTCCGGTTGCTTTCATCCAGCATATTTCCCCATTTCATTATCAATTTGTACCCAAGTTATTCTTTACTATTGTAACAGGCTTTCTCCATACACGGGAAACATAATGATCCAAAAACTAACGATCATAACCAGAATTTCTTTAAACCTTTGCTGAAAGGAAATACCCCCTTCTTCCATTCTACATGCCCCTTTTCTCTACAACTTTTTATATGTTAAAATATACAGGAAAGAAACCAGCCAATTTCTTTCCCAGACAGTCACTCATGACTTTGCTCTTTGTTTGCTTTTGCAAATAAAGAGCTTTTATTTTGCATACTTATACTTGCTTTCTAACATCGCATAACGCAATAACTTTAACTTTGTTTCTTTTTTCAATGCTTTCCATTCCGATACAGCAATCTTCATTTTTTATTCCTCCATTAATTAAATTTGTTATTTAAATAGACTTATAAGTTCCAGTTATATATTTTTCTAATTTGTTTATCGCTAAACCCTTCATGGACAGCAAAGATTTCTGGAAAATCGGAGAGACACAAATCGATAATTGTATTATCAGTTGTTCTTATATAGTAATACTGAACAGCCCCTTCATAATTCGAATATAAATAGTACTTATGAATCTTATAATTTAATCCATTTTTCTCTAATAAAAGAGCTAGTGCATTTAAATATTATTATTAATGCCATTAGTATATGGAATACGGTATATTTAACCAAGGCGATAGAATATATAAAAAGAGAACGGTGTTTTGCATGAGGAACTGTTACATCATATTTCATCGCTTGGCTGGGAACATATCAACTTCCTTGGTGAATATAAATTCAAATTTAAGCAATCAACTACATTAGAAACATTACGACCACTCCGAAAATAAAACACAAAAGCCGAAATTCCTTAACATGGGAAAATCGGCTTTTCAGCTTCCAAAAAATGTCTTGGCGTGGGTTTTATGTCATTTGGTTGGCGGGACCCCAATATGAGAAGTGTGCCATTAAAGGAGGGTGTGTAAGATGAATAGCACCAATCTAAAATTGAACCCTGAACTGAGGAGAACATGGTAGTTCTAACCTTCAACCCTTGTCACTTTCCTCATTCCACTTTTTTAATTTCTTATTAAATAATTTGATAATAACTCCATAAACTAAACTTACTTGTATCCCATAGGAGTGTATTATTCTTGAAAAAAAATTGGATAGTCCTCATTCTTTTAATCATTTCTTTTTGTTCCACAGAAATACCCATATATGCTTTTACAGATAGTCGTAAAGCGTATGAAAAAACAGGGAAGGTAATTTGGGAAGTAAACGCAAAGGAAAAAACAGTTGCGATAACATTTGATGATGGGCCTCATCCTGTTTTCACCCCACAAATACTTGATATTTTGGCTAAATACAATGCGAAAGCAACTTTTTTCGTAGCAGGTAATAAAGCTACAAGGTTTCCTTCTATCTTAAAAAGGCAAGTAAAAGAAGGACACGAAATTGCTAATCATACTTATAATCATATTTATGATAAAAATATTACCGTCGCTAGATTAACTGCAGAATTAGATCAAACGGATAAAATTATCAAGCAAATCACTGGTTATAAACCAACTCTTTATCGTCCAGTTGGAGGCCTTCATAATGATTTAATTATTAATACAGCTATGCAGAATGGGAAACTTGTTATTCTATGGTCATGGCATCAGGATCCTCAGGATTGGAGAAATCCTGCAGCTAGCAAAATTTCTAGATATATAACAAAAGGTGTTAAACCCGGCAATATTATTCTACTCCATGATTGGAATGGGAGTGAATTTTCTCAGACCTCTCAGACAGTTGAAGCTTTAGAAAGTATCATGAGATATTTATACAGAAACGATTATGAATGTGTAACAGTATCTGAAATGCTCTATCGTTCCATAAAAATAATTCCCTTCCCCTTTGATCCTTTTTATCAGTGAATCTAGGCTTATTTATGGAAATTTATGAGAATTTTCTAGAGGATAATATTTTTAGTAACTTTACATACTAGAGATTATAATGAAAAAGGAGAGACACATCGTCTCTCCTTTTTCTCCATGTATATTTAAAGTTAGCGATTAACTTCACCGCCAAGTTGTTGTTCAGCCATTCCCAAAACGCAAATTTTTTGCATTTTGGGGTAACTAGTTCTTTTAGCATAATAGCGATGTGTTAGTTCTAAAAACTCAAGAAAGCTTTAGAATACTCTTATAGTTGGTCAAGTACATGAACTAGACATCTAATTATTTCAGAGGATTTCTCGATTTGCTCTGCATCAAAACCTGAAAGGTTCGCATTAAGAATATGTTTTAGTTTTTTCTCTCTTTCTAAGTGACAATTTAAACCACTAGGCGTAAGTTGGACATTGACAACTCTCCGGTCGTTATTTGAACGAACACGCTCAACGTAACCAGCCTGTTGTAATCCATTGATTAATTGAGTAATACCAGCGGCGGTAGTTTCTGCTCGATCAGCTAATTCTTTGACTGACAATTCGCCTTCTTCAGCTAATACTTTAAGGGTTCGAGCATGGACCATTGAAACTGCCCCTAATGTACGAGTAGCTCGCCCTCTTAAACGTCCATCGGCTGCAGTCAAACTATATATAGCCTGACTAAGTTCGTCTATCGCAGTTAACTTATTTGAAGAATTTGTCATAACATCACCATTTTCTCATTAACTAAGTACTTAATTATATAAAGTTAACATTAACATATGAAAAAGAGTAGAGTCAAATTAAGTAGAAACTGACTATTCATTTTCCAAGCAATATTATATATGCTCACCTTAAGTCATCAATAAAATAATAAAATGACTTGGTTTGTAGTATTGACAAAAGTACATATTATACTTCATTATTTTAATTAAGTACTTAATTAAATCGTAAAGGATGATTATTATGACTCAACGTTCACAATCTCAAGGATGGGCTTTAGATATAGCTCTTGCACTTGGTGGGTTTGATGCTTTGCATCCTGAAGCAAAGGCAACTATGGAACAGTTAGGGCACGACCACACTGATTTTGATAAAGTTTTTTCTCAAGTAAAGAGTGGAGCAATGATACCAAAAGCATGGGCTACGGTTGCTTCTCAGGCTCAACAACGCGCAAAACATTATGAACAAAAAGGATTCACTGTTACTGCTCGTGATCTATATCAGCGAGCTGCTGTTATGTGGGGACGTGCACAATACTCATATTTTAATGATGATCCACGAAAATTGGCATTTCGAGAGCGTTGTAACGAATGTGTGGCAGCTATTTCATCACTTGGAGGGGGAACAGTACAACGTATAGTACTAGAATTTGAAGGAAAACAGATATATGCACTACTTCATTTGCCCTCAGGTGAAGTTCACAATGCACCAGCAGTAATATTAGGTCCAGGTATGGATATGATTAAGGAAGACTATATACAGATTGCGCAACGTTATTATACGTCTCGTGGTATCGTAGCGCTATCAATTGAAGGACCAGGTCAAGGTGAATCTGTATCTGAAGGTCTAAAAGTTGATTTGACTAATTACGAACGCGCCGTTAGTTGTTATATCGATTTTCTATTAAAACGGCCTGAGGTTGATCCAAAGCGGATTGGATTTTTTGGTATCAGTATGAGTGGGTATTGGGGGATGCGAGCTGCTGCGAGTGATAATCGTATAAACGCTATAGCGACGTTTGAAGGTGTATATGGTGAATTTGATACCATCTTTAACAGAGCGCAGCCGAGTTTCAAAGCAAATTTTATGTACATGTCTGGTTACACTGATGAAGTTGCTTTTGAAAACGAATTGAGTAGCCAGATGAATTTGTGGAAATTGGCGCCAAAGATTACTTGTCCAGTCTTCATGGGAATAGGAGAATTTGATGAACTTACCCGTTTGGAAGAAGCATTAAGTCTTTATGAGTTTTTAGAAGCACCAAAGGAGATACGCGTCTATGAGAATGAATTTCACCCACTTGGTGGAGTAGCTGCAGAAATTTTTCGTTTTGGTGCAGAGTGGGTGGAACTTGCACTTAAAGGAAACTTTAAAGCTAACCATGATGAGCGTTATTACATGCATCGTGATGGCGGTGTTACTGAAGGGACTGCTTTTCCAACTTATTGGCTTGGTGCCCAGCCGGCGGAAATTAAAGGACGAAAAAAGTGTAATACATTAAACGCTTGTAATAATTAATAAATTTATACTGATTAAAAAAGAAAACAACAAAAATAGTATGTAGCTTTTATTTACACTATTTTTGTTGTTTTCTTCAAAATTTAGACTCCTCATAATTATGGTCATTGGTGAGGATATTCAAAGTGCGGAAGACTTCGAATTGACGAAAAACATGGAAGAAAGTGCAGGAAATGTTAAGGAATTTATAAAGTAGGGGCTACATACTATGTTTTTTCTTGAGCACAACTAGCATACATATATTCTCTAGGAATTAAGTCCAGAATTGTGGAGACAGACAATGACAAATCTACGATCTGAGGAACATGACTTTCATAAAATGCTAGGTATCATTGGATGGGATTGCAAGACAAATCAAAGTTCCTATTTTTGAATTTTTAAGCTGATGGATGTGGGGTTCGCCACATCCATCAGCTTAAAAATTTTATAACGCTCTCAAAACGAGTAAATTGTACATTTTTACCTGGAGATATCAATTTTCTCGTTTTGGGGTATTTGCTTTTCTTAGCTTGATAGCGATGTGATGATACCCCACATCCATCAAGCTAAGAAAAAACTGTGTTCCAATAGGAAAATTAAAGAAAAGAATCTCATTGATTTACCGATGCCAGTATCATAATGAATCCCTCCTTCTCCTCTTTTTATCAGTATTGTTAGGTAAAGGGGGGCCAGGCACAAAAACAGGTTGTGGAGAAAGTCTTCTTCACAACCTGAGAGTAAATTATATATCCAAATATGACCTGTTCTTTTAACTATTAAGTCTTTTATAATCTGTTATAGTCGATATAACTAGAGTCATAATAAATCCACTGCCCTGTTCCAATTCTTAGCCAGCCGTTCTTTTCTTCATATACTGTAACTTTTTCGCCTTTACTTGTCTTTCTAACAATAGAATAGTTTGTACCTGATCCGCTTCGAACATTTACCCCAATACCATTAATTTGAGCCGTTCCAATTACCTTTTCAACACTACCATTTTCAATTACTTGTAGCATATTTAGAATGAATGTTGCTGTTTCACCACGAGTTGTTGTTCCTTTAGGGTCGTATTGATTGTCACCCTTACCTTTTACAATACCTAGGCCATACAGTCTTTGTACGTCTTCTTTATAAATAATTTGGTCTTTATCTGAGAATGGTAGGTTTACAACTGGTCCCCATATACCTTTATACTGTAAAGCCTTGTTTACAATAATTGCTGATTCTTCTCTTGTAATAGGTGTGTTTGGGTCAAAATAACCATCTCCTCTACCTTGAATGATACCTGCACTTGCAGTACGTTTAATACCATCTCGTAAAGTTGAATTTGCATCGTTTAGGTCTTTAAATGAAGCATCTCCAGCTGGCAGGTTTAGAGATTTAGAGATTAATTGAGCAAATTCGGCTCTTGTTATCGCTCTATTAGGTGCGAAAACTCCGTTTCCTTCCCCTATCATAATACCTCTTCTATTTAACTCTCGAATAGCTTCTTCATACCAACCTCCTGTAATGTCATCTTTTGGTTGATAAAGATCATTATAATACCCCTCAACGCTATTTACGAATACATCCCATTGCCCATTATTAATCATGTTAGCAGGGCAGATTTTACCGCTCCATTTTTGGTGTTTTACAATGTTATTTAACGGTACACCAGTTTCTTTCATTAAATAAGCTACAAGTTTCTTAGCGTTATCTACCGCTTTACTGTAGTTTCCGTCACTGTTAACTGCGATTTCAATTGCAATAGATTCTCTATTACCTGGACCATCACCGTCTCCTGCATGCCATCCGTTCTCGTTTAATGGTAGGTGTTGATAAATCTCTTTATCGTCTACTGTAAAATGCCACGAAGCAGCTCGGTCTGTGTTTCCTACTGCTTGGTTATATAAGTATTGAGCGTGGTTTCTAGCACCTGCTCCTACACTTGTATTATCAGTCTCATGAATTGTAATGTACTTTGGACTCATGTAGTTTTGAGGACGAATATTATCGTTACCTGCTGGAACAATCCATTCAGTGAATGGAACACCGTTTATTGTACTAGAGGTGCTAGGTGATATGGGGGACAGACTACGCTTTGTTCTGTTTGAATTGTTAGGAACAGTTAATGTACCTGTTTCTTCATGAATTCCTTCTGAACGCTGAAGACTATCTGCTTTCTTATTGTCGACAGTACCTCCACCACGTCCGTCTACCTCTTCAAAACTAGCTTCAATACTTTTTAAAGCCTGTTCATCTGTTGTTTGAATTGGGTCTGTGTTACCTTGCACTTGAAGGTTTGTAGATTGCTTATTGTTTACAGATTGTTGTTCCTCTGCAAACGATACCAATGGAGAAGATAATACCGTTAATCCTGCCGTGAATGCTACTACTTTTTTATTAAATTTAATATTCATTTCTAATTTGGTATACCTCACTATTTTAATAGATATACCTTCCTCCTTGTACTTCTTTTAGTCTAAATAATAGTGTGAATAATAGTTTAAATAATCATAGCCTGACCCTCAAATATAATGAATTAATTTTCCACCTCATATGATAAACTGAAATCTTTAATTCCTACTAGATATATCAGTATTTCAGAATTATAACACAGCACGATTGCAAAAATATAATTAAATAACATAAATAACCTTTAATGTATAAAACGGTTCTGGTGCAAAAATCCCAAGGCTCTTACAACTAATATCTTAATCTTGAACATACTGATAGTATGACTCTAAAAAGGAGCATAATCAGTTAATCTATTTTTACACCAAAACCATGTTAGCTCCTATATAAAAAATACACCCCTTCTTTTCATTTTATTATTTTTTTTTACCTAGCGATTTAAGACCACGTTTAATAACATCATAGAAACTTAGAGATTGTGCCATATGACCTGGATCTACATATTCTCGTATAGCCCGAAGAACTCTCTTAGGTTCCTTAGAAGAAAAGGTGAAGATTCCATTTCTCTTGGTTTCAATAGCATAACGTGGAATCCATTTCCCCTTAAACATTACAGAAGCTATAACGTAATCTACCTCCTCCCACGGAATTTGAATAAATTTACGCGTATCACGAGAATTATAAAATTCAAACCCTTTATCACCAATCATAATTTTCCCATAGTCCGTAAGTCCCGTAAAAGCGGTAGCATCTATTACTAAATCTACCTTTGTATTAATTGATTGAACCATTATATCCACTCCATTTCATTTATCCTATTTATAATTCGTAACTTCAAACAATTAAATCAATATAAAAAGTGGCTGAAACGATAATCCCCAGCCACTTTTTTATACGAACTATTATCGATTCACAGGCTACTAATCTACACCTCAATCTCAACAATTCCTAAATAATAAATCTTAAGAATTGAAAACGCGAGCAACTTAAATTATAAAAGTCCGATTACGTGACCAACTACCCCAACTACGAATAATGAAAGAATAATAACAATTGGGCTGACTTTTTTCTTCAACAACCACATGCAGAAGAATGTCAGAAGTAATGCAGCTAAACCAGGAATCAATTGATCTAAGTTATCTTGCAAGGTAGTTACTTTCGTAGGTGACAGTGCCATTCCTGAGTTTACTTGTTCAAAAGATTGACGAATCCCTTCACCATTTCCAGGAAGTTTGTCCCACTCAACATACGCACCTTTATCTAACTGAACTTCAGATACAACTGGCTTGAATTTAATTGATACCCATCGTTCCACCAAGGCTGCAAGTACAAACATACCAAGGATTGATGCACCTTTTGTAATATCTTGTAATAATCCACCTGAAAGATCATCAGTGATTTTAGAACCGGCTTTATAACCAAACTCTTGTGTATACCACATAAATCCCCAACGAACCAGATTCCAAGCTAAGAAGAAAAGGATTGGCCCAAGGATATTCCCCCCCATTGCTAATGATGCTCCTAAAGCACCTAACATCGGACGTAAAGTAAACCAGAATACCGGATCACCAACACCGGCCAAAGGACCCATCATCCCAACTTTAACCCCCTGAATTGCCACATCATCAACTTCTGCACCATTAGCACGTTCTTCTTCAAGTGCTAATGTAACTCCTAGAATTGGTGAAGCAATATAAGGATGTGTATTGAAGAATTCCAAGTGACGTTTTAATGCTGCTTTTCGATCTTCTTTTGATTTATATAACTTTTTAATCGCTGGAATCATCGAGAAGGCCCAACCACCATTTTGCATACGTTCATAGTTCCAAGAGCCCTGAATAAATGTAGATCGCCATGCAACGGCTAAACGATCTCTTTTTGTTAATTGAATTTTTTCTGCCATTTGTCTTCTCCTCCTCCTGAATTAATAATCGTTTAAGATATCGTCAAGCGGGTCACCAGAGTTACCTCCACCACCATTTGAAGAACCACCCATTTTAGAAAGACTCAAATAAATAAGAGCTAAAGCCACACCCAATGCACCAAGAGCAATAAGTGTTAATTGAGAAATCGCAGCTATTACGAAACCAATAATGAAGAATGGCCATACTTCTTTTGTTGCCATCATATTAATAACTAATGCATAACCAACAGCAACAACCATTCCGCCACCAATAGCCATTCCATCAGTTAACCATGCGGGCATTGATTCCAAGAATCCTTGAACGCTTTGTGCAGGGATAAATAAAAGTGCTCCGGCAGGAATTGCAATTCGGATACCTTGTAAACACACCGCAGCGATGTGTAACACTTCAATTTTTTTTATATTTCCTTCTTCAGCTGCCGTATCCATCATGTGTACAATAGGAACAGCAAGTGTACGAACAATCATTGTTAAGAAAAGTCCTGCTACTGCAAGTGGTACCGCTACTGCAATTGCTGATGCAACACCGCTAACACCTTGTCCGCCTAATACTAAAATAATCGCTGATGCAACTGATGCCAATGCAGCATCTGGCGCTACGGCTGCTCCAATATTTGCCCATCCAAGTGCAATCATTTGAAGTGTACCGCCAAGAACAATACCAGCCTCCAGGTTACCTGTTACTAAACCGATTAGTGTACATGCCACTAGTGGTTGATGGAATTGAAATTCATCTAATATTCCTTCCATACCGGCTAGAAATGCAATTAGTATCACTAAAATTATTTCTATAGTAGACATTATGATCCCCCATTTCATTTAAATTTGCTATGTAACTACGATAATTCAACCTTCGCTTTTTTTAGAATATCATCCATGTTTGCACGAGAATCATTAGGTACTTTACGTACATCAAAATGAATGCCTTTTGCTTTCATTTTCTCGAAGGCCTCAACATCTTCTCTTCCCATAGAAAGAACCTTATTAACAACAACCTTTCCAGTTGAATGAGCCATAGAACCAACGTTAACTTCTTTAATATCCACACCACCCTCTATAACTCTCAGGACATCTAGTGGGTTTTCAAATAATACCAGTGCATTAGTATTACCAAAACGGGGATCTTTTTCAACTTCAATCATTTTGCTGATTGGAATAACATTGGCCTTAACCCCTGGTGGTGCTGCCTGTTCGATTAATTTTTTACGAAGATCGTCTTTAGACACTGCATCTGAAACTACGATAATACGATTTGGTTGTGTAGACTTTGTCCAGGCAGTCGCTACCTGACCATGCAATAAACGAGAATCCACACGGACTAAAACGAACTTGATTTTCCCATCACCAACTACTGTACCGGGAGCTAGTCTGCCTTTTGATTTTCCATCTTTAGCAACTGCGATATCAGTATTTTCTTTGGGTTCCAGCTCTTCAGGTTTAATTCTGACCCCTTCCTTCGCTGTTTTAATGATATGTGCTGCGATCTCTTGAGCAGACGTAATTGATAAACGGGATGCATAAGCTTCAATCACCATTGGTAAGTTCAAACCAGCAACGATTGCCCAATTGTCTTTGTGTTCTTCATATAAGCCATTAGCTTGATTGAATGGAGTACCGCCCCATAGATCGACTAAAAATAATACCTCATCTTGATTATCAAAAGATGCAACTGCTGCTTCCATTTTTGCTCTCAAATCGTCTGGCCCTTCATTTGGCATTAAGGTAACAGCCTTAACGTTCTCTTGCTCTCCAAAAATCATTGCGCCAGATTGTAAAATACCTTCAGCAAATTGGCCATGGCTTGCTAGGATAATCCCTACCATCTCTCTACCTCCTAAATATTTCATCCTAATTTTTTCTGAATTGACGCAATCAACACAACTTTTCTTCTTCATTTCATCAATCTTTAACTATTAAAAACCAACTTTTCCTATCCTTGAGAAAACCACCTCCTAGGCTATTTAAATCTCACTTCTTTTATAAAATTTTGTTTACTACTAAAAATGAGTTTGTGAATTTCCAATTCATCATTTTTCAAATCATTACTTAAAACACATAATTTCTTAGGTAAAAGGTTCCTAATCTTATAAAATAACCCACTACAAGAAAACGCTTTCAAAATATAGAAAGAACATACCGTTGAAAATCGTTGTTTCAAATACACTTACTCTAAACCTAATCAACTATAAATAGACTGAGTTGCGTCAAACCAAAATAGGAGTAAAACTCCACTTGCGAATTGCCTCATTGATAAGGAAAGCGTTTATCTCGAAAAACATGATTATCAATGCAAACGAACATGACAGAAATCAATTTAAAGTTCTTTCGAATGATAAAAATACCATGTAAGTTTTTAATTACGCATATGTTACTCACCAAAAGTTCATTTGAATGACAGACTATACATATTTATCCTTTTCCCAAATAAAGAAAAGCACTGTTATTCGTATAATGAAATCGATTCCACTTACTAAAAACATTGCCGTTCTATCTGATAAGATGATTTATATCGCCCATCCTCTACAATGGTTATATATTCATTATATCCATTGTGAATTTTTTCACAATGGATATAAATTGAACATTTTATGAATAAAACAATTCCACATTATAAAAAATATATAGTGATTTTTTTAGCATACATTTTTTACTTAAATACCCCTTTGCATTATATGATCGATAGTAAACGTGGTTAACTAATTAATTTCTAATTGAAGTTTAATATATTAATTGCTTAATAAATCAATTGAAAACATATAGCTCCTATGATTCCTCCTATGGTACTACCAATTATGGGAATCCATGCGTATCCCCAATCCGAAGAGCCTTTATTACAAATTGGTAAGATTTGATGTGCTAGTCTTGGGCCAAAATCTCGAGCTGGATTTAAAGCAAATCCAGTTGTTCCACCAAGAGATAAACCTATAGATACTATTAACCCTCCTATTATTATTGGAAGTAGTCCATCTGTAACTTTATTATGACTCATAGCTAAAATTGAAAATACAAATACTGCAGTGCCAATAATTTCACTTAACAAATTAGACGGCCAACTTTTTATTGCAGGGCTTGTAGAAAACACCGACAATATAATTTCTTGATTTTTAGTCTCTTTCCAATGCGGAAAATACTGGAGCCAGACAAATATTGAACCTAAAAAAGCCCCAATCAACTGTGCACCAATATAGGAAGGAACTTCACTCCAAGGAAATACACCTATACAAGCAAAAGCAATTGTAACTGCAGGATTCAAATGCGCACCACTTATGTTATCTACTATATATATAGCGAATGTAACTGCTAATCCCCAGCCAAGAGTAATTGCAACCCATCCGGAATTTTGTGCTTTGGATTTTTTCAGCAAAGTACCTGCTACAACGCCGTTCCCTAATAAAATAAGAACCAAGGTTCCAATTAATTCCCCCATAAATGGAGACATATTTATGACCCCCTTTGTTATTTCAAAAACCATTGTATAAACACAAGGGCATCATCAGCATCTTTCCCATCAAGAATTACATGTATTTCTGCTCCTCTTTTTACTGCTAAATCGATTAGTTGAAGAGTACTTTTTGCATTAACTTTTTTATCTTTAAATATAAACTGCACCGAACAATCATAATCCCTTAAGCCATCTACAATTTCACTTGCTGATTTTGCATGAATTCCATCCTTACGAGTTACAATTAATTTTCTTTCGATTCTCATAAGATTAGCTCCTTTTATATTTTTATAATGGTTTTCGCTTCAAGTACAGCCTTAAATCTTATATATTTCTTCTAATATTTTGCCAATCCCTAATTCAACAACTGCTACGTAGGACCCTCTATTAATGGTGAATCTGCTATTTTGATTTAATCACTCTTAATTAGAGCGCCTCCCAAATTTAGAAATACAATTACAACTCATTCATTATAAATAGCCTCTTGAATTTATCTAACGCTTCTACCTACTTCATCGTTATCTACTCCTCCTGCAGAAACTATTAAAACACTAGAACTTAATTGGACGAGTAAGGTTTTTAAATCTCTTAACTAGTAGATAACCATTAGAAACTAAAGCTATTCCTGCATTACTCATCACAATTGCTCCCTAAGTTCATTAACAATTTCTTTTTCACCTATAAGAGATAAACATAGAGTTTCAAAGATAATAAAAGATGAGACTGCTCCTGGATCTAAATGACCAATAGACCTTTCTCCTAGAAAAGAAGCACGCCCTTTTTTAGCTAATAATGGCTTAGTTTTTTCCATTTGTTCTCTTGCAAAAATGATAAGACCAATAGGTTTTATTTTTTCTCCATTTCTTTGGATATACTTCAAAACAGGATCCCAAACATCAAGCATTGTTTTATCTCCTATCTGAGTTTTTCCTCTTAGACAGATGCCATCTACAGATTCTTGAAAAGCAATCCCCAATTCATTGATTGTAATTTTATTTTTCCCTTTTAAAACACTACCAGCCCTCAAAAAGGCTGTTCCATATAAAGGCCCTGATGCACCTCCAACCTTTGAAATAAGTATCATTCCAATATCATGAAATACATTTCCAATATCATCATAAGCTGTATATGATATCTTTTTTTCAACCTCTTTAAACCCTCTATTCATATTAATACCATGATCTCCATCACCTATAAATTGATCAAGTTGCGTTAGATTTTTTTTTTGATACTCAAGTTGTTTTGCAGTGAGTTGCATCCAATTGATGATATGTCTTGGTGTAATATACATGTTGGCCCTCCTATTGTACACGCCAGTTAGTCGTATTTGCTGGATCATTAAGCAAAGCAGTTAATTGTTCATCTAGTTTTAATAAAGTAATAGAAAAACCGGCCATATCAATCGCTGTCATGTATTCCCCAACATATGTTTTACAGATATCGATACCAATTTTGTTTAATATTATGTTAATCATTTTATTTAAAATATATAATTCCATTAACGGCGTTCCACCTAAGCCGTTTACCATTACTGCAACTTTGTCACCAATTTTCAATTGCATATCACTTAAAATATGCTCTAAAAGGAGTTCAGCCATTTCATTAGCTGCTATCATACTAATACGATGAGTTCCAGGTTCACCGTGAATGCCTATACCAACCTCTACTTCATTTTCACCAATTTTATAACCGACTGTACCAGATCCAGGTATAGTACACGTTGTTAATGCCATTCCCATACTACGCATATTAGCAATCACTTTATTTGCAACATCTTCAACTTCTTTAAGCGATGCACCTTTCTCAGCCATTGCTCCAGCTATTTTATGTACAAATATTGTTCCAGAAATTCCTCTTCTTATGGTGTGTGAACCATTATCAATAGCAATATCATCATTAACAATGACTGTAGCAATTGGGATTCCCTGTGCTTCAGCCATTTCAGCAGCCATTTCAAAATTCATTATGTCTCCTGAGTAGTTTTTTACAATTAATAAAACCCCACTTCCAGCATCCACCTTTTGAATCGCTTTCAAAATCTGGTCTGGTGTAGGAGAAGTAAAAATTTCGCCCATTACAGCAGCATCAAGCATTCCTTTACCAACAAATCCTATATGCGCTGGTTCATGACCACTCCCACCTCCGCTGACAATTGCCACTTTTCCTTGAAATGGACTATTAGCTCGAATAATTATATTTGTTTCAGCCATATTTTGTAGTTTATCAGAATGTGCAAACAACATTCCGTCAATCATATCCCTAACTACTTTTTCTGGATTATTAATAAATTTTTTCATGGCATCTATTCCTTTCCATTAGTCGCCGCTAGTACCCTAACATTTAATTTTATAATTTTATCCCCTCCTACAATTCCCTTTTATTATAAAAACCTATAATGATTTCACTTGGACATTTAGCTTTAAGCCTCCAATTTCATCTAAAAAGATTGTTCCAATGTTTGCTTGCTCAAATTTCCCTTTCCTCATGTGAAGTGCTCCAGTGAATACTCCTTTTTCATGCTCAAATAGCTCACTTTCAATTAAATTAGGGGGGATAGCCGTACAATTTACTAGAATAAACGACTTATCCTTTCTGAAAACAGCTTTATGGATACCTTCGCCTATAAGTTCTTTTCCTGTTTCACTCTCTCCAGTAATAAGAATCGTAGAATCTAATTCTGCCACTTTATTCGCAACAAAGAGCGTCTTCATTAAAGTGTCACTATAAATAATAATGTCTGGAAAAGAGTTGTTTAGTTTTTTATATTTCGACAATTCAAATTCTAAATACTTTATTCTTTTCTTTTCAAGAGTCAATTGGTCTAATAATGATTATGTTTCATGAATAGATTCATCGTTAAAAGTATTCCGCTCAATTTTGCTATAAGTGTAGCTACAGCTCGAGCATGTGGACCATTTGTAATATGAATATTAATTTCAATCTTTTGTATCACAAGAACCTATTTCATAATAATACATGCATAAAAATACATAAAATTCAAACAGTGAATTTTATGTATTTTTATTTTCATTATTAAAACTCTAACTATTATATAATAAGATTATTTATACAAAACCTGATAATATAGGTTTTTAATACTATTTTTCCCATTTCATCTTTCTTAAAAAATAGTATTTGATTTTTGATAATCATAACACTACTTTTTAATCCGTCATATAACAGACGAAAAATATACATAAAATATTCATAATTCTGTACTCAGAATTTTGATAACATTAGATTCAAGGCTAGATTTTCAGCTTACTTACAAAAAAATCAAGGAGTGATTATCATGGAACGTATCCTAATTAGCCCGCAAAAATATATTCAGGGAAGAAATGTAATTAAAAAAATTGGAGAGTATGTAAAACCTCTAGGAACCAATTTATTAGTTATTGTAGATGAATGTGTTTGGCATCTTGTTGGTGAAAAAGTTATGGAAAGCTTTCATAAACAAAATCTAAGCTTTGAAAAAGTCGGTTTTAATGGTGAAAGTTCTGAAAATGAAATTGCAAGAATTGAGAAAATAGGAAAAGAATTTGGTGCTGATGTAATCATTGGTATTGGTGGTGGTAAATCAGTAGACACAGCAAAAGCGGTAGGAGAAATTCTTTCGGCCAAAGTTGTAAGCGTTCCCACTATTGCCTCAACAGATGCACCAACCAGTTCCCTTTCTGTTATTTACTCTGATGATGGAGTATTTGAAAAATACAAATTTTATTTAAAAAATCCGGATATTATTTTAGTAGATTCCCAAGTCATTGCACAAGCTCCATCCAGATTTTTAGCTGCTGGGATTGGAGACGGAATGGCTACATGGATTGAAGCTAGAGCAAATTTAGAATCCCGAAAACCCGCTATGGCTGGTGGACTATCTACCTTAGCGGCTGCTAAGATTGCAGAACTCTGCTGGGATACCTTATTTCAATATGGAGAAGCTGCTCTTTTAGCAGTTAAACAAAAAACTGTTACTCCAGCAGTTGAAGCCGTAATAGAGGCAAACACCTTGCTTAGTGGCCTTGGATTTGAAAGTGTGGGGTTAGCTGCAGCTCATGCTATCCATAATGGTTTTACTGTTTTACATGATAAGACTCATGATTTGATGCATGGAGAAAAGGTTGCATTTGGCACATTAGTACAAATGGCATTGGAATCTTGGACAACTGAAGAACTATATAACTACATTGATTTCTGTATCAAGCTTGGCTTACCTACTACACTTGAAGATCTGAACCTAGGTGATGCAAGTAAAGAAGAATTGATGAAAGTGGCTGAAGCTGCCTGTCAAGATGGTGAAACTATACATAACATGCCATTTGAAATTTCACCAGAAATGGTTTTTGATGCAATTATAGCTGCTGATGCTTATGCTACTGAGTATAAATTAAAAAAATTAGTTCAAAATTACAATACCGAAAATTAATTAAGTGTATATTACACATTATTTAATTTTGTATGTGTCCTTTTAAGAATTTAGCAAAATTACAATACCATATATTAAAAACTAAATAAGTATTAAAATTGTATATATCATGAAATAATCTGAAGGCTTCATCCAACATATAAGAGCACGAAATATTTAAATGAATCATAGCATTATGTCAAAATTAATTTTGTAACTGAATTTTCACACCAAAGATAAATATAGAAATAAAAAAAACCTCTTTATGAGGTTTTTTCTAGTCCTATACTTTCGATAATAAAATAAGCTGTTTTTATTATAAACAATAGGTTAGCAACACCATCTTAACATATAAAAACAAAAAATCTATGTGTCAATTTTTCAAACATCCTATAGTTTTTATGAGAATACTAAAAAGATATAATTCATAAAAAATATAGGAGAAGTAAAGGACTTAATTTATGGTGTTTCCAGTTTACCTACTCAACTAAAGTAAGACAATTTTAGAAAACCTAAAAAGAATAATCTCATTTTATTACTAAAAAATACAACAAATTGTTTAGATTCAGTCAAAATAGTAGTTAGTCTTCTACTTAAGATAAAAATTTTTAACCAAACTAGATTATTAGAATCGACACTTTTGTGTACATTTATATTACTTCTAGCTCACTATTAATTCCCATCTTATAAAAATGGTATATATTTATAAGATTTTAATTCGATTTCCTGTAGTTTATGAGAAGAAATATACTATTTTTGAATCAATATAATTATATTTCCCTCTAATTTGTTTCATTTTTTGTAAGTTGTTATCCTACTAAATGAGGGTAATCATCACGTATAAAAGTATCAGTATCGGGAGTTACGGCAATAATTCTTCAAAATATATATTAAAAGAATTTTAATAATGCCAAATATAATTTCTTTTTTAAATTATAAATTATAAGTGAGGAGATATTATTATGATTAGAAAGAAACATCCATTTTGTACTCTAGCAAAAACAGCCGTTGCATTAACTATGATCATTCCTACATCCCAAGCCATTAGCCAACCGTTTGCCTACGCTCAAGAAAATATAGCGAAATCTCAACAACAAGTAGCGCCATTTTGGAATAAAAATAAAGATTATCCAGGTGAATCTTACGTTACATATGAAGGTAAGATTTATCATTCTGTATATTGGGTAAATGCAGGTACACTACCTACCCAACAATTTAGCGGTTGGGAATTATATACTGGTTCAGAATATATACCTGACAATAGCGATCCAAATGATTTATTTGGTGAAGGAATCACTTGGCCAACTCATGTTTTTGCACCATATGTAGATAACGGCATGAATCCTCAAAATCTATTAAAATATGCCCAAGAAACAAATACTAGTTTCTTCACGCTTTCCTTTATAGTGGCTGATAAAAATGGAAATCCAGTATGGGGAGGAAGTCATACCCCTATTGGAGATGGTAACTTAGATGATCAAATTAAACAAATTAGAAAAATAGGTGGAGATGTTAAAGTATCTTTTGGTGGAGCAAATGCTGGTAATATCCCTGGATTAGGTGCAGATCTTGCCGCAGCTATTACAGATGTGAATAAATTAAAAGATGCTTATAAAAGTGTAATTAACACATTACATTTAACACACATTGATTTTGATATTGAAGGCGTCTTAGTTGCTCACCCAGAATCTATCGAAAGAAGATCAAAAGCAATTGCGTTATTACAAAAGGAATTAAAAGCTGAAGGTAAAGATGTAAAAATTGGTTATACCTTACCAGTAATGCCATATGGCCTAACTAATGATGGACTAAATGTAATTCAAAGTGCTATAAAACATGATGTAGATTTAAATTCAGTTAATATTATGACTATGGATTACGGGCAACAAAACCAACAAATGGGACAAGCTGCAATAGATGCTATTAATAGCTTGCATGGACAATTAACTAATTTATATAAAGGTACTATTAAAGATTCTGACATTTGGAAAATGATTGCTGTTACACCTATGATAGGAAAAAACGATACTCAAAATGAAACTTTCACATTAAATAATGCAAAAGAATTGTTCCAATTTGCCAAAGAAAAAGGTATTGGGGAAATTAGTATGTGGTCAGTGTATCGTGATAAAAAAGCTACTGAAAGTTGGCAAATCGGTCAGGCAACTGGAGATGCTTCTGGATTACCCGATGTAGACGACGGTGCCTTTTCTAAACTATTTTCTGCTTTTAATAGTAGTACTGAAATTGACGTAATCGCTCCAACTGCTCCTTCTAACCTACGTTCTGTTAGTAAAACAACAACAACTGTTGAGCTACAGTGGGAGGCTTCCACAGATAATATTGGTGTGAAAGAATATGAAGTTTATCGTGATGGAAAAAAAGTAGGAACAACAAAAACAACACGTTATGAAGATGCGGGATTACAAGCCAATACAAAATATAATTATACAATTAAAGCTACAGATGCAGCAGGAAATAAGTCAAAAAGTAGCAATGAAGTTTCAGTTACAACAAAGGAAGAGAATCCAGAACAAATAGCTCCAACAGCTCCAACAGGATTACAAGCATCAGAAACTACTACAAACAGTGTTCATTTAATATGGGAAGAATCCATAAGTAATGTTGGTATAAAAGAATATGAGATTTATCGTAACGGTACAAAAATAGCTACAAGTCCTTCAACTTACTATACAGATGAAAATTTACTTTCTAGTACAGAATATAGATATATGGTAAAAGCTATAGATACTCAAGGAAAAGTTTCAGTTGCGAGTAATGAAATCAAAATCACAACAAAAGATACCCCCTCTTCTGAGTATAAGGCATGGGATTCGTATGCTGCATATAAAAAAGGAGATAGAGTAGAACATCAAGGTAAAATTTATGAAGCAGTTCAAAGTTATCAAGGATACGGTGATCCAAATTGGATTTTCTCATTAGCTTTATGGAAAGTAATTAAATAAACCGTAATACTATTAAATAAAAG
This sequence comes from Bacillus sp. 22475, assembly GCF_052044835.1. Classification (NCBI taxonomy): domain Bacteria; kingdom Bacillati; phylum Bacillota; class Bacilli; order Caryophanales; family Bacillaceae; genus Bacillus; species Bacillus sp. 22475. The sequence continues at coordinate 26,808 of NZ_JBQENW010000028.1, read as the reverse complement.
ACATCTTTCTTTTCAGATTGATGTCTTTTATGAATTGAAAATTATATTTTACAAATCTATTCTTTCATTTGCCCTAGACTGTATATTTTCTATAGGTAATTCTTATTTTACATTACTATGATTTGATTAAGCATCATATTTTCTAAGTTAAGACAGAGTTTACATTTTTAATAGTTCGGACGAAAGTCCTAACATCAAAATCTATTTAACTATATATACAATTAAAAGAAGGTCTTAAGATGCAGACGAACACTAATACTATAGAGGACATCTATCAGGAGATATTAGATGGAAAAAGAAATAGATTTCCACCAAACACTTGGAAATTAGATAGAAATAATCAATTGGCCAGAAGAGTAACAAAGTATTTAGTAACAAAAATTTTGAATTGGAATGAAGAAGAGATAAAACAGAATTGGAATAACAAATTGATTGCAAAGTATCGATTACGTGGTGTATTGAAACACAAATATAATAATAGTCCATATGCGATGATTAATGATTTATATCCGAATCAATTTAAAGAATGGGAATTTAGAATGACACCATTAAATTTTTGGACGAAAGAAAAGGCCCTACAATTATTAAAATGGTTAATTGAAGAAGAGGAGAAATTACCACCACAAAAACTCTTACAAATTTATGGGCAAAAATGGTTAATTGAACATCGACTAAGTGCACCTCTAAGGGTGATTTGGAATGGAAGCCCGTATGCGATGATTAATGATTTATATCCAAATCGATTTAAAGAATGGGAATTTAATAAGGCTCCTAATAAGTTTTGGACGAAAGAAAAAACATTACAAGCACTAAAATGGACAATTGAAGAAAAAGAAAAATTAAATCTGGATCAATTGAAGAATATATACGAAAATAAATGGTTAGCCCAATCAGGATTGCGTGGAGCCTGTCAATTATATTGGAATGATAGTCCATATGCAATGATTAATGATTTATATCCAAATCAATTTAAAGAATGGGAATTTAAGATGACACCTAGTGGTTTTTGGACGAGAGAAAAAGCTCTAGATGCATTACGGTGGACAATTGAAGAAAAAGAAAAGCTGACAGATAATCAATTATTACAGCAATACACAATGCAGTGGCTTAAAAACCATAGACTATGGACACCTGTAGTAAGATACTGGAATGGAAGCCCATACGCAATGATTAATGATTTATATCCAAAAAAATATATAAAAAGTTCATTCAGAGGATATATAAATAAAGCTTAATATTATTAGACATAACTTAATTAAAATGAAAGCTTAACTTGATAAACAGCAAACTATACTTTCTTGATGGGAGAAATATCTAATAATTAATTGGCACGATTAATAACAATAGAAAAACAGTAAAAAATGCTACTGGTTTAAAAATGAATTTAAGGTTTTAGAGGAGGATATTTATGCAAGCAAAAAAAATTCTATTTATTTTTAGAGTGATTAGGCTATTAGCAATAGTTATCTTATTTCTTCTCTTTTATTTTACACATCAATTATCTTATCTCTATTTTTCAATTCCTGTCATTCTTGAAAGGTTCACTAGAAATATTTTAAAAAACAAAGTTTTATAGATGAAAACAAGCTAGCAACTTCAGCAATGAAGCAATAGCTTGTTTTCATCTATCCTTAACCCCCATTTTTACATATTTATTACTCCTTTTCATATGTCTCACAAGTCATTAATATAATTCCACCATTTAAGCCCCTCTGCCCCAGTATCTAAAACTTAAGATTTTAGCATTATATTAATTAAAAAAGTAAGAAATTTATATGAGGATTTCGTTATAGATTTTTCTAAAATGAAAATTTTGTGAACTTTATAACAAGATAACTTGTTAAACCATTTTCAATAACTTATAATCTTAACTGTGTATGGTGTGTATAGTGTGCATCATAGACAGTCACACTTGTCGATGGAGAGGTATTTAAATGAAAATTATTTTAAATAATGCATCAAATCAACCTTTATATCAACAAATAAAGGAACAAATTAAAGATTCTATATTTAATAATGAATTGACGGAAGGTGAACAATTACCATCAATCCGTGTATTGGCTAATGATTTACATGTAAGTATGTTAACCACAAAAAGAGTTTATGCGGAACTAGAATCCGAAGGTTTTATCGTTACCAGGGTTGGAAAAGGTACTTATGTAGCATCTACAAACTTGGAATTATTAATGGAATCTAAGCGTCATATGGTTGAAGTAAAATTGACAGAAGTGTGCAAAATGGCTCGAAGTATTGGAATCCATAATGAGGAACTCTATTCGATGTTAGATTTAATCTTAAAGGAGGAAAATGAAGAATGAATGCAGTGTTAGAAGTGAAGAATCTAAACAAAGCTTATGAGAATTTTTCATTAAAAGACGTGACATTTTCACTTAACCAGGACTGTATAACTGGTTTTATTGGTACTAATGGTTCTGGGAAAACTACTACTATTAAAGCTATCCTCGGGCTTATACTCAAAGATTCGGGTAAAATTAATTTTTTAGAAAAGGATATAGATAAACAAGAACGAAAATCCAAAAATAAAATTGGTGTCGTGTTAGACGAAGGGTACTTTTACGATGAATTAACATTAAAAGAAATGAAGAATGTAATCGCCCCTTCCTATACTGAATGGGATGAGCAGGTTTTTTTAAAGTATATTAAACGATTTAATTTAAATCTAGGACAAAAATTTCTACCCTCTCCAAAGGAATGCGAATGAAATTTGCAGTTGCTCTAGCTTTATCCCACCACGCAGATTTATTAATAATGGATGAACCCACAAGTGGACTTGATCCATTGGTTCGAAGTGAACTAATAGACATACTTCTAGATTTTATGAAAGAACCAGGAAAGAGTGTCTTTTTTTCTACTCATATTACCTCAGATCTAGATAAAATAGCAGACATGATTATTTTGATAGATGATGGTCAAATATTAATTGATGAAGAAAAAGATGCACTAGTGGAAACACATGCATTAGTAAAAGGTGATAATCAATTGATTAATAATCAAACAGAAAAACTCTTTTTGAATTTGAGTCAAACTAAATATGGATTTGAAGGGATTACTCATAAAATAGATGATGTGTGCCGGCTTATGCCTGGTGTTTTGATGGAAAGACCAACTATAAAAGATATAATGCTTTCTTATATTGGAGGAAACAACTATGCTAATTAATCTTGTTGTAAAAGACATACTATTAGTAAAAAGATATTTTTCTATTTTACTCGTTTTCGCAGCTATTGCACCAATCTATCTTTCTACTCAGTTACAACTCAACGATGGTGGACTTATTGGTTTTCTTTTAACAGTAGTTTTTATGGAGCATATTTTGTTTGGTACAATATCCAAGTTCGAAGACCAATACAAAGGAGCAACTCTACTTTGTGCAACACCATATACTAGAAGTGCCTTTGTAAAAGCAAAATATCTCTTTCTATTGGTAGTTTTTCTTTGCGCCTCAATTATTAGAATGATAACTTCAATTATTATACCATCTGGTATCGAGAATCTTAGTATAAACGCTCTCGGAATAACATTCTTAGTTGTTAGTATTTTGTTTGGAATACTACTCCCTTTCCAATTTAAATTTGGTTTTGATAAAACAAGAATGATTTCTTTTATTGTTGTCTTTTTGACACCTTTTGTAGCTCCTACTCTTATAAAAGAAATTCAGTTGAGCCATCTGAATTTTACACTCCCTCTTCCATTCCCATCAATTATCATGGCATGGATGCCTTGTCTCATTTCAATAGTTATTGGCATTATATCAATGATAATTTCACTAAAGATATATGCAAAAAAAGATTTATAATTAGTTTAAGGGGCATTTAAAAAAATATGTTTTATCGCCCCATACTTATCGAAGTTACGTCAACGCACAAAATACTTCAGTTCTCAGCGTAGGAACTACTGACAAAGCCTACTAAGAAAGCTGGTAGATACATCGATGTTAGCAGGTATCTGTCACTTCAAACATTTCGTTATTTACTTTCTAAACTGAGCATCGATCTATGTCTCGATTAAAATGCATCCCTTATCAATTAAGTGATGTATTTTATATATTTATTTGATAAAAAAGGAAGGATGAATGTTCAATCAACCGACACAACTACTTCTTAGGAAGTGTGTTATAGTTAATTCAGAATCAATACTGCTTAGCAGCATTAATTCTCACCTATCTTTTATTTATTTGTTTTTACACCAACTTAAAGGAAAGACCAACTATATTTTTAGTTGGTCTTTCCTTTTGTTATTAGAATACGATTAAGAATCACTTAGTTATATACAAATTACTGTTTATTTTACGATAATGTACATATACTTCCGATAGAATTCTACCGTTCTCTTAATAAAATATGAAAAACATAACTAGTTAAGGTATCTATCAAAAAAATCGAAACAAAAAGAACTTGTAATATATAATTACAAGTTCTTTTTATCGTAGCTTCAACACATTGGAACTATAAACTTGTAAACAACAACATTAGAGGAAGGGTGAATTATCCCCTTAAAATAATTATATAACTAATATTCATATTTTGAGATTGAAACCTTGAACATTTCGTTAATTTTAACGATCACTTTAATATTCTGCATTTTTAATTTGCATAAACATTTATAATTCTGTACATTACAATAAAATCAAATAACCTAAAAATATATGTGAAATTTTTTATATTTTTTTGATATTAATTGAATATTTTATGATTATCATTTCATTTTCACTCTAATATTGCCATGTTTCTAGATTGCTATTAGAGATTTACCTTCTAAAACTTACTTAAAATTGGTTAGTATTGAATACATTGACTGAAAATTGAGAAATCAAATGCATATTGATACTATTATGATATAAATTATCTGTCAGTCTAACTTCCATTACCCACAATAATGTTTTTCTATCTATGTATAGAAATAATTTATCTGTCAGTAATTTATAGTTTATTATCATACATTAAAAAGGAGGAAGTAAAATTATGAAGAAGAAAATCATTACAGCAACTGCTCTGGCTGCAACATTAGCTACAGGGGCCTTACCTACAACATCAGTATTTGCTGCTGAGACAGTTGCTCCTATCCAACAACAGGAATCACAAGTTAGTATTCAACCGTTTGCACAAAGTAATCTAGAAACGGCTGTTCAAGCTGCATTAAATGGCCCCGAAGTAAAAAAAATAAAAGTATTTGAGCATGAATTTAATGTAAAAGAAATTGAAGTTGTGGATCGAGGTGCAGCTGGTAAAGATGTATACGGACAAATCTCTCATCATTTAAGCTTCCGTCCAGATGATCAACTTTACTATAAATTCACAAAAAAAGATGGTGAGGTAACGGGATTCGAATTCCATATTGATAGAGGAGGCTGGACACCAATTGTAGCTCCACTTTTATCAATTCTTGCTGCATATAACGGAATTCCTGTTAATCCAAATGATTTAAATTCACTCGGTCAACAACTTGGTAAAGTTATCGATGGTAGTTGGGAACATGCAGGACAATCTATTGCTACTGCAGTTAGTTTAAGCTTTAATGAGAAATAAGCTTATAGGCATTATTTAGGATTACAGAGAAGTATTATTCGTAAGTTTTTCTAAAATGATATTATATGTAACAAATATATTTCTAACTTTAATGCAGTAATAAGAGAGAGACTCTCCCCAAAAGTCTTTTGATCTCAGATATGGAATTCATATAATTTTGTCACATAATACCTTAACAAATAAAAATCTACATTAATTTACATTAAGGATTATGTAAATATTACCAATTTCATAATTCATTGTACTTCGGAAAACAGACGTCTAGTTTAAGACTTCTGTTTTCTTTGTATAATATTAGATATAAAAATTTGAATTTCAAAACACCCAGGAATACAATGAATATAGTATATACCTTATTTTAAAAAAGAAGGATTGAACATGAAAACTAAAGTATCTAAATCAATTCAAAATTTGCAATTGAAATCATTTGAAATGATGACAAATTCTGTTTCTTTTAAATCTATTTTGCGTGGAACTGGTATGACTTTTGTAATTATTTTTGGATCATCTTTCATTAACAACTCTTCTTTATTTTCATTAAATTCTTTGATGGTGATATTGGGTTTCTTTTTAATCTTTACGCCATATATGTTTAATATTGCTGAGAAGTCTAATATATAACTTAATTTCCGACGTTTAATCATTGACTTAAAAATTATTAAGCACCCAAAACAAGAAATTCACACACTTTTAATTAAAAGGTGGGAATTTTTTTGTTTGGGTCTATTTGCTCTTAAATTTATCGTTTTCCGACAGAAGGCTCCTTCCTCAAAAATGTGAAGGTGTGAAACACCAATTTTAAGCGGGAGATGAATGTCGGTTGGCATAAGCCAACATGTTTGTTATCATTTACTTGTACAGATTGCTCTTCGAAAACTGAAGATATGAGGTTGGTTGCAGAAAAACGTTGCAACCGTAAAATCTTCAACGTTCTTTCGCCCCACGCTTGCCGAAGTTGCGAAAACCAAGCTAAAGTAGGGAGTGTGGTGAGTCAACGTACAAGATACTTATGTTCTCACCGTAGGGACTACGGGTAGAGCCTGCTAAGATAACCGGTGGATACATCGGTGTTCGCAGGAATCTCCCACTTCAAACAGTCCGTAAGGACGTTAAGTGGTGAGTAGTTCAAAGTTAAGTGATACTACTTCAATTAATTAATTTTTATTTCTAATTTAAAATTATGCAAATGGGTTGCCTATATTTTCTCTACAATACAATCCCCCTATTTAACTATTTATATTGTATAGATTACCTAATCCCCCATACAAAACTCTAAGAGTATCTTCAATTTTTTATATTATATTTATATAGAATTGGCTCTTTCTTGAAAACATACTATACTATAAAATAAAATTAACAAATATTATTTTATGGAGGTTCATAATGAATAAAACCGAACTAATTAACCAAGTATCCGAGAAAACATCACTTACTAAAAAAGATGCTACCGCATCTGTACAAGCTATCCTAGATCAAATTACACAATCTCTTCAAAAAGAGGAATCCGTACAGTTAATTGGATTTGGTACATTTGAAGTACGTGAGCGTTCTGCACGTACTGGGCGCAATCCCCAAACGGGCGAAGAAATGCATATCCCAGGAGGAAAAGTACCTGCATTTAAAGCTGGGAAAGCTTTAAAAGAGGCTGTTAAATAAGGATTAAATTATCTATCTAAAAAGGAATGGAGATTTTTATCTCCATTCCTTTTTAGATTAATCATATATTTTTCCGGAAAATAATTAACTAGTTTTTTATCATTTTCACGATTTCCATACCCTGCAAACTCTTCTAATCATAGAATTTGTTTTTTAGATGCTAGGCGCATCTTTTACTGCTAATTTTTTCTTACTTAAATAAACAGCCCGATCCGATTTTTTTGCAACTTTCTGTGAATGCGTCACAACAATTACACATTTATTCTCTTGATGGGCGAGCTCCTGAAACAAATCAATAATATCATTTGCTGTTTCTTCATCAAGATTTCCTGTTGGTTCATCGGCAATCAGTAAATCTACGTTGCAAGATAGTGCTCGAGCAATTGCTACACGTTGTTGTTGCCCGCCACTTAGTTGCAAGACATTTCGTTTCGCCTCTACTTCTGTAAGTCCTACCTTCTCTAATAATTCTAATGCTCTTGCTTTTTTATTCTGTACCTTCACACCTGTAATTTCCATGGCTGTTAGTACATTTTGAAGAGCAGTCATATAAGTAATTAAGTTATATGCTTGGAAAATCACGGATACATATTGATTACGGTATCGATCCAAACCAATTTTTCGAATGTCCTTTCCTTTATACAGTACATGACCATTTTTAGGTATATCTAGCCCACAACCTAAGCTAAGCGTTGTGGTTTTACCAGATCCAGATGGCCCTAAAATCGTGTAAAAGTGCCCTTTTTGAAAAGAAAAATTAACATTATCTAGTATCGTTACTTTTTTTCCGTTACTTTCATAATAATAATTTAAGTTTTTAAATTGTAAAATCGTCTCCATATTGGACCTCCTTATTCATCTTTTAAAAGAATTTGTTTTGGATTTAAACGTAGAATAGATAATGCAGGAAGAAGCGTTGCTAATATTGCAATAGCTAGTCCAATTCCCCCCATTTTTCCTAAATCCTCTCCTGTTACGCTTACATCAATTTTATCAATTGGATCTTCTTTTTCATTTGGCATCTTACCATTAGCTTCAATTATCATTGATACCCCATTTTTTGAATCATCTTTTTCTTCGCTTGCTGTAGCAATTTCATTAGAGAGTAAATTATCTCCTATTAACTGAGACACTTTAGATCCTGTTGTGACAGATAATCCAAACGCTAATACAGCAACACATACTACTTCTACTACTAACTGGGCCATTAGTTTCCATTTTTTCTCCCCGATGGACAATAAGATACCCATTTCCTTACGACGCCCTTTAATTGATAACATAATAATTAATCCTAAGATAATAGCACCCGCAATAGATACAATATAGATAATCATTTGTGAAGTAGAGGCGATGTTTTCAATTGGGCCAACCATTTGTTTATATACTTCGTCATGTGCATCTAACTTGAATACTTCAAAATCAAGACCTGATTTCTTTGCTTCTTCTTTAAATGCATCAATAAATAATGGGTCTTTTAAAGAATATACCGCTTGAAGTGAAGTAGCATCAGGACTACCTGCTTTTGCCTTCTCGTTCTTTCCCCCCGCGTTCTTTTGAGCGGCTTTATAGGTAGTATATATGTTGTTAGCTGGTTCTAACATAGCGTCACCCAAATTAGCTAAAATCCCTTCCAATTTTCGACTTGTTTCATAAATCCCAATAATCTCGTATTCCAGTGTAGTTTTGGAATCACTTCCTTTTACTTTAATTTTATCTCCGACTTTTAAGTTGTTTTCAGCGGCTAATCTTTTTTCAATAACAGCAACATCTTTATCGACTACATCCTTTGTAATTGGTTTGCCATCCACCATTTTACTTTCTCCACTTTTAAATGTGTCCAGTAAACTCATTTCTCTAACACCATATATACTTAGGGTCGGAATGTCTCCTTCTCCTGCCATCTTAGTAAATGAAGAATTGTTCTCTTTATTAGCTGGTTCAATATGTTTAAATTCATCGGGAGTACCATTACTTGTGAACAAGTAATTATAATTTTTAACATACTTTGATTTTGCTAATTTACCAGCTAATTGGTCAGTAAGAGGAGTAAATTTATCTCCCTGCCCACTCTCTAGTAGCTTCATTACATCAGGAGCTAGATCAACCTCTGCCCCCAATTTTTTTCTTGCAGCATCCGCTGCTTTTTGAGTTGCGTTTTGGACTGTGAAGCCTGCTAATACTAAATTGACAACAATTAAGAAAACTGCCATCAAAATAAATGTTGTTCCTTTTCGTTGTTTCATACTGAGAATTGCTCGTTTTATAAAATTCATTATTTCTACCTCCTTGATACCTTGTATTCTATATAGGCTATCTAGAGTTTATATGAAGATATTCAGTAGTTTATCTAAAGAAATCAGGGGTTTATCTGGAGTTTATTTGGAGTTATTCATTGACCTGGTCAACAAAAGTTGGAACACAAATTAGCATATGCAATCGATTTTGAATATTGGTAAGGAGTCAGTCCATTTAATGTGGAATGAGGACGAACGGAATGATAGTACATATAAATAAATTCAGCCACCAAATCTTTTCATGTTAAAACAGGGTGATTTTTAATTTTATAATCGATTTTTAGAAAATAATCAAAGACACATCTCAAGCGGAATAATATTTGAAAGTTACTGCCCATGTTTAACTAGAAAAACAAAAAGAACTTGTAGGAATTACTACAAGTTCTTTTTGCGAAATGACCGCAAGGGGGAAACAACATATTTCAACAGACACAAAAGGAAAACTACCTATATAATAGTTTGACTCCATTATATAACAAATATTAACAGCGCCTTCACTTATTCATAGCTCTTTGTAAATTCAGATCTTGGTTCATCGCAATATCCTCCAATGTTTGTGTAAGATGTTCATCTTCATTCGCTGGCAATAAGGATATTCTCACATTCCTTAAAATAGTTAAAATCATATCTTAATTCATGTTTGAGACTCCTAGATTTCTATCTATACCTTTTTTCTATTTTCCTATCTCTTTAGAATCTAGGAGTCTTTCATTCCCATCATCATCAATCTCTGTATATGATCCGTCTTCGTTTATACGTTTTCCCGATCTCCTTATCCTTCATACTCTTCTAATCATAGAATTTGTTTTTTAGACGCTAGGGGCGTCTTTTACTACTAATTTTTTCTTACTTAAATAAACTGCTCGATCCGATTTTTTTGCAACTTCTTGTGAATGCGTAACAACAATTACACATTTATTTTCTTGATGAGCGAGCTCCTGGAACAAATCAATAATGTCATTTGCTGTTTCTTCATCAAGGTTTCCTGTCGGCTCATCCGCAATCAGTAAATCAACATTACAAGATAGTGCTCGAGCAATTGCTACACGTTGTTGTTGTCCACCACTTAGTTGCAAGATATTTCGTTTCGCTTCTACTTCTGTAAGTCCTACCTTCTCTAATAATTCTAATGCTCTTACTTTTTTATTTTGTACCTTCACACCTGTAATTTCCATTGCCGTTAATACATTCTGAAGAGCAGTCATATAGGTAATCAAATTATAAGATTGGAAAATTACAGATACATTTTGATTACGGTATCGATCCAAACCAATTTTTCGAATATCCTTGCCATTATACAGTACATAACCATTTTTAGGTATATCCAGCCCACAACCTAAGCTAAGAGTTGTGGTTTTACCAGATCCAGATGGCCCTAAAATCGTGTAGAAATGCCCTTTTTGAAAAGAAAAATTAACATTATCTAGTATCTTTACTTTTTTTCCGTTACTTTCATAATAATAATCTAAGTTTTTAAATTGTAAAATTGTCTCCATATCGATCCTCCTTATTCATCTTTTAAAAGAATTTGTTTTGGATTTAAGCGTAGAATAGATAATGCCGGAAGAAGCGTTGCTAATATAGCAATAGCTAGTCCAATTCCCCCCATTTTCCCTACATCTTCTCCTGTTACACTTACATCAATTTTATCAATTGGCTCTTCTTTTTGGTCTTGTAGCGTACCACCAGGTCCAGACATCATTACAGTACCATTTTGTGGGGTATCTGTTTCTTCGCTTGCTGTAGCAATTTCACTCGAAAGTAAATTATCCCCTACGAATTGAGAAACTTTAGCTCCTGTTGTTAGAGATAATCCAAATGCTAAAATAGCGATACATACTACTTCTACTACGAACTGCGCCATCAGTTTCCATTTTTTCTCTCCAATGGACAATAAAATTCCCATTTCCTTACGACGTGCTTTAATCGATAACATAATAATTAATCCTAAGATAATTGCACCTGCAATAGATACCATATAGATAATCATTTGAGAAGTAGAAGCGATATTTTCGATAGGACCAATCATTTGTTTGTACAATGAATCATGTGCATCTAACTTAAAATAATCAAAATCAATATCAGATTTTTTTGCTTCTTTTTTAAATCCATCAATGTATTGTGGATCGTTTAAGAAGTACACGGCTTGAATACTATTACCCATACCGTCATCTGTTTCTAATTTTTTTAAAGTAGAGTAAGGCATATATAGCTTATTAGCTGGGTCCATCATAGGAGGGGCATGCTGACCCATTGGTTGCTCATTCGTTTCATAAATACCAATAATTTCAAATTCAAGAGTTTGCTTCTTATCCCCTGATTGAATTTTAATCTTATCTCCTACTTTCAAATTGTTTTGTTCCGCTAATCGTTTTTCCATTAAAGTTACATTCTGATCTTTCATCTTTTCTGTAATTGGTTTCCCATCAATGATTTTACTTTTTCCATTTTTAAAACTTTCTTGTAATACAGTTTTACGAACTCCTTCTATTATAAGAGAAGAATTCATATCTATTTCTGAGCCCGAACCTGATCCACCCGCTGCTGCCACCATTCCAACTCTACCTTTTCCTTCGTCTTCTCCTTCTGAAGCACCTACTAGTTTAAATCCATCCGAAATTCCGAAAGTATTAGTTATGTAGTTATAGTCTTTTACATACTTGGACTTCGCTAATTGATCTGCTTCTTTTGTGTTGAGCTTTGGTGGTTTAGGCATCTCTCCAGTTTCCCTAGCTTCTTGACCTAATTTATCAAAATCAAGACCTAAAGTGACATCTGCACCTAGTTTTTTTCTTGCTACATCCGCAGCTTTTTTTGATGCATTTTGAATTGTGAATCCTGCCAACACTAAATTTGTAACAATCAGAAAGACCGCCATCAAAATTAATGATGTTCCTATTCTTTTTTTCATACTGAGAATTGCGCGTTTTATAAAATTCATTTTTCCTAACCTCCTTGATAGTTGTTATTCTAAATACACTATCTGGAGTTTATATGAAGATATTCAGTAGATTATCTAAAGATATTAGGGCTTATCTGGAGTGCATATGTATTGATTCGTTAATATAGTCAAGAAAAGATGGAACACAAATTAAAATACGTAATCGATTTTGAACATTGGTAAAGGGTCAGTCCATTTAACGTGGAATGAGGGCAAACGGGATAATAATAATAATTATAGGTATAAAATATCAGTCACCAACCGATTAACTTGAGGAAGGAATACAAACACGGGATAACTCTCTTTATTTATGACCCATACAGTTCAGGATGGGATACTATAGCTGGAAAATTAGCCTCCTGCATGGAATAACAATGTGAGCATTCTTTTTGCTTCATCACATGTACCACCTCTGATATATCTAGTACCCACACAAAAAGCACATATTAAAACTAGTAAAATAGAAAAAACCACCGTAAGGTGGCTGTATTTTTAAGCGGCACGTGTTTGATCCGTTAATTTCACATTTTTTGTTAGTTTTTCACCATTTCGATAAACGGTTAATTTAATTGTATCCCCCAATTTTTTCTTTTCATATAAATATTTACGGAATTGAACGACATTCTCTATTTTTTGTTCATCCAATGCAATCACAACATCATATTGTTGCAATCCACCTTTTTCTGCTGGTGATTGACTAGAGATATTCCCCAACATGGCACCACTTGTTATCTCTTTTGGTAATTTTAATTGATTACGTGCAGAATCTGTTATTTTCTCCACATCCAATAACTGTACACCCATCATTGGGCGTTTAACTGTTCCCTCTTTTTCAAGAGACTCTAGGGTTGTTTTGGCTATATGAATTGGGATTGCAAATCCAATTCCTTCCACTGCTTGTTGTGCAATTTTACTCGAATTAATTCCAATGACTTCACCCTGTTCATTAAACAAAGCTCCTCCACTATTCCCAGGATTAATAGCTGCATCTGTTTGAATGACCTGTGCTTGCCAATCCACTTGTTGATTTCCAAGGGTACTAACAGGTATTTCTCGTTCCTTGCTACTAATAATCCCCTTTGTTACACTCCCTTCTAGCCCTAATGGATTCCCAATGGCTATCACAGTTTCCCCTGTACGAATTTTTTCTGAGTCTCCAAGTGTTGCGACTCTATTTACATCTGTACCGTCAATTTCTAATACAGCTAAATCTAATAAGGGATCTGTTCCTACTACTTTAGCGGTCACCTTTTTACCATTATTCAATTTCACTTCTATTTTATTCGCACCGTCTATCACATGATTATTTGTGACAATAAAAGCCTTATTACCTGTTTTTTTATATATGACCCCTGACCCTGAACCAGCTTCTTCTGATTGTGCTTGCGTATTAAATGGATCTGTATTTTTTTTATAGTTAATGACACCTACTACAACTTCTTTTGCAGATTCAATCATATTTTGAAGATTGCTCACATCTTCTGGTTTGTGAGAGGTAGGAGTAGCCTGGTTCACTTCATTATGTTTAGGAGATTGCCCTGCACTTCCTTTACTTTCATTTATATAAGGGGAGGTCAATCCAATGGTAATTGCACCAATCATTGCACCAATTATTCCGGTAAAAAAATAACCTGTTTTTTTATAGGCTTTATTCCCATTGTTTTCTGTTTGATTTGTATCAAAATGTTCCATTGTAAGCATTCCTTTCACCTTTTATTTTACTTGAGTATTTTCATTTTTATATTTAAATTCCAATGTATGGATATGATATTTAAGAGTCACCATTTCCCAAAAATAAAATGTTAACTTTAGGTATAGTTTAGACATAAATCAACTATTTTTTTGTAGAGGTAACTGTATATTTTGGTTTTTCTGTAAATATTAACATGAAGATATTCAAACTTACTTCGATCTGTTCTCTAAAAAAAGAGCCTATTCGGCTCTCATCAAATCAATTATTCAATGTACATAGCATGTTATACGGGTATTGGCACAAAGCAGCAAGAAGGAATCATAACCTCAATTAGGTTCTTTACTCTTTTATTATAAACTTAGAGCCGAACGTTCTCGTGAGAATGGATGGTAATAGGTTTGTGTGTAAATAAGAAGGAAGGGATAAAATTTGATAGATTGTGTAAATCGTCAACATCATGTATCATTCCTTTCTATTTGATACATGTAGCATACAAATCTAATCTGTATTCTATATGTAGTTAATCTAGAGTTATAGTAAAGATTTTCAGTACCTCGTTATTGAATGCACAAAAAAAAGAATCAATTTGATCCTCTCTATTTTTGTTCACTAGACCTATATAGTTTTCTTTTATTTACACTTGTGTATTTATTAAAGCACGGCGCTAATTTTAATTTTTGTTTTTTCTCTTTTATGCGACTATTATTCGAATGAGGGGCCATCCACAGTTGTACATCTAATAAAGAAAGAATGATGTTTGATTCCAGTGACATCTTGATTACCTCCCTCTGTCTTGTTATGTATATAACCTATCTCATGCATCTGGAGCTGATTTGAAATACATGTAGTTTTCTTGTGAAGTTTTTATAGTGTTTCTAATACATCTCCACATCAACTCCAGATTGGAAGGTTATAATGACTACAAGAGGTGATATTATGAAGAACTATCACATTCTGGTGGTAGAAGATGATCAAGAAATACAAGAATTAATCAAACAATTTTTAATGACACAACAGTATAAAGTTATAGTTGCATCAGATGGATTAGAGGGCATGAAACAATTTAATAAGCAATCCTTCGATTTAATTCTTCTAGATGTGATGATGCCAAACCTGAATGGATTTGAAGTTGCCAAAATGATTCGAAGTCAGTCAAAAATACCAATTATTATGCTAACTGCGCTAGAAGAAGAACAAGATCAAATGAAAGGATTCGATCTTGGAATCGATGATTATATTACGAAACCTTTTTCTTTTCATGTTTTGATGAGACGAGTCGAAGCAGTACTGAGAAGAAGCAATAATCAAAGTACGGATAATCATTTCATATTTAGAGAACTACATGTCGATGGCGATGCATATAAAGTATATGTAAATAGGGTTGAAGTTCCCTTAACGACAAAAGAATTTGAAATTTTGCAACTACTACTTCAGAATGAAAAAAAGGTACTCACAAGAGAAAATATTGTAGAAAAAATTTGGGGATATGAGTATGCCGGAGACACAAGAATGATTGATACGCATATGAAAAACATACGAAAAAAATTAGATATACCCTATATTAAAACAGTAAAGGGCATTGGTTATAAAATCGATGAATAAGATTGTAAAAATCATGAAGATGAAGAGAATTACCTATAAACTCTTTATGACTACATCCCTCATTTTGTTAGCCTTTGCAACCTTAATTTATGTAACTTTATACTTCTTTCTCCCTAAATTTTATGAGAAATACAAAACAGATCAGCTTCAAACGGGAATCCAAGAAATAATTGATAAATCTAAAGATCTTACGCTTCAAAATGCAACACCACTTGTTGATGAATACGCACAAAAAAATAATGCAGTGATATATCTTCAAGATAATGAGGGAAGAATTATTTATTATCCTTTTCTTCAAAGTACTTTTCAAGGGAGTACTATTCAAGAGGGCGCTATTCAAGAGGGTACTGTTCGGGGGAGTCCTGTTCAGGGGGGGACTCCGGCAAAAGGTTTTGTTACAACAGTACCAATAAAGGGTTTGGCTCAATCTCGCAATTCATATGAGGCTACCAAGCCAATACAATTCCAAGATGTTAACTTAACGCTTGTGGTGTTCGCAACATTTCAACCAATCGATGAAGCTTCACAGGTCTTGGTACGTTTTCTACCCTATATTAGTATCATTGTACTGGTTATTGGTTTAGGAAGTGCTTATCTCTATTCAAGGTTTATTACTAAACCACTTATTTATATTAATAAAGGTGCACAAAAGATGGCAAACTTGGATTTCTCTGAAAAAATTGAGGTTCGTTCTATGGATGAATTAGGAGAATTGTCCAATAGCTTGAATGATATGTCCATAAATTTACAACAAGCAATTTTTGATTTACAAAAAGCGAATCAGCAATTAAAAAGTGATATTGAAAAAGAAAGAGAACTAGAAACAAAGCGAAGGGAATTCTTTGCTATTGTAGCACATGAATTAAAAACCCCTCTTACTGTTATGAAGGGATATCTAGAAGGGATGATATATAATATCGGCCCTTATCAAAATCGTGACCAGTATTTAAAGAAAAATTATCAAATAATTGAAAGTCTGGAACAACTGGTTCGCGAAATTTTAAGCATGTCAAAATTAGAACAACATACCTTTAAACTTCAAGTAGAAGAAGTAAATCTTTCGAAATCAATAGATGCAATCACAAAAAGCCTCGAATTTTTTGCTTCTCAAAAAGGCATTCAAATAATAAAAGAAGTCAATTCTGATATTTTTGTTTATACGGATTATGTTCTTTTAGAAAAAGCTTGTAAAAACATCATTCATAATGCGATTATGTATTCACCGTATAACGAAAAAGTCTATATAAAGTTAACAAAGGATTCTAAACAAAACAACATCCAAATGCGAGTTATCAATACAGGTGTCAAAATAAAAGAAGAAGATATACAACATATTTTCAAACCATTTTATCGAATCGAAAAGTCAAGAAATCGAAATACGGGAGGGAGTGGCTTAGGGTTATATATTGTAAAACAAATTTTTGAATCCCTTTTTATCACGTATTCTATAAATAATACCAAACAAGGCGTAGAATTTTTAGTTACCATTCCATTATCCAGCAAATAAACAACAAAAGAGTCTCAATCTCATTTCATCCTATAAAAATGAGATTGAGATTTTTCATATTATGTTGGGTATGGCAACCCAAACATAATATGGGGTACAGAGATATTAAAGTTGTTTAAATTACATTAAGATTCTTTGAAAAATAGTAAAGTTGTCTTGTTATAATTAGCTTTACCGCGGCAATAAGACCTATTATCCTTTCACACTGACAGTAAGTTTGGCGTTGACGGGCTTTTTTGGTATTTTGCATGTGGAGCATCAATTAAAAAATAATATGAATCCTACAAGCCTAGTCATATCAGTGAAAAAGTAACTAATATGCATTCAATACACAATTTATTTGTATAAAAACATTCCTGTTAATATAGAAATGTTTTTATTCTTTAGGAAGTTGATGTTAAAAAAACAGAATAAATAGTGGATTCTTTATTATAAGAATTATTTTCCCGTTAGAATAAGGTCGCAATTCGATTCACTTATAAATCACTTGAAGAAAGCTTATAAGTAAAGGGGTAAGGGAATGAGCCAGTTAATCGATTCTATAAATAAAACATTATATTTTATAAAGGAGCCTATATGATGGGAATTATTGTGATTTGTAATTGCTGTAATAGAAAAAAGGGTACTCACCCTTTTACATTTTTACCCTATGAAGAAACTGATTACTATTGTGAGAACTGTTATAATGATCTGGTTCTTATACAAATGCATGAAGAAAATTCAGATAAAAACATTATTCATTTGACACATAAAGATCAAAAATAATACACTTGCAAGTGTATTAACGGAAGAGAATTTATGAAACAAAAAAGTATTCATAGTGGTTGTAATATAAGTATGATCCCTGAATTGTATATTAATGAACCATTTGTAGACGGGATAGAAATATTTTTTGTTACACAAACTGGCTGACTGTACTTTTTTCACTACAAACTGATAACTTAACAGCTGGGTAGAAAGTGATGAGTATACTGGACCAGATATGACTGATTTCGGATTTCACATTTTTTGTTAGTATTTCCTTTCATCATATCTAAAACAGATTTATATGCTTAGTGACAAGGTCGATCAAACTATATAAGCAGATAATCCATTCTACTCATTCGCCATATTATGCATAATAATCTATAAAATACGTATCTATAAATTAAAGATTTAAAAAAGAAAAAATCTGAAGATCCTTCTGACGTAAGGAGTTTCAGATTTTTTTATTTTAGTAATACCCTTTGCAACAAGTTGCCATTAGGATAGTGTATCAGCAACTTGTAGCTATTACTATGAATGCTAGATTCCTCAAAATTATTCCATATTTTTTCATTTTATTTATATTATTCTATGCTTTGTTCTAAATTATAATTCCATATTTATGGACAAAAGTTTAAATTTATGGAATTTTGTACAAGCTATTTATACGCTATTTTTAATTAGGAGGGATTCTTTATGTTTGGTCTAGGAAAAAAAAGAACTCCATTTGGGGAGTATTTAGATCACAGAGGAATCAAACAACAATGGCTTGTACAAAGAACTGGATTAAGTAAATCTCTGATAAGTGATTTAGCAAATAAAAAGGATCGTATTCCCACGTTAACATCTGCAACTAAAATCATTAGAATACTAAAAAAATTTGATAAGCATATTGATTATCAAGATTTTTGGAATATTGATATTTAATACCTCTAAAATGGACTGCACATCTAATTGTCTCTAATCCAATTGTGTAGATTACTAAAAATATAGATTTTTTTCTTTATAACTAATGATTATTTAACACTTATAATACAAAAATTCCTTTTATTAAAAAGGATATAAATTTTTATTTAGCTCTGTTCATATCCCCACTCAAAATAATTAATGATTACATCCCACTTCATTTTTGAAAAATCAATTCTTTAAAAACATTTTTTATTAGAAAATCTAAATTTCATTGTTTTTTTATCCAGAAGCCTAAATATACATTTGATATTATTCTAAAGTTTATAGCGCACTATTCGAACATTTTGTGAAAATCAGCAAAAAACATTACAAACTACTAGTAGTAGGTATTAATTTCCTAGTGTTTGTTCCAAGCACTGTGTTAAACTGAGAGAGTTTAACAGATCTACTCTAATAACATTAATGAAATGGGGTATTTACTTGAACTTTCCACAATTAAAAATCGGTCATATGATGCCAAAGGTCCCAATTATGCAGGGAGGAATGGGCGTAGGCATTTCATTAAGTAAACTTGCATCTGCAGTTGCAAATGCTGGAGGAATTGGGATTATATCAGGAACTGGTATTTCCATAGATGAAATGAGAATGCATATTAGGAAGGCGAAAGAAAAGATCCGGAATACTGGTTATATTGGAGTAAATGTCCTTTTTGCAATGAATGATTTTGCTGAAAAAATGAAAGCAGCTATTGAGGAAAAAGTTGATTTCATCATATCTGGTGCTGGCATTTCACGAGATATGTATACTTGGGGAAAAAATGCCGACATACCAGTTATTTCAATAGTATCCTCAGCCAAACTCGCTAGATTATCTGAACGCTTGGGTGCGGCCGCTGTTGTAGTAGAGGGTCATGAAGCAGGAGGACATCTGGGTACCGATCGACCTTTATTCGATATATTACCGGAAGTAGTTGCAGCAGTCGAAATTCCCGTAATTGCTGCTGGAGGAATTATGACTGGGAAAGATATTGCTCATGCCTTAAAAATGGGTGCATCTGGTGTGCAAATGGGTACAAGATTCGTTGCAAGTAATGAGTGTGACGCACCACTATCCTTTAAGGAAAAATATATAAATGCTCGATTAGAAGATACTATATTAGTCAAAACAACTGTCGGTCTTCAAGGTCGTGCGGTTAAAAATAACTTTACTAAATTAATAGCTGATAATAATAAAAAGATAAAAATAAAAAAGTGTATAAATTGCTTAAAAAACTGTTCTTATCGTTTCTGCACGCTAGATTCTTTGATAACCTCTATGGATGGTGATTGTGAAAATGGTCTTGTTTTCGCAGGTGCACGAGTAAATGAAGTCAAAGAGATTTTGCCCGTCCAAACAATTATTAACAATATTATGATGGAATATAGAGCATGTATTTAAGGTAAAATCCATGTAAGCTCTTTAAAAAATATTTAATGTTATACATTCTTATTTTCCTGACGATACATCAACTAATAATTATACTCCGGACATTATTGGTCATAAAAAAGAACACCTACAAATGCTGTAGGTGTTCTTTTTTATTTATAATTGGATAATTTCTCTTATTTCTTCTATAGGTAACTTCGTAAATTTCGCAATATCCTCTACAGACATTCCGTTTTTATACATACCACATACCAATTGTATACGTTCGGCTTTTTTGCCTTCTTCAATACCCTTTTCAATACCTTTTTTGATTCCTTGCTCCTCTGCGTGAGCAAACTTTGCAGCTTCATCCATTAGGTTTTTTTCCCTCGCTTCATAGGCTTGTCGGAAAGTCGAATCTTGACTCATTCGCTCCCACTTATTCATTGCTTTTTGTAAAATCGGATCTTGATTCATCGCAATGTCCTCCAATGTTTGAGTTAAGTGTTCATCTTCATTTGCCGGAAGTAATAACAGCCAACGAACAAATGAATCTTCCCACGGATTAACTTTCTCTTCCCGCCATTGTTCCATTAATTTAGGAAGCTCTATAACATGAATCTCTATATCATCACTAAACTGCTTTTGCTGTTGTACATTCCATAGCTTTCCCGTAGTATGAAATTCCTCATATTCGGGAAAAAGTACGAAGTTTAACAAATTAATAGTAATTGTTTTACTAAGAGAGCTGTACGGCATCCCTTTTTGTAACTGTGAAGTATATAATTTACCCCAGTAATATAAACTTCGTTTAATCATGTCGTGATTATTATTCAGCTGAATTTCTACGTTTACTTTAGTACCTGTGTCTAACGTGGCTGAGACATCTAAAATTGATAATTTATCATCCTCGTGTTCTCGATGTAAATGTGGATCCTCTAATTGTAGTGACATAATAGGTGATTCTAATGAATTCTTTAGCATGGCATTTAAAAATGTGATAAGAATATCCTCACTACCACTTGTTCCAAATAATTGCTTAAAAGCAAAATCAATTCGTAAATTTACTAATGACTTGGTCATGACTTCCTCTTCCTGTCTAAGAAACTCTCTTTTCTTTATTGTACATAAAAATTAGGTAATCATGCAAATAAGAACATTTACAAAAGATAACGCTATCATTTTTTTCAAAAATATATGTTCACTAGAAGATACAGGTACAATTAATAGTTAATTTGGTAAATTATAACATGTGTTATCTTTAAATAATACCCATTTTAAAAAATAATGGATTATCTGTGACATAATTGTTAAATTTAGGGATACAAAAAGGCTTTCTATATAAAAAATAGAAAGGTTATGGTGTACGGATAAAATATAAGGGGGATTTATATTATGTTTTCAAAAAAACAAAAATTAGTAACAGTGGTTACCACTCTGACGCTAGGATGTGGATTAGCTTTCGGATTAACTCCTACTTCAGCAGATTCTATAAGTAATCCTACTCCTATTAAGGAAGAACAAGTAAGAATACAGATACCTTTCACTGGATATGTTATTTCAGCAGATGATAATTATTTGGTTGTAGCTGACACTAATACAAAAGAGGAGGCACTTTCTTATCAAAATAATTGGTGGGAATTAGCTTCTCAGAATAAAATTTTACGTGTTCCTATTACTAGCAAAGATAACTATAGCGTAGGTGAAAAACTAAATATATTTTCCGTAGGATGGACTCACTCTATTCCACCAATCGCTGTTATGCCTGTTATCGAAAAAGTAATTGAATAAATTATATATTTTTTACAAAAGAAGATAGCCATTACAAATGGCTATCTTCTTTTAAACTCGTTTATTCTAAATTGGACTAAAGAATTTTTGTTTGTAACTATCTTTATAAATTTATGCTATAACAACGCTTGTGCACTTTTGTATTTACTGAACTATGGCTTGTTCTTCCTTCTTCATAGCTCTAATGGATTGAGCTACTTTAACCATCATAGAACATTCTATCCTCTTGCGGAAGATTTTACAGCTGAACTCATGTGTTCCCTTAAGGGAACCCGTTGCATGTATTGTATTAGCTGGGCAACCGCCGCTACAGTAAAGCTGTGCCCAACATTCCTGACATTCCGGTTTTGAATAGCAATTATTCTCCTTAAATTGAGACTGTATCTCTGTTTTTGTAATGCCATCCCAGATATTCCCCATACTATATTCTTCTTCCCCAACAAACTGATGACAAGGAAATATCTCCCCCCATGGGGTAATAGCAAGGTATTCAGTTCCAGAACCGCAACCAGAAATTCTCTTTTGAACACATGGGCCTTCTGAAAGGTCAAGCATGTAATGATAGAAAGTAAAACCGTTGCCTTTTTCCTCACGGTTTAGCATTTCCTTCGAGAGAATTTCATATTGATTGTAAATTTCCAAAAGATTTTCTTCACCGAGCGCATATGGTTCTCGTGGATTACAGATAACTGGTTCCATTGAGATATTATTAAAACCTAGATCAGCGATGTGATAAATATCATTGGTAAAATCAACATTATTATAAGTATAGGTTCCACGTACATAGTATTCTTTATCTCCACGCTTTTCAACAAATTCCTGAAACTTTGGAACGATATAGTTGTAGCTACCCTTCCCATTGACAGTTTTACGTAGATAATCATGAACTTTTTTTCTTCCATCAAGGCTTAATACAACATTGTGCATTTCCTGATTCAAGAAGTCAGTAATTTCATCATTAAGCAGCATACCATTTGTAGTAAAGGTAAAACGAAAAGTTTTTTTGTACTCTTTTTCTTTATTTCTTGCATAGACGACAATCTGTTTGACAGTCTTCCACGCCATGAGTGGCTCCCCACCAAAAAAATCAACATCGAGATTTCGATGATTACCTGAGTTTTCTAATAGAAAATCGATGGCTCTTTTTCCAACTTCATAACTCATGATGGCCCTATTTCCATTGTATTTTCCTTGGCTAGCAAAGCAGTATTCACACGACAGATTACATGTATGCGCGACATTAAGGCAAAGAGCCTTCACATAAGTGGGACGATTTATCAAATCAATTGAAAGATCCTTATAATCATCATCGGTAAAAAGCTTCCCATCTCTTTTTAGTTCTTCAATATCCGCAATTGTTTCTCGAATTTCCTTCTCGGAAACGTGGAAATCATATTTATACTTTTCTTGTATCGTTGACAGGATTTCTTCCATAGGAGTATTCTCATATAGCATAATTATTTCATAAGCAAGATTGTCAACAACATGTACTGACCCGCTATAAGTATCTAATACGATATTGTATCCATTTAATTTATATTGATGAATCATACTGGATAATCAAACTCCTTTTTCATAAAGATTGCCGCCCAATAAAATATAACTGCGTACAATACTACTTGTTTCCTATCTATTTATTGTATTTTCACACTTTTGATTTGCAACTCCACATGAGGTTTTACAAGCGGACTGACAAGATGTCTGACATGCACCACATCCACCATGTTTTATAGTATCTTGCAGTTTACAAGTGCTCAGTGTTATAATTCTTTTCATTACCTATAACCTCCTTTTGAAATAATTTTGAAGAACTAAGGCACATCATTGTGAACATCTTCACAATGATGTGCCTTAGTTCTTCAATTTTGGTGTATTAATTCTATTCATGCTTTTAACAACACTTCGATTAACCACTAAATATTACCAATAACTTTATGTATTAACAAACTACTTTTACTGTCTTTTCTTTTAACCATAATTTAAAATATCACGAGAATACCAAATATTATCTATTTAAAAGTTATATACCATAAAAGCTACATATAGACTAATGTTTGTTGTAATTATTTATATATTCATAAGTACGGTACGTGAAATTACAACATTTATCCTATAAAAAAATATGGACGTTTATAGCTTTCTGCTACAACTATAAAAAGTCAACCCCAATGGAATTGACCTTTTATAGACTGTGGCAACAGAAGGATGTCATAAAACTAGGATTTGATATTGTAGCGTTTCACTTGTGAAAAGTATAACATGATTAAACAAAAATAGATGTGTCGATCCTTGGAACATTAGTTATAACTTAATTTTTTGATTATGTATAGATATATATAATATTTAATGGGCCTATAGAATTCATCATACATCACTATCAATAATTAATGCTTTTTTAATAATAAAAAAGATGTCCAAAAAAATTCTATTTTTTTAGACATCCTTTTAATCTATTTTATTAATAATCCCGTAGGAGTAACTTGATATGTTTTTTTCTTACCCACAAATTCCTGCTTACTATTCTCAAGATTTGTAAGTGTGGCACGTGTCTTTTCCTTTTGTGCTTCTCCCTCTATATGAGTAAACTCAATATAATCTCCTACTTTGACGGGAACGGTTTGGTTTTCAGCAGCTTGTTGTCTATTTCCTACAATTTCTTTATTATACAAAATATTGCCCGATGAGTTTTGAACTTTAATGCTTGCATACGTACTAGTAAAATAGGAATGGGGTATACCCGCTTCTAATTTAATCTGCATTTTTTCTGTTGCTTTGTTATACTCTACTTTTGCGATTTCTCGATCATTATATCCTTTTAAAGACCACGCAAATTGATTTCCATCTAAAACTGTTGTTTCTGGCATTTTCTCTACTTTCTTCAGGCCTTCTTTTGTAACTTCGTACATGGCTTTTTTTCCAAAACTCTCTTGTTTACTATTATCTACATTTGTGAGAGTAGCTCTATGCACACCTTCTTGATGTGTTAACTCGATATAATCTCCTACTTTGACTGAAACTTTTTGCGATTCAGCATTTTGTTGTTTGTTTCCGTAAATATCCTTATTGTATACTACTTTCCCTGATGCATTTTGTACTTTAATACTCGCATATGTTTCATTAAAATAATGATGTGGTATGCCTGATTTTAAATCAACTTGCATTTCTTCTGTCGACTTATTGAAATTGATTTTAGCAAACTCAAAATCACTGATTCCTTTTAGCGACCAAGCAAATTGATTTCCATCTAGAATTGTTGCTTCTGGCATTTTTTCTACTTTCTTCAGGCCTTCTTTTGTAACTTCGTATATGGCTTTTTTTCCAAAGCTCTCTTGTTTACTATTATCTACATTTGTGAGAGTAGCTCTATGCACACCTTCTAGATGTGTTAACTCTATATAGTCTCCTACCTTAACCGAAACTTTTTGCGATTCAGCATTTTGTTGTTTGTTTCCATAAATGTCTTTATTGTATACTACTTTCCCTGATGCATTTTGTACTTTAATACTTGCATATGTACTATCAAAGTAGTTATGTGGTACACCTGCTTTTAAATCAATTTGCATTTCTTCTGTTGATTTATTTAAATTTACTTTCGCAAATTCAAAATCTCCAATCCCTTTCAGTGACCATGCAAATTGCTTTCCTTCTAAAATACTAGAAGAGTTCGGTATATCTGGTTTTATTGGATTAGAATCTGTACCCTTCCAAATCTCTGCTGTTAAAATTGGATACCCTAATGCAGCCACTTTTTGAATAGTATCGTTGTTTGGACGTAATCCCCACTTCTCAAAGAAAGGAATCAAATTTTGTTTAGCTACTTTTGATGCTGAGATCATAAATAATTGTTTTTTATTTTCATCAGTTTGTGGAAGTTCACTTGAAGGCATATCTCTATACAATTGATGCAATTTAGGATAGAAGTCCTCTCCATATGCTAACTGTAGTTGCCAAAGCATAACAAGCTTAACAAAAGCATCACTAATTTCGTCATAATTTTTATTCGTTTGTTCTAGGTATTGAAAGGCTTTTGTATAAGTTCCGCTTTTTTCCAAATTTGATGGTTGATTAAATGCTTTCTCTACAGAAAGACTGTAAATATTATTTTGTACTTCTGTCATATTATAAAACTTCCAGGGCGATTGCTGTCTCAAATGTCCTGCCTCATGCCAAGGACCCCAGCCATCTTTTACAAATTTATCAATATCTAACACGTATTGGATTGCATCTCCTACATATGCTGTTCGATAAGGATATGCATACATATAATAATCAGGAGAATGATTTTCTTCTACGTAATGAACATAATGTTTATCTACTTGTTCTTCAGATAATCCAGCTACTTTGTCTTGAATTCGAGTAGCTTCATCCATCTTTTTTAAGAGTTGTACAGGATCTGTATTAGAACCCAACAAATATTTCTTAACACGTGCAGGGCTGGCCGTAATTAATACACGTTCGCCTTTTAACTCCACTGCATGTGCATTAGGATATTGGTCCAGCATGTTTATTAAATCTTGTTTTGTATGCTTTCCTAGTTCAAAGAAAGGCGTAGTCGTTCCACCTGTTGTAATTGTTGTTCGAATGCTACCTCCTTGCTGTTTATTATAAAAATAAATCAGCCCCCCATTTGGAGATTGGATTGTGTTTACACCAGGTTTTAATGTAAATGATTTTATCTTAGAATCTTCTCTCCAAGAAGCATCATACGAATACGTTCCAAT
>NZ_JBQENW010000027.1:0-66276 GCF_052044835.1 Bacillus sp. 22475 | reverse complement strand
AAGTGCTTCGACTGACCCTTCAGCTAAAGGTTGTTTTAATTGTTTATTTGAATCTTTTTTCATGGATGGACGCCCCTTTTTCTTAGATTGAAGGGCATCAATTCCTTGTGTTTCGAGCTGTTTTTTCCAAACAGAAATCGTTGAAGGGGCAGGAATATTAAAGATAGCTGCTGTCTCAAATAAGGACATACCGTTTTCAATCATAAAGTTTAGTATGTCTAGTTTAAATTGTTGTGTGTAATTTGTACATCGTTTTAGAAAAGCTTCCAGACCATTCTGTTTATATTGGTTTACCCAATTCAAAATGATTGTGTCACTTATACCGAGCGATCTACCCATTTCTCGATAACTTTCATTTCCGTTCAAATAACGTAGAACGATTTGTATTTTTTCATCAGCTGTAAATTTAGCCATAGAAAAACTGCACCTCCAATTGTTAGACTGTGTCTAACAATTGGGGTGCAGTTCAGCTCTTTTTTATGATTCTTACATTCTTTCTTTCTCTTGAAAGTAAGCAATATTGTCTCGAAGCCACTTCCTCTCCGACATAAACAAGTTTTCACGTTTTTTGTACACTTTATCAAATATCTTTAAAACTTCTTCATGATCAACAAACTTATGTAAGAAACGAAGAGCAATGATAATCTCTGCTTCATCCGTAGGCTCTACTTCATTTTTACGTCTTCTAGCAACAATTTTATTCACACGTTCGCAAATTGGTCTCATTGCCATTTCGTCGCCATACGTATAAATAGCTCGAACAGCTTCATATTTCACCATGACATTTCTATCCTGTAAAGCTTCAATATAAACTACTTGTAAGTCTCTTCTTCCGATTTCTGCTAAAGTCTCAATAGCTGCTGAACGAATATAAGCACTATTACTATATAAAAGCTTTGTTAACGGCAGAATCGATTGATTTGTTCCAATCTCAAGCAAGGTATAACAAATATTTGTAATCTCATCTTTATTTTCTTGAGTATCCAGCAACTTTAGTAAAGCACTCTCCGCTTCTAATGATTTACATAACTTTAAGGAAGAAATAGCCCAATAACGAACACCATCGTTTTTATGGTAAATATACGGAATAATTTTATTTGTATCACTTACTTCTGGCAATGTATAAATATTAATAAGCAGTTCACTTAACAAAGTCGGGTTTTGTTCACATCCCAAACAATCTATAAGATAATCAGCAATACAGATCTCTTTCGTATTAATAGCAAGTTTCGTCATTACATAATACATATCTTTCTTCATAGCTATCTTTTTTTCTTTAGTTACCTTCTGCTGTAAATAAGGAAACGTTAATAGGTCATTTAGCTCTTTTGCTTCATCATAAGCACGATGCCTAACCTCTGTATCCTCATCAGCCATCCGCCTTAATAAACTATCTATATACCCTTCCATCTCCTTCTCTCCCCCCCAAATTAAATCTATCTCTTTGCATTCTATATATGATAGACTTTCATTTCAACAGAAAAAAGAGGATGCCGCAGCATCCTCTCCTATTTCCTCTATTCCACACAAGTAAACTGCGTCCAAGCCCCTACATAATCTAGTAAGAATAACTCCTCTTCCGCAATTATACCGACAATATTTTTCCGTTCATCTATCGGCATTTCTTTTAGAATGATTTGCAGTTCACCTTTATACTTACCAAATGAGTTGTTACCAATTACAACTTGCCCTCTTTCCTGTAGTACACTTTTGCGCACTGGGAAGTCATAGTCTTTGTACTTTTTACGTACTTCTGTAGAACGTACCATATACTCTGTTATGTCGCCGCGTCTTACATGTAATTCTTGCAGTGTCGCTCTCTTCTCTACTTCAGTCGCTTCGTCTACAAATTGTACTTTCAGCTGTAACATGTATCGATTTAAGTTTCCTAGTTTCTCTAACTCTTCCTCACTCGCATAAGCATTTCCGATAATGACATCATCAATTAGCCCTGTCGCCCATAAATGCTTCGCTTGTACTTCAATTGGTAAATTACGATGTTGTTCTAACGTACATAATCCATCGTTAATATCCCATGGACCGATGTTTGCGGCATGTAATGTAATAAAGGCTGCCGTGCGAATTCCGTTCTTTTTAAAACGTTCACTACAACGAATGAAATAATCGTACGGAAGACCAGTGAATTTTTGCGGATAAAAATTATGACAGCCAATTAAAGCTGATTTATTCGCTTGATGCGAAAGAATATTTTCTAAGTACGCAATATCGTTACTTACGTTTAGTTCAATTTTTAAACCGTACGGATTATTCGTCATTTTCGCTTCAGTTAACCCGTCAAATCCTACATCTAAACGAATACCGTCTGCGCCTAACTCTGCGAAAAATGATAGATCGCTATAACTAATATCAAGCTGATCAAACACAGCCGGAGCTACATCTAGAATAACTTCCATATTATTATCTTTTGCGTGATTAATAATCTCTTTAAATTCAGATACAATTTCTTCTTTCGGACGATTCACAGATAACAAACAAGTAAATATTCTTGAAAAACCGTGTCGTGCCGCTGCCGAAATATATGCCATATCTTTTTCTTTCGTTGAATGTTCTGGATAAAGTGAAATTCCTAATTTACGCTCCATGTTTTTGCATCTCCTTCACACGTTGTATTAATGCCATGCTCGTAAATCTATATTTTGCAGATAAACATGTTGCACATAAAATTGTCGGTACAATAATTACGTACGGTGAGTGTAGACCTAACATTACATATGCCCCCATTGAACAACCGATAAATAAAACTGATACTAGTAGTAACACTAATAAAGATTTACTTTGTACCCATTTCGAATAATGGGCAATACACTGTCCGACCACGAATGTAATTAAGATGATAATTGCTCCGAGCATTCTGTTTTCTCCTCTCCTGCTAATTGTTGTTTCTCATACATTTTGAAGAATGGATAGTAAATAACGAATGAGATCGCAAAGTTAACAAGTACAAGTACACCAGCCATAATTGTCCAGTCCGTGCTAATAATCGCTGCAATTGGTGCTAACATCGTAAATGGCAGTTTCGCCATCATGAGTGGAATCATACCTGAAACAACTGCGAAATATGATACTGTCGTTGTCACTAGCGGTGTAATAACGAACGGAATAATTAAGATTGGGTTCATTACAATCGGAGCCCCGAAAATAATTGGCTCGTTAATATTGAAT
The DNA here is from genome assembly GCF_052044835.1 of Bacillus sp. 22475. Classification (NCBI taxonomy): domain Bacteria; kingdom Bacillati; phylum Bacillota; class Bacilli; order Caryophanales; family Bacillaceae; genus Bacillus; species Bacillus sp. 22475. The sequence goes on along the minus strand of NZ_JBQENW010000027.1, from coordinate 63,093 downwards.
AAACCTGGTACGAATGATAGTCTACCTAACTCTTTTAGGAACTTAGATTTAGAAAACATAAACATAATTACTAAAGCTAACGTTGAGCCTGATCCGCCAATCCATACGAACCATTGAATGAATTGCTCTGTAAATAAGTTTGGTAACTGATGTGCATTTCCTGTAGCCGTGAACACTTCCATATTTTCAAGAATTGCTGAATCCCACATCGGACGAATGATTGGTCCTAAAATCGCCGGTCCATGTATACCAAATGACCAGAAGAACACGATTAAGAATACTGTTAATAAACCACCGAATAAGTTATTTCCTACTAGTACTGATTTTAATGGTGCGATTAAGTATGTAATTGTTGTATTCACATCGAATTTCAAACCGTAGCGAATGCCCCAGAATAGAAGAATAACTACTAATGTTGGAATTAATGCTGCAAACGAATTTGAAACTGCTGGTGGTACACTGTCTGGTAATTTTATTGAGATATTATGCTTAATCATAAAATGATAAATTTCTACTGCAATTAATGCTGTCACAATTGCGCCGAATAAAGACGTTGCGCTTAATGTTCCTACTGAAATATATCTACCTGCATCAATAACACCTGGTACAGCTTTCGTAATTTGAATTGGTTCAACTGATGCTAGTAAAAAGGCGAGTACAGATAGTAGCCCTGCACTTAATTGATTGAGTTGATAAAAGTTCGCGAGCGAAGCCCCTACTCCAAATGCTGCGTATAAGGCCATTAGTCCTACTGTAAATCGGAATGGAATATCTAAAATATGGCGAAACGGTGCAATCCATTCCATATATGCATCAATTGGTAAGTTTAAAAAGATAACGAAAAATGATCCGACGATCGTTAACGGTAATGTAGAAATAACCCCGTTACGAATTGCTAATAAATGTCGTTGTCCTGCAATCTTTTGCGTTGTTGGCATAATCTTTTGTTCCATAAAACTCATAAACCCATTCATCAATACTCCTCCTCTTTCTCTCTACTATGAAAGAATGAAACAAAGTTTATAACATTATAATGTTTATATTTAAAAAAATATAATCATGCTAAAACTAATTGTTCTGCTTGTTTAAGCACTTTCAAACCATCACACATGCCGTAATCTCGTTGGTCTATAATCGCAACTGGTATGTTGTATGAGTTTGCAAGAAACTCTACAGCTGGAAATAAATATTTCACTTGTGGACCGATTAAAACGACATCGGCTTCCTTTATTTCAAGTTTCACAAGTTCTGAATCAACCGCCTTAATTTTATAATTCTTCCCCTGTTTTTTTGCCTCTTCTTGCATTTTTCTTACGACCATACTCGTTGACATACCTGCTGCACAACATAATAAAATGTACATCTTATACTGTCACTTTCTCTTCCATTCGTTTATGAAGGGTAATAAATTCTTCAGCCAGTTCTTTCACTGTAATTGCATTCATTAAATGATCTTGTGCGTGCACTAACAGTAAACTGATTTCTGCATGATTTCCTCTTGCCTCTTCTTGAATTAAATCCGTTTGAATACGATGAGCTGCTGAAATTTCTTCACTAGCAAGTTCCATCTTTTCACTCGCATTCTCAAAATCTCCTTGTCTTGCAAAAGCGATTGCTTCAAGCGCCGCGCTTCTCGCGTTGCCACCATGTAAAATTAACGCAAATGGAGTTTGCATATCAGTCATTTTAAATTCCCCCAAACTATATATTTTCTATATTTTTATCTTATTATGAAAACGCATACAATTAAACATAAAAAACTTCCGTTATGTAACGGAAGTTTTTATATACTTTTTCAAAACGATAGTAAAATCTCTTGAAAATCTTCAATTACCTCGGTCTGAGTTAGCTTCTCTATCGCACTTTGACTAGACATAATATCATATAAAAAATCATAAAGCCTTTGTAAGTCTTCATTATTATTGCGCTTTACACTAAATAAAATAATTACTTGTACTTTTTTATCTCCCCAATCAACAGCCTTTGCAAGTGTACAAAACATCAAAAAGGTTTTCTCACTTAATAACTGCATCGGATGCGGAATCGCAACTAAATTCCCAACCGCTGTCGGAGACGTATTTTCTCTTTCCATAACAGAAGCATAAAAGTTTTCTTGTACATAATGTTTTTCAGCAGCTTTCTCACATAAAAACTGAATAACATCCTCTTTCGTAGAAGCACTATGATTTAAAAAGATTAAATCTTCCTTAATATATTGCTGCACACTATTATTCACATGCGTAAACAACCGCTGACCAATCGATTTAATCTCTTTATCATCAAATATTGAATTCACTTTTATAACTGGAACAGGCAAGCCACTCGGTATATGAATCGTACTAATAATACAATCTATTTTTTCTTTATAAAGATCTTCTACTTTCAATTGATAATAGCCTGTAATACCTATAATCTCTAATTTATCTCGGAACTGTGATAAAATTTTATATTTTAATAGTTGTGCACTTCCTTGACCAGTCGCACAAACTAATAAGCATCTTTTCTTTTGATTTTGCTCCTGCAAACGGCTCATCGCTCCGCCGAAGTGAATTGCTATATAACCAATTTCACTTTCAGGGATCGATTCACCCGTATATTCACCAATGATATCTCCAACAAGAACCGCAATTTCAAAAGCATACGGATAATTCTTTTTCACTTCTGCCAAAAGAGGATTTCTCGTATTTAACTTATACTTCAAACGATTTAATAACGTTTTTAAATGAACACCAAATCCAAATAATAATTCTTCATCATAATAAAAAATAAGATTCCGTTCTTCCGCTACTTTAAAAAGAATATGTTGCATAAATGCATATATATCTTTTCCTAATAACTCTTCTACATTTTCATAGCGATCTCTCGCTGTAACAGCAGTACTTAATAAATGCATTGTCACATATAATACTTCTTCTTCTGGAAATGAAAGTTTTAACTCTTTCTCTAAATCTCCTAAAATTTGCTTCGCAATTGTATATTCTTTCTTTATTATAAGTTCCGATTGCTCCGCATGCAGTCCTTTCATATAATGTTGACTTTGACAACGCTTTAATGCGATTGCAATATGAATGACTAAATTATCAATTTCTATATCAGATAAGTATATTGTTCCACCCTCAATATACTTTAATATAATTGAACGAATGAGTGATATGTGAGGTAGCGATACATATGTCTCTGTCTGCTCAAATTGCTCATGAAACGGCGTATGGTCATAACGCGGTAAACCATATTGTGATAAACAAGAACGAATATTAAATTCCTCTCCAACAATACGTATACCATAATACGGTCTCTTCTCAATTTGTAATTTATAGCGACCACATATATCTGTAACATCTTTCATAATTAAATTGACCGTTGATTTGCTCACATAAATCTCTTCCGCTAATTCTGAAAGCTTCACATATCCCTCTGTTGTTAAAACACGTTGCAGAATGTACGCTATTCTTTCTTCATAAGAAGTTGGGATCTTTTCCGTCTGTTTTTGAAATAGACTCACGCAAAAGTCTTCAAATTTCTTCGTTTGTATAATTTCTAATTCGTATCCAGTCCCTCTTTGCGATTCGATTTTCGCTCCGTTTTCTTCCAATATATCATTTAATAATTTTATATCCTTTTGAATCGTCTTCGTTGATACATGTAAACGGCTCGCTAAAAAAGCTCGATTTAACATCGATTTCTCTTCTAAAAACTCCTCCAAAATAGAAATTAATCGCTGCTGCACCTTTGTCATAGCTCTTCCTCTCGCTCTTTATATATAAAAAGGAAAAAGCTGCTGAAGTCAGTAGTTTTTCCCCTTTATATTTTATCTATTTCTTTAATGTAAATCCGAATTTATCCCACGCTTGTAAATAATCTAATAAGAAAATTTCTTCTTCTACAATTCGCCCAACTACATTTGTTTTTCCTGTATTCACCATATCTTTTAATGCAATTTGTAATTCGCCTTTATACTGACCGTATTGCTCATTATCAATTAAAAGATCTCCACGCTTAATCTCGCGCGTATTATGAGGTTTAAACTCTTCTTTTTTATATTTCACGCGACTTTGTGTAGAGCGAATCATATATTCTGATACATCTCCACGATAAAAATGTGGTTCATCTAATACGATAATTCTTTCTAGTTCTGTCGTTGTATCATATAGTTCTATATCAAATGTTTGTTTCTCTTTATTTAATGCACCTAGTGCTTTTAATTCTTCTTCTGACGCATATGCGTTTGCAATAATAACATCATCAATTAATTCCGTCGCGAATAAATGCTTCGCCTGTGTTGTCATCGGTAATTCACGATGCTGCTCTAATGTACATAACCCTTCTGTTACTGGCCAAGGTCCGTATGTTGCATCAAATGATGAAATAAAAGCAGCCGTTCTCATACCGTACTCTTTAAATTGTTTCGAGCATTTAATGAAATGATCGTATGATAACCCTGAATAACGATGCGGATAAAAATTATGACAACCAATTAAATTTTCACGATTTGGTCTATGACTCATAATGTTATCTACATACTTCGTACCATTACTCATATTAATCTCAATTTTCAAACCATACGGATTATAAGTCATAATTGATTCTTCTAATCCTGAGAAACCAACATCTAAACGAATACCGTACGCACCTAATTCATGGAAGAATGATAAATCATTATACGAAATACCTAATTGTTCAAAAACAGATGGACTAATATCAACTAATACTTGGAACCCTAATGCATTCGCATGAGAGATCGTTTCTTTAAATTCTTCTATAATTTTCTCTTTTTCTCCATCCACAGATAATAAACATGTGAACACACGTGTAAATCCATATTTACTTGCTAATGTTAAATACTCCTTATCTTTCTCTACTGTTGAATGTTCTGGATAAATAGAAATACCTAATCGTCTCATATGTACACGCCTCTTTCTTCGTCATATTGTAAACCTTTTCAAATATATGTAGTGAAAAAGTATATATCCCCATCTTGTTCACTACTTTTTTGAATCCGCTTTCTTTAAAGAAAAAACAATTTCTATCATTCTTAACACCTACAAGTCTATACATCTATACTTTACATCTTTTTTTCATAGTTGTGTAGCGTTTACACAAATTTGTCAGTTTTTTACCTTGAAAATTGGTATCCGTTTTCAAGACACCTTCCTTGACTGTTGCATTGGCCAATACATATACTCGAAAGAAAAGAGATAAAATTTATATAGGGGATGAATATATGGGAGAAGCAATACTCGTAAAACGAGAACCGTTATGGACAAAAGAGTTTGTCGCTTTAATTTTTGCAAACTTATGTATGTTTTTAGGGTTTCAAATGTTAATTCCAACCTTACCTGTTTATGTGAAGGAAATTGGTGGTACAAGTTCCAATATCGGATTTGTTGTCGGCATGTTTACCGTTGCGGCACTTTTTGTTAGACCGCTAACTGGGAACGCCTTGCAAAAATTCAATAAAAAAATCATTTTAATGATTGGTACTGCTATTTGTTTACTCGCTATGGGCAGTTACCTTTTCGCCTCAACTATCTTTCTTTTGCTTGCTGTTCGTATTTTACACGGAGCTGGTTTCGGTATTACAACGACTACATACGGAACTGTCGTTTCTGATTTAATTCCATCAGCTCGCCGCGGAGAAGGCATGGGATATTTCGGCCTTTCTGGAACAATTGCAATGGCTCTCGGTCCACTTATCGGACTATGGCTTATGCAAGCATATAATTTCAACGTTCTTTTTTTATGTGCACTCTCATGCACAATCGTTTCATTAATTTTAACGAAACTACTTCAAATCCAAAAAACGAAACAACCACCAAAACAATCATCTGGTACTTTTCTCGATGGATTTATTGAGCGTAAAGCTTTACTTCCTTCATTATTAATATTATGTATTACATTAATGTACGGCGGAATCGGCAGCTTTATCACACTATTCGCTACCGAAGTTGGCATTGCTGATATTAGTCTCTTCTTTTTATGTAACGCGCTAGCAATCGCTGTAACTCGTCCATTTTCTGGAAAATTATATGATACGAAAGGCCATACATTCGTCATCATTCCAGGGGTTATTATAACGTTCGCAGGTATTATTTTATTGTCGTATACGACGACAATTCCAAGCTTAATTATTGCTGCAGCATGTTACGGAAGTGGTTTTGGAGCGATTCAACCTGCACTACAAGCATGGATGATTGACCGCGTAGCACCGCATCGACGCGGCGTAGCAACAGCTACATTCTTCTCCGCATTTGACCTTGGAATTGGTGCCGGAGCAATTATTTTCGGATTCATTGCACATTTTACAAACTATGCAACTGTATATCGTTACTCCTCTCTATTACTTATTGCTTTTCTCTTCATTTACATTACAAGCATAAGAAAACAAAAGCATGGCGATAAAAACACGGAAAAAGCTGCTGGATAATTCAGTGGCTTTTTTATCGTGTTAAAAGAATTGTTTCCCCTCATGTTACTGTTATAAAACTACATGCATTTTCCTACATATTTTTTTAACTTTCATCCAAAAATATACGATGAACTCGCAGACGCTTTCCTTAATATTCGACTGAACATTATTATTCTAAAAAGTGTGATTTCTTTACAAAATTAAGATTTATACAAGATGAAAACCAATAAAATACACCCGTTTCTTTAAAGGATTGTAAACTTTTCATCTCTTTGTAAATTTAGTGTAAATTTTACTAGCAAACCGTTTACAGTGACTCAAGGTTCAGTTAATAATTACAGCGTACATGAAATTTAAGGAGTGGAATGCGTGGAATATAATGTTCAAGAAATGATCTTCCAATTCATTGGTGGATTAGGTATTTTCTTATTCGGGATTAAATACATGGGCGATGGACTGCAACAAGCAGCTGGAGATCGTCTTCGCGATATTCTAGATCGTTTTACAACAAACCCACTAATGGGTGTACTAGCTGGTATGTTAGTTACTGTATTAATCCAATCAAGTTCAGGAACAACCGCTTTAACAGTCGGACTTGTAAGTGCCGGATTTATGACATTAAGACAAGCAATCGGTGTTATTATGGGTGCAAACATCGGTACGACAGTTACTGCATTTATTATCGGAATTAAAATCGGAGAATATGCTCTCCCAGTTATGGCAGTTGGAGCTATCTTACTATTCTTCTTTAAAAATAAAAAAGTACATTCTGTAGGTCAAGTTGTATTCGGTTTTGGTATGTTATTCTTCGGTTTAGAATTAATGAGCGCAGGTATGAAACCTCTTCGTTCTTTAGAGTCATTCCAAGATTTAATGGTTAGTATGAGTGATAATCCAATTTTAGGAATTGTTGTCGGTACAGTCTTCACTTTAATTGTACAGAGCTCAAGTGCAACAATCGGTATTTTACAAGAACTATTCGGTCAAGGTGCAATCGATTTACAAGCATCTCTTCCTGTATTATTCGGTGATAACATCGGTACGACAATTACAGCAGTATTAGCAGCAATCGGTACTTCAATTGCAGCAAGACGTGCAGCATTAGTTCACGTTATCTTTAATATTATCGGTTCAATTATCTTTACAATTTTATTAGTACCATTTACAAGTTTAATTCAATATTTCCAAACGTCATTAAACTTAAATCCAGAAATGACCATTGCATTTGCACACGGAACATTTAACGTAACAAATACGATCATTCAGTTCCCATTCATTGCAGTATTAGCATGGATTGTAACAAAAATTATTCGCGGCGAAGATTCTGCTATTAATTTCAAACCGCAACATTTAAATCCAATCTTTATTGAACAATCTCCAGCCATCGCTTTAACAGAAGCTCAAAAAGAGATTATCCGTATGGCTGAGTTCTCATTACACGGATTAAAAGAAGCAAACCAATTTTTAAATACACAAGACAAAAAACACGCTGACATGGCTACTCAATTAGAAGGAGCTATTAACAATTTAGATAAAAAGATTACCGAGTATTTAGTTTTACTATCAGAAAAGCCTCTTTCACCTACGGATTCTGAAAAACATTCCGTATTAGCAGGTGTTGTTGGGGATATTGAACGTGTCGGTGATCATGTAGAAAATCTTGTAGAACTTGTAGATTTCCAAATTTCAAATCGTGTTTCACTATCAGACGAAGCATTAGCCGAATTAAACGAAATGTTAGAATTAACGATTTCAACACTGCAAGACTCAGTTGAAGCTTTAACAAACTTCGATACTGAACTAGCTCAAACTGTTATTGCAAAAGAACGCAAAATCGACCAAATGGAACGTGTTCTTCGTAAACGTCACGTATTACGTCTAAACGAACGCAGCTGTTCAGGTGATGCAAGTATCATCTTCGTCGATATGGTAAGTAACTTAGAGCGCATTGGCGATCACGCTGTAAATATCGCTGATGGTGTTTTAGGGGAACAAGGAAAAATCAATTTAAAACAATCATTATAATAAGAAAGAGACGCTAACTTAAGCGTCTCTTTTTTCATTATATTTTAACAACTGTTCTTCCTTTTAACTTTCCTTGCAATATAAGTGTAAACTTCTTCTCTAATTCTTCTAATGTACATTCTTCTGTATAAGATAGTAACTCTTTATTTCCCCATTCATTCGCTAAAAGCGTCCACACATCTCTTCTTACGTCTACTGGACATTGCACAGAATCTACCCCTAAAAGGCTTATGCCTCGTAAAATAAACGGATATACCGTTGTATGTAATTCCTGGCCTGCCACATTACCGCAAGTCGTTACACAACCACCATACTTTACTGTTTTTAAAGCTGTTTCTAACATATGTCCACCTACAGTATCAATAACTCCGGCGTATATCCCTTTTAACATCGGTCTTCCTGATTCATCATTCAATTCCGCGCGATGAATCACTTTTTTCGCTCCTAGACGTAGTAGCATTTCTTCCTCTTCCATTTTTCCTGTCGCTCCTACTACGTTAAACCCTAACTTACTTAATATACTAACAGCTACACTCCCTACGCCGCCTGTAGCACCCGTTACTAAAACATCTCCCATACTAGGCTTTATCCCTGCTCCAATAAGCTTATATACCGACAAAGCAGCTGTAAAACCTGCTGTCCCATACATCATACTTTCCTTTAATGACATTCCTTCTGGTAAAGGCACGATCCAAGATGATGGTACGCGAATATATTCTCCGAAACCACCAGAGGTATTCATACCTAAGTCATATCCCGTTACAATAACTTGATCTCCTATCTTAAAGGCGTTATCTTCACTACTCACAACTTCTCCTGCAGCATCAATTCCTGGCGTATGAGGATACGTTCTCGTAACACCTTTATTACCAGTAGCTGAAAGGGCATCTTTATAATTTAATGAAGAATAATGAACCTGTATTAATACGTCCCCCTCAGGTAAACTACTTACTTCTCTCTCTACAACGTTTCTTACAAACTGCTTACTTTCTGTTTCGTTCACAACGATTGCTCGGAATGGTGTATGATTCATTATGCTCTCTCCTTTATCCGTCAAATTCTTCTTTATTATATAGAAAAAACAAGTAAGCCTACTCATTTCTTCTTGGCTATATTTCAACAAATCTTACTTCCCTATCACTTTCTCATAATATATATTTTCATTTCTACTAAAAGCCCTTATACTTATTCTACATCTGAAAAATAATATATAAAAAATCTGACTTTTTATAAATAAATTGAATTTTTACGAAATGTAAATGATTTGTAATGTTTTTTTTCGCTAAATTTCATTATAATAAGTGGATATGAGTGTCGTATTTCAATCCAAATGAAGGAGTACAGGAAATGGAGCAAAACCCATCTTTGCAAGAAAATACACGCAGTAACCCGAAAAGAAATAAGAAAAAAATAAAAGTTATTATAAGCGCTATACTATTCGTTTTATTAATAGGCGGCGGTTATACTTGGTTTTTAGTAAATAAAGCATCTTCTGCTGTTCGAAATGCCGCACACGATTTAGCACGCGGTGATAAATCTGATTTACGTGATAAAGCTGTAAAACCTATTACAAATAATGTCTCTGTTTTAATAATGGGTGTTGATGAAAGTGATGTCCGGGGAAAAGAATATGGTGACGCTATAAGAACAGATGCGCTTTTACTTGCAACTTTTAATAAAGATAGCAAAACTGTTAAACTATTAAGTATCCCACGTGACACATATACTTATATTCCAATAGAAAAGAAAAAAGATAAAATTACACACGCTCATGCATTCGGTTCTGCTAAAAACGGAAAAAATGGTGGACCACAAGCAAGCATTGATGCAGTTGAAAAATTAATGAATGTTCCTGTCGATTATTTTGTAAAATTTAACTTTAAATCATTTATAAAAATTGTCGATGACTTGGGCGGTGTTGAAGTTGATGTACCAGTTGAATTTACTGAGCAAGATAGCAATGATAATGCTGAGGCAATTCACCTAGAAAAAGGTGTTCAAAAGTTAAATGGCGAAGAAGCTCTTGCTCTTGCTAGAACAAGACACATCGATAGTGACGCAATGCGCGGACAACGTCAACAACTCGTTATCGAAGCTATTTTAAAGAAACTAACAAATGTTGGATCTGTAACAAAAGTTGGCAACATCATTGATGATATTAACGGACAATTCGTTACAAACTTAACATTTGATGATATGCTTTCATTCTATAAATATGGATCGGATGCGGAAATTGAGAAATTACAAATTCAAGGTGATGACTGCTATATGGCAAAAGGTGACGACACATGTAGCAAATCTGCTGGTGGTGGCCGAACTTACTACTACAATCCAGATAAAAAAGAATTAGCTAATGTTACAAATGAACTTCGTACTCATCTTGGACTACCTGCATATACAAAGTCTGACTCAGACTCTGATTCGAAAAAGACAAAAGAATCTAAGTCTGAAAATTCAAGTGAACGCAAATCAAGTAACAATGAAGTGAAAAATAAGAACAAAAATAGCAGTGAAGATACAGAAACATCGTCTAACGACAATGAATAGTAAAGAAGCAGTACTCTATGGAGGTAGAGTACTGCTTCTTTTTATTTCGTCAAAACTAAAAATCAGAACTTTCTAACTATCTTTTTTAATATTTTTAAATTATAATAAATAGTAGCAATCTATTCCAATTATCAGGGGGCTCATACATATGAAAGCTGCAGTAAAACATAACATCTCAGATTTTAAAGACTACTTAAAATCCAACGATATATACATGGAAGAAAATATAGATGAAAATGATGGCTCTGTTCATTTTTCAGTAGGATTAGAGACTGAAGCTGGCGCAAAAATTCAACTTATCGCTGCTTTCCAAAACGAACATCCTACGGTGGATATATACTGCTTCAATGTTGCTCACGTGCCTGATGCAACATCAACAAATGATATTTTACATGTCATCAATGAATTAAATACATCTTATCGCTTTGCAAAATTCACATTAAACAAGCAAAATGCAATTGATATTTCAACATCTCTTGCATTCTCAGAACCAAACTTTAATCCGGCACTTGTCTTTGAACATACGAGAATGCTATATAAATTAGCAAATGACGAATATAAAAACTTAATGAAAGTTATTTGGGCGTAATCAATCTGCCTTCAAATAGCAGGATAAATAAAAGGATGGCGCTGCTTGCAGCCCATCCTTTTATTTCGATAACATATCAATCCACATCTTAACAGCAGTACCTACAATCAAAATCGATAACATATATTGCAGTACTTTTTGATTTATCCTCTTCCCGACTCGTGCTCCAAGTGGCGCAGCAAATATACTGGCAACCGCAATAATTAGAGCTGGAATGATAACTACTTGCCCAGTAATCACTTTTCCTGTAGTAATCCCTATTGAGGAAATAAACGTAATAGCGATAGATGTTGCGATCGTCATGCGCAGTGGTAATTTTAAAATAACTAGCATAATGGGAACTAAAAGGAACGAACCTCCAGCTCCTATAATGCCTGAGGCTCCCCCTACAACGAACGCTAACAAGCTTGCTAACCATTTATTATACTTCACATCTCCACTATTATTTTGTTTCGGTACAAACATCATAATAGCTGCAATTGTAGCTAATGCTGCATAAACAACATTGACTGTATGTTCCTCTAATATGTTAGCACCGAAACTCCCTATGAAGCTTCCTATTAATATACTAGCTCCCATATACACAACTAACGTTTTATTCATATCAGTACTTTTCCGATATGCCCACGCACCTGCAAAAGTTGCAAAGAATACTTGTACCGCTGTAATCCCGCTCACTTCATGTGACGTATAGCCAGTAAATCCTAACAATACTGGAATATATAAGATCATCGGATAATTAATAATCGCACCGCCAATTCCAACCATTCCTGATATAAATGATCCTATAAACCCAATTATAAAAAGTAATAATACTAAGCTCACCTTACATCCCCCGCCTTCTAAAAAGAAGGTGATTTAAATGAATAAGTTTACATTCCCATCCGAAGCATCTGCTAAATATGCCCCTACACCTGCAAACTCTACCCCTTCCATAATCTCTTCCTCTTTTAACCCTAATAAATCTACTGTCATTTGACAAGCTACAAGTTTAATTCCTTGTTCTTTCGCCAAATCAATTAAATCTGGCAAAGGCATTGCGTTATGTTTTTTCATAATGCCTTTAATCATCTTCGGCCCCATGCCAGCAAAATTCATTTTGGATAATCCCATCTTATCAGCACCGCGTGGCATCATTTTTCCAAATACTTTTTCTATAAATGTTTTCTTTACATTCACATGTTCATCTTTCCTTAAAGCATTTAATCCCCAGAAAGTATGAAAAATAGTTACCTCTTGGTCATACGCCGCTGCACCATTTGCAATAATATAAGCAGCCATTGCTTTATCGTAATCTCCGCTAAATAACACGATTGTCGTTTTTTTCTGCTGTTCCATGTTGTTCCTCCTCCAAATTACCTATAGGGGTATTTAATTGTTTATAAAAAGGCTCAAATCTTTTATCTCTATGCTATATGACTTTACCTTCCCAAGCTAACATACCACCTACCATATTGATCGCTTGAAAACCGTAGCTCTCTAAAAACTGAACTGCTCTTGCACTTCTCGCGCCAGAGCGACAAACGATAATATACTCTTTCTTTTTATCCAACTCATGCATTCGAAACTCTAGTAGACCTAACCTAATAGGAAGCACTCCTGGAATTTTCCCTTCCGCCACTTCTTCTACTTCACGAACATCAATTATAAGTAACTCTTCACTTCGTAATAATCTTTCCTCTACTTCTTTCGCTGTTATTTCTTTCATCTTGATACTCCTTCCTTACAAACCATTCATACCACCTGAAACGTTTATTACTTGCTGAAACCCTAGTTTTTTCAACATCTTTGCAGCTTGCTTACTTCTCATTCCACTTTGGCAAATAACGATTACTTCCATATTTTTATCTAACTGACTTGCTCTACTAGCTAACTCATTTAACGGGATATTCTGAAATCCTTTCATATGATTTCCTCTATATTCACCTACTGTACGAACATCGATAAGTTGTTTCCCCTTTTTTTCCACTATATTCTTTAATTCTTTTCCACTGATATTTTGCACACCTTTCACTGGTAAAAATCGTGAAATAACAAACCATGCAGCAAGTACAATGGAAAGCGTACTTACTATCGTGTTCATATAACCACCCTCTCTGCATTTATAACAATATTTTTTCCTACGCCTTCTTAATCCAAAATTTCAGCACATCAGCTTCTTCTACATGCTTTACGATGTCGTGACCACTTTTATTTGCCCACGCTGGAATATCCTTAACTGACCCTTTATCCGTTACATGTATTTCTAACACTTCTCCAGTTTGTAGAGCATCCATCGCTCTCTTTGTTCTTACAATCGGCATTGGACATGCTAAACCTTTCGCATCTAATACTTGTTTTATATTCATCATCAATTCCTCCAATTTGTTATTTTTATAATGACTCATGCACTGCACAACGATTTGGGCCAATCTCCATTTCACGCTCTTCTTCCACACTCGGATGAATTTTCCCCATATTCGTTTGACGAATTTCTTCATATGCATTTGGTTGTGGTGGTAAGTTCTCTGTCACAGTTTTACGAAACTCTACTTCATCAGCAATATTTAACCCTACATTCTCTTTAAATAGATCTTGTAAGCTCGCACTCACAATGCCTCTTTCATCCATTTCACTTATTTTTGAATAATGAGCTGGTAAAACAATTAAATCTTGAGACAGTTCCTTATAAAGTGTATATAACGTATTTCTTAAATCACTCACCCAATCTTCAGCCTTACCAGCAAGGTCAGGACGCCCAATTGAATCTACAAATAAAATATCGCCTGATAATAAATAAGAATCATCTACAATGAATGACGTACTTCCAATCGTATGCCCTGGTGAGTATAACGCGTCAATTACAATTTTAGTACCCCCCACCGTAATAACAGATCCTTCAACAAGCGGTTCGTATGAGAAAACAACTTCCTCTGCATCTTTTGGTGGTAACCAATACGTACCACCTACCTTTTCCGCTAACTTACGTCCTCCGGAAATATGGTCTGCATGTAAATGTGTATCCATTACATTCGTAATCGTAACGCCATTCTCTTTCGCAAACTCCTCATATGCTTCAACCGTTCTTACTGCATCAATAACTGCTGCTTCACCGTTAGAAACAATCATATAAGATAAACAGCCTTTTCCAAGACGATTAAATTGATATATACTTCCTCCGCCCTGTACATCCCCTACTTTTAACGGCTTCACATATTCACTCCAAGCTTTCATGCCACCAGCTAAATAATAAATATTTGCGAATCCCGCCTCTGTTAATTGCTCTGCCACAAATATAGAAGACCCTTCTTTTGCACATACTACTAAAACATCTTTATCTTTAGGTAATTCACTTACAATATGATCTACACCATCTAACAAGTCAAAGTAAGATTTATTAATAGAAGAAACTTGTTTCCCTTCAATTTTCCAATCTTCATAATCCGTCTCATTACGAACATCTAAAATGAATAACTCTCCGAATAAAACTTTCTCTGCCACATCTTTTGCTTGTAACGGTTTAACATTCATTTAATTACCCCCATAGGTATATTTTCGTTCAAAAAAAATTTACTTCTCTATATTCCCTTGCCACTCTATCATACCTGGAATGACATTTTTCACATTTAAATAACCTTTCTCATTCAACATTTGGCAAGCTATATCACTGCGATTACCAGTTCGGCAAATAACATAAATTTGCTTCGTCTCATCTAACACTGCGCTGTCTAATTCACCTAATGGTACCGAAATGGCGGATGGAATATGGCCAAAAGCAAATTCCGCTGCTTCGCGAACATCTAATACAATGCTCTCTTCTCCATGAGACAATATAGACTGTAATTCTGCATTCGTAATTGTATGAGGATATTTCACAACTTCATTCACTTCATGCTCGTTTGCTTTCCTAACATAATGCACCAATACATCCCCCTCTTGTTTCGTCCCGATATATTGATGTCCTACTTTACTCGCCCAACTTTTTATATCTACCGTAGATCCTTTATCTGTTGCCTTAACTTCAATCACTTGCCCTGGTGCCAATCCTTCTATCGCCTTCTTCGTTTTCACAATAGGCATCGGACAAGCCAAACCTTTACAATCTAAACTCATATCCACTTTTATACTCATAATCGATTCCTCCACAATTTATATACATATACCTGTAGGGGTATATTAAAACGTTTTTGAAAATCTGTCAACACTTATGTTTGACAGATTATCGGCTTTTTACAAGTAATTGAACAGCTTCTTTAATTAACTCTTCATTTGAACCATTACCACTTTCAAACTGTTCACGCAAACATTGCTCTAAATTCGTTCCAACAACGAGCCCAATTGTACGATCAAGGGCAGAACGAGATGCTGTTAACTGTGTAATAACTTCTCGGCAATCTTTTCCTTCTTCCATCATACGAAGCACACCACGAACTTGACCTTCAATACGTTTCAATCTATTTTTCATATCTTGATTATATTCCACTATAGACCACCTCCGTAATCGTAACTATATTATACATTACTTTGTAACTTTGTATAATAGCATATACCCTCAAGGGTATATTGTAAAGCTTTTTGTTTTTTGAACCTTTCTAACGTATAGTAAAAATGCAAAAGCCACTGATTTTATTGACTTTTGCATTTCTCAACTACACTGCATTATTATCTTACTTCTTATAAACTCCTTGTAAAACTATAATCCATTTCTCCACCTAGTGCTGCAGCTGTATCACCAGTTTCTCTAAAATCATGTGTATATATTTTTTCAAATGAATCGAAATCTACTTGCTTATAAAATTCAAAACAAGGGAATCCATCATGCTCTCCTTGAATATCAATACTACCATCCTTTTTCACACATACATGTAATAAATAATCTACAGGAGGTGCATATATATTTAATGGATTACTTGCACTCGCACTCATTTTAAATTGCACACCATCAGGATTCCATACGATATTCGTGCACACAATATTTTCAGTACTCGCTTTTCCTGTTCTTTTATTCACAGAACCATCTGGATTCGTAACCTTCTCTGTCGTAATACCCGTGTTCGCATATGAAAACACTTCTTCTTTATAAAAATCCACTACTACCTCTTGCTCAACTCTAGAGCGCATCGCATTTACCGCATACGGTGTGAATTCACGTGAATCACCTTCGAATTGAATTACTTTTCCTGTTTCCATATCCTTCTTAGCCTCAGTCCAAGACATTGGAATAAATACACTGGCTCTAATTTTCACGATATTAGTCATAAGAAACACCTCTATAATTTTATTTTAGATACGGCATAATCTTGAGTAAAACAGCCCACAATCTCGCTATCATAATAAATAGCTTTCTCTTTTACGCTTGCTACTTCCTTCTGAAAAATAGCGCTATATTTACAGCTAGATTATCGTTTTAAAGCTATATTCCATCTCTCCAGCTAGTGCTGCTGGGGTATCATCCGTTTTTCTGAAATCATGTTTGTATATTAATTCAAACGAACCAAAATCTACTTGTTTATAAAATTCATAGCAAGGGAAACCATCATGTACACCTTCAATATTCACAGTACCACTTTCATTAGCTCGTATAGTCAAAAAATAATCAGCTGCAGGTGCTGCTGCGTTTAAAGGGTTACTTGCACTTGCTCTCATTTCAAATGAAACTTCCTCTTCACTCCATACAATATTTGTACATACAATGTTTTCTGTACTTGTTTCTCCCTTTTGATACTCAATTGAGCCATCTGGATTTGTAATCTTCACGGTGACGATACAAGCATCTGCATATGTGAAAATTTCTCTTTTATAAAAATCAATATTTACTTCTTGTTCTAACCTTGAACGCTTTGTGTTCACAGCTTGTGGTGTAAACTCACGTGCATCTCCAGCATATTCAAACACTCTTCCTGTTGCAGGGTCCTTAATAGGTTCCAGCGATGCATACGGTGCAAAGACACTCCCTCTAACTTTTACGATATTGACCATATGAAACCTCCATTGATTCTATATTATATAAATCATTATTTGTTCTACCAACATAATATAGTCAATTTGATTGACTATATTATGTATAGTACAATAGACATTACATATAGTCAACTTAATTGACTACAAGCGCGGAGGTTATATATATGGATCAAAAATTTAACGAGTTAGATCTTACATCGCTTTTATCATTATCATTTAGCACATTAATTACTGAGCTACATGACAAATTAAGTGAATTAGGATTTGAAGATATTAGGCCAGCACATGGTTTTATGTTCAAACGCATCCTTCCTAATGGGGCAACTGGTATAGAGCTAGCTGAGTATTTAGGGATTTCCAAACAAGCTATAAGTAAAATGGTGGATTCTCTTGAGAATAGTGGCTACGTTACACGTAAAACACACCCTACTGATAAAAGGGGTAAAATCATCGTTTTAACCGAACGTGGTTTAGCAGTAATGAAAGCAAAAGAAGAAATAGTAGCTGAAATAGAACAGCGATGGATTGAAAACATAGGTACAGAACGAATGCAAATGCTAAAAGAAGATTTAACAACATTCGTTACTAAAGAAAATACAGAGAAATTATCATCAAATATACGTCCTGTCTGGTAAACAAAAAACGAATCCACTTTGATTCATCTTTTTCAAATACAAAAACTGTCCCGTAAATACGTTCTTCAACATTATTTATGCCTGTCTCTCTATGATATCCGACAAAATCAATACCTACAGGCGGTGTAATATCAACCTTACATACCCCTATTTTGCTCATTTGGATTACTCCATTTCTCTATGTAACTCCCTTTTTTCAAGAATAGAATATTTTTCCTATTTTAAATAAAAAAGAACGGACACAGTATCCTATGTCCGTTCTTCTACTCACACATACTTCCGATGCACCATCTTCCCATCATAAGAAAACACAACGCCCTTACTCTCCACAATGGACTCCATATGCACCGTTCTTCCCCATAGCTGATGAAGATATGGTAATACTTTTTCTAAGTATTTTAAATCGAGCTCGATTCCTTCGTAACTATGTTTAATGTATAATTCTCCGTTCTTTAAGTAGTCTCCATCTTCTACTACTAAGTACGGGAACCCACCATTTGTCCGCATATTTACGAGTTGATCACGCACATTCTCCCATTCTTTATCTATTACTTTATATTCTTTTCCTTGGCGCTGGAATAAGTACATATCTTCTCGCATAACAAGATCTTTATTTAAGTAGTTTCTTAGGAACGATACGTCCCATTCAATTTCGCGTACTTCAAACATTTTATCACGGCCAGATCCTGGTTTTACGCCTCGTCGTTTCATTTCTTCTGTTGGATTGTTGTACCGTTCTTCAATATCTTCAAACATTTTAATACCGAGGTAGTATGGATTAATGCTTGTTTTTGATGGCTGTACAACACCCGCATTTAATTTCGCAAATTCAATTGCTTCATCAGATGTTAAGTCCATTTCACGAAGTATGCGTTGATGCCAGTAGGACGCCCAGCCTTCGTTCATGATTTTCGTTTCAAGCTGCGGCCAAAAATATAACATTTCCTCACGCATCATCGTTAATATATCACGCTGCCAATCTTCTAGCTCACGGCTATATTCTTCAATAAAGAGGAGTAAATCTTTCTCTGGTTGCGGCGGGATTTTCTTCTTTTTACGTATATTAGAGCGTTCTTGTTTTTTATTTCGGTTATCTAAATTCCATAAGTCATCGTATTGTGATACCTTTTTCTTTTCTACTTCTTCCTCTTCTAAATCATCGATACTCCACGCAAGTTTCGGACGCATAAGTGACGGATCAATATGTTCTTGAATAGCGAGCACCGCATCTAAAAATGTTTCTACTTCTGCCTTTCCGTACTTATGCTCATACGCTTTCACACGGTCCGCTGTTGCGGCCATACTCTCTACCATATCTCGCTTCGTATTTGAAAAACGAATATTATTTTTGAAGAAATCACAGTGTGCTAAAACGTGCGCTACAATTAATTTGTTTTGAATTAAAGAGTTCGTATCTAATAAAAAGGCGTAACATGGATCAGAGTTAATAACGAGTTCGTATATTTTACTAAGTCCTAAATCGTATTGTAATTTCATTCTGAAAAATTGTTTTCCAAAACTCCAATGTGAAAACCTTGTCGGCATCCCATATGCACCAAATGTATAAATAATTTCCGCTGGACATATTTCATAACGCATCGGATAAAAATCAAGCCCAAATCCAGTCGCAATTTCCGTAATTTCCGCAATCGCATATTGCAGTGCTTTATCGTCACTTGCTCTCATTATTTTCCCTCCTTACACTTTCCCTTAAGAAAGTGTATGATGAAAAACAAGCTTTCATGAGGATTGATTGCATAATAAAAAGACACCCCCGCAAAAACGAGAATGTCTCATCTATTAACCTTCAATAATCTCCATCTTCTCCGTAATCGGAGTACGAGATTTTCCTTCTGGTGCTTTATCGAAATAGCCGATATGAAGAATTCCAACGATACGTTGGCCTCTTGTTAAACCGATTCCTTCTATAAATAATGGATTGTAGTTTAATCCGCCTGATTTCCAAACACAACCTAATCCACGTTCCCAAGCAAGAAGTTGGAAGTTTTGCATAAATGCACATGTTGCAGCGTAATCTTCGTCACGCTGAATTTGACGTGGATCTTCATTCATATATACAACGATTTGTGCAGGTGTGCTTAAAAAACGATCTGATAAAATTTTACCGCGTTTCGCTCTTTCTTCTTCTGTGAAAGAGTTTAATACTGCATCCACTAATTTCTTGCGTCCTTCTCCAATGTATAGTTTACAATTCCATGGTTCACGGTGCTTATGATTAGGTGCCCATGTTGCGTCGTTTAATAGTTCAATTAATAAATCTTTTTCTACTGCTTTATCTGTAAATGTACGTACAGAACGTCTTTCTTTAATCACATTTGCGATGGAAGTATATGTAGTCATATTTATCTCTCCCTTATTTTTATCTATATGTATAAGTTTATCGTTAGTATTGATATTGATTTTCAATTTCGATTATACCTTAGTTTTTTACTATTAATCAATGTTTTATGTTGGAAAACTTCTAAAAACATCATTCCATACTGTGAATAAAAAAACTTGATTTGTTCACAAGTATTTCACATTTTATGGAAATGATATGTGTACAGTTTTCTACATTATCCATCTAGGAGGAGTTTACATGTACAAAAAAATCGCAGTAAGTATGACTATGGCAGCATTATTATGTGGGATATCCACCTTCCCTACGTCCGCTGCCACACCGAAAGAAGTAACAATGCATCACCATAAACCAATTTCAGAAGAAGAAATGCAGTCGCTAGAAAAGCTCGGCTATAACAAACATGAAATTTGGAAAGCTGCCCACATTGCAAAAATTAGTAAAAAAGAAATAAAAGACGTTTTAGCTTACTATAAACAAAATAAATCTTGGGAGAAAACAGCCGAGCATTTCGGTGTAGATCCAAGTAAGCTGAAAAAGCATCATATGAATAAAGAAACAAAGCAAGCACTGCTACAACAGTTAGCAACTATGCAAAAATCCACACCGGATCAGCTAAAGCAAAAAATGAAAGAATATAACATCAAATTGCGTCACCTTACTGTGTTAACAATCATCTCTCAAAAAAGCAATACCCCTCTTGATGATGTATTAAAAATGAAAAAAGATGGAATGGACATTAAACAAATTGCCGAAAAATTAAATGTAAAAAGAGAAGATATACGAGCGGAAATGATGAAATTAGTGAAGTCTATTAAAGAACAAAAAACAAATTAAAATGCTAAAAAGGAAGAGCCATTCACCACTCTTCCTTTTCTTTATGAACTTTCAATTTTTAAGTATAAATTCCCGTCTTTCCCAAAAACTAACACAAGTAAATGATGTAAGTTAGAGGTGAGAAAATGTTCGGTTTATCATCTAAGAAATCAAAAAAGACTAATACAAAAACACTTTGTTCTATTCCAGAATTTATACAAACCATGAAAGAATCAAGCGATTTTGTCTCTTATAACATACTTAAAGATGAAACGTTGTGCTTGTTTTATTATAAATCTGTCGTGGAAGCACTTATTATTAAACAATTCATTTTAACTCCTATAAAAAAGGAATCGGAACAAATCCAAAACATCTCTGATTTATGTAATATCATCTCTATTGAAGACATTATTACCTCCCCTTCTATTGATGATATTCGTGAAAAATTATTAGGTGGATATATTTTAATACGCTTAAAAAACAATTCGAATCCTGATCAATATGCTTTAATTCGTGCCGAAAGTACTGTTTTAGGAAAACGATTATATAACGATACAGAAAATGAGTATAGCGTAATCGGGCCTAAAATCGGTTTCGTTGAAAACCTTGATACAAATATCCACTTATTACGCCGAAATATCGTAACTGAGCAACTCATTTTTAAAGAAGTTACCGTCGGATCTATATCAAAAACGAAAGTAGCAGTTGCTTATATAGAAGGAATTACAAATGAACAATTTGTCAACACCGCACTTCAACGGCTAGAAGACATTGACTTTGATGTCCCATTTGATTCAACTATGATTGAGCAATTTATTAGTGATAATAGCAATTCACCTTTTCCTGTTCTATTACCTACAGAACGATTAGATCGAGCTGTATTTGCATTAATTAACGGGGAAGTTTTAATTTTAACAGATGGCTCTCCATATGCTTTATCAGGACCAACAACGTTACTGGATTTTTTCATTTCACCAGAAGATTATTATTTACCGTGGATGATTGGATCGTTCTTTCGTATTATTCGTTTTTTCGGAGCTATATTTTCTCTTTTTTCCTCCGCTATTTATACAGCGGCTTTAACATATCATTATCAAATGATTCCTGCCGATTTACTAGGTCCTATTATTTTCTCGAGAGCTAACGTACCTTTCCCTCCTATTCTAGAAGCACTCTTTTTAGAAATTACAATTGAATTGCTTCGTGAAGCTGGAGCGCGTTTACCGACAAAAGTCGGACAAACGATTGGGATTGTTGGGGGGATTGTAATTGGCCAAGCATCCGTGGAGGCAGCTTTGACAAGTACAATTTTATTAATTGCAGTTGCTTTATCCGCTCTTGCATCTTTCACAACACCAACCGTAAAGATGTCTTCTACTATCCGGTTGTTACGCTTTCCGCTTATCCTTTTAGCCGGTGCATTCGGAGGATTAGGCCTTATTGTCGGATTTGTATTTATTTTAGCTCATTTAATTAAATTAAAATCACTTGGATCACCTTATTTATTACCTTTATATCCATTTCGTGGTTTAGGTACAGCAGAAGGTTTTCTTCGATTACCATTTAGTCAAACGGCTCAAAGACCTTCTTTCCTTAGACCAAAATCAAAATGGCGATATAATCCAAACAAAGCGAAGCAAAAACGTGATGGTGAGAATGAATGAAGAAAATTTTATTGCACCTTATTATCATTATCTTCTTCATTTTACAAACTGGCTGTACACAAACGTATATAGTGGATACGCAGCGTATTATTCATGTCGCTGGATTTGACATCACAAAAAACAAAAGATTCCAAGGAACTATTCTCTTCCCAGAGTACACACATGGTGTAAAGTCTAAACCAGAAACTCAATCAACATCTGCCCGTTCACTTGAGACAATCGCTTCACGATTAAATGCAAAATCACCTCACAATGTCGTTGTAGGTCAAATGCGTGTCGTCCTATTTGGAAAGGCTCTAGGAGAACGCGGAATGGGAGAGATTATTACTAACTTACAACGTGACCCAAATATCGGGCGCGATGTACAATTAGCAATTGTAGATGGATCAGCTGAGGAACTTTTAAATTACGGAAAAAAAAATGGATCTTTATACATTGCTGATTTACTTGAACAAAATATCCGAAATGAGAACATTCCACAAACCGCATTAGACATTTTTTTATATAATTACTACTCTTCTGTATGTGATGCCTATGTCCCTTATCTTAAAATGGACGATAATCATTCCGTCGCTGTCAAAGGACTTGCTTTTTTAAAAGGCGATAAAGTCGTTATGTATACGGATAAAAGACATTCTGTTTTAACAACATTACTTATTAATCCTACGAAAAATGGACGTTACGAAGCAGCGATAACAAAGGATAAACATAAAGGTATGGTTGTTATACAAAACTTAGCTGGGGAAAATAAGTATGATATAGATCAAACTGGCGACATACCAAAAGTAAAAATCCATTTAAAATTAAATGGATTAATTAAAAATTCTCCAAATTGGATTGATCTAAGAAAAAAAACAAATATCAACTATATAAAAAAACAAATTGAACGAAATGTTGAAAAAGACTGTGAAGATTTAATAAAACAATTTCAAGAAAAGGAAATTGATCCTTTAGGAATACGCGATGAAATTAGAAGTCATACGAGAAAATGGAATATAAAACAAATTCGAAATATGTATAAAAACGTAGCGGTGGATATAAATTTAGATCTTAATATTGTACAATCTGGAATCGGGGAATAGTGAGGTGAAATGAGCAATGAATACAATGAATAAAACAAAAACTGTCTCTCCATATTTTGCATTTATTTTACTGCATTCTCTCCAAGTCGGAATAGGAATTCTCGGATATCAACGTGTAATTTTGAAAAATGCAGGTTATGATGCTTGGATTTCTCTTATTATTGCAGGTATTGCAACTCATATTGTACTGTTTTGTATGTTAAAAATGCTTGAAAAAGACGGAGATTTAATTAGCATTCATACAACAACCTTTGGAAAATGGATTGGCTCTATATTTTCTGTAATTTTCACTCTTTATTGCTTATTATTTTGCCTTACTGTTCTTCGTACATATATGGAAGTAATACAAGTTTGGATCTTTCCTACCATTAAGTTATGGAAACTTACCCTAATGTTTTTATTGGTCACTTACTACATTATAAAAGGTGGCTTCCGCTCTGTGACAGGGATATGCTTTTGGGGTATTGTACTTCCTATTTTTGTTGTATTCTTTTTAATCTATCCGATGAAATATGCACATTTCCGTAATATCTTGCCTATTTTTACACATTCACCTTTTGACATGCTTATATCAGCAAAACAATCTGCATTAGAATTTCTCGGATTTGAAACAATTCTTATCTTCTATCCCTTTATTGAAAAAGGAAAATCTTTAAAAAGATGGGCTCACGCAGGGATTGTTTTTAGCACTCTAATTTATGTAGTTTTAGCTATTGTATCATTTATGTATTATAGTGAAGGACAATTGAATCACACTATTTGGCCTACTTTAACGATGTTAAAAATAATTAAAGTTCCTTTTATTCAACGGTTCGAATATATTATTATTTTTGTTTGGTTTTTAATAATTTTGCCGAATCTTTGTTTAACTATTTGGTCATCATGTCAAACGATGAAGCGTTCCTTTCATATTTCATTTAAATTTACACTACCATTTTTTATTTTCATCGTTTTTACAGCTTCTTTATTTTTTAAAAATCGGGAAAGTATCAACGCATTAAATACTGTACTATCTCAAGCGGGATTGTATATTGTATACGCTTATATCCCACTTTTATTTCTATTCCATTCGCTAAGATGGCGCTTCAAAAATCAGTCAAAAAAATCTTCAACCGATACACCGTAATCTCTGATACAATTTGATTAATACATTTGTAAAGGGGACAAGCGAATGAAAAAGTATGTATTTTCTTTACTTGCAGTACTGAGCTTAATTCTTGCTGGATGCGGAAGTACTGGTACAAATGACCAAAAATCTTCTGAATCAAAAAAAGAAGAACATGACCACGCATCGCACACTCAGCAAGCTGACATTCAAGAGAAAACAAAAGGAGTCGACACACTTCCGACCTTCCTAGATAAGCTTGATCCACAAATGAAAGATATCTACACCGTCGCTGGACAAAATGCAGAGCTATTAGATTGGATTCCATGCTATTGTGGTTGCGGTGAAAGTGTAGGACATAAAAATAATAAAAACTGTTTTATCCGTGAAATTAAAAAAAATGGTGAAGTTGTTTGGGATTCCCACGCAACGACTTGCGTCAATTGCCTAGAAATCGCAGTTGAATCTGCTTCCATGAAACAAAAAGGAAAATCAACGCTGGAAATTCGTAACTATATCGATAATAAATATAAAGAAGGCTATGGTAAACCAACACCTACGCCAATGCCAAAAGCTTAAAAAACGAGGAAACTCCTCGTTTTTTCTTTTCATTCACTTTTTTTCTTAACAAATTCTTTCAAGTGTATTTCTCCTTACTTATCACACACTATATATAACTCTCGGTAAGGAGGGTACACAGTGCAAACATATAACGACTATGATAAAGCTCTCTATTACACGTATTGCTGTAATTGGGATAAATTACTCGTTCTCATGGTTCAAACGAACGATCAATTATTTTCTAAGCGTATTGAGCATTTTTTACACGCTTATCAATACAGTAAAGAACTCCCAGAAGTTGATAAACAATTGCAGCTCCTATTTCAATATATTGACCACGCATCCCAAAAGTCGCATGTAGAAGAAGTAGAACAAATTCAAATGTAAACTATAGCGCTATTCTCTTCCGGAGAATGGCGCTTTTTTTAATATTTATATCAATAAAAGTTTCTCCTTATAAAACTTTTATTGATAAACATATTTTTTCTTTCTTTTCCATACCACTTCATACTATAATTTAGTATGTAACTATTATAAGAGAGGTATAAAATATGGGACGAGAAAAAAAGCAAGAATATGCTTTACTTACCGCATGGGGAGCTTCTTTTATCGCTACACTGGGAAGCCTTTATTTTTCCGAAATCATGAAATTTGAGCCTTGTGTACTTTGTTGGTATCAACGTATTTTTATGTATCCATTCGTTTTATGGCTCGGTATCGCTGTAGCAAAAAAAGATTATCGCATCGCAAGTTATTCTTTACCAATTGCAAGTATTGGTGCTTGTATTTCTTTATATCACTATGCAATTCAAAAAGTCCCAGCGTTTTCAGCTGCTGGAGCAGCTTGCGGTCGTGTACCCTGCACCGGAGAATTTATAAACTGGTTTGGTTTTATTACAATCCCGTTTTTAGCACTTATCGGCTTTATTACAATCGCTGTTTGTAGCTTTATTGTCATCAAAAACAAATAAGGAGATGAAAGAATGAAAAAAATGCTTATATTTGGTGGTATTATTATCGCCTTGTTTGCGGCAATTTTCGCTGTAACACAAATGGAAGAAAAAAAAGCTTCAACTAGCCCAAAAATTGATAATGCTACTGGTAGTCAAACAGATGGTCCTGACTACTACACAAATAAAATTTCTCTTTCAGATCTTCAAAAGAACTTAAAAGAGAAAAAAGAAGAAACAGTATACTTTTATCAAACATCTTGCGTTCATTGCCAAAAATTATCTCCTGTCCTAGTGCCAATGGCTAAAGACTTGAACGTTGATATGAAAGTTATGGATATTGAAAAATTAGATGCTCCTTGGGATGAATATAAAATTCAAGGTACACCAACAATCATTCATTTTAAAGATGGCAAAGAAGTGAGCCGTATTAGTGGTGAACAGCCGAAAGACAAATTAAAAGAATGGCTTGAGCAAACGAAAAAGTAACGAGAAAAGGAAACTCCTTCTACACATGAAATGGGGGTAAAATCCCACACTAATGTATAAGGAGGGGGTTTTATGCCAGAAGTAAGATGTTCTGTTTCCAACTGTTCTTTTTGGGGACAAGGTAACTTTTGTCAAGCAAGTGCGATCATCGTTCAGCCTGATGCAGATGAAACTGGTCAAACTGAAAATGATTCATATACAGCTGCTGTTTTAACAAACGAGACGCTAGAAAGTTCTGTAGCAACGAGTGTAGAGACTTGTTGTCATACATTTAAGCCTAGATATTAACAATTATTCCACCTCATATACGTGAGGTGGTTTTTTCTTTCCCTCTTCTTGTTTACGTCATCTCTAATTCTCCCTATAATAAAGTTAACATTTTTATGAATACGAAGGTGAAATACTATGGCTAAAACAATTGCAGATATCGCCAAATTGGCTGGAGTTGCAAAAAGCACAGTCTCTCGTTACTTAAACGGCGGATATGTAAGTGATAAAACAAAACTTAAAATCGAAGGTATTATTCAGGAAACAAATTTCTCTCCCAATACATTTGCTCAAAGTTTAAAAGCAAAAACAACAAATTTAATTGGTGTCATCATCCCCCGATTAGACTCCTTCGCTACAATGAAAACACTTATCGGGATCGATAAAACATTACAGGAAAATAACTATCAAATGCTTGTAGCAAATGCAAATCAAACAACCGAAACTGAAATACAAGCAATTGAAAACTTTATAAAACAAAAGGTAGCTGGCATTATTTTATTAACAAAAACATTAACGAATGAACATCAAAAAATTATGGCTAATTCAAACATCCCTATTTTATTCGTCGGGCAAGAATATAAAGATCAATATTGCCTCGTTCACGATGATTATGATGCAGCTTATGAGTTAGGGGCATACGTTTTATCGCAAGGCCATCGACATATTGCCTATTTAGGGATAGAAAAAGATGATATTTCTGTTGGAATAAATCGAAAAAATGGTTTTCAAAAAGCAATTGAAAATTTAGAACCGACTTGCAACGTTTCATATTACGAAACAACTTTCCGCATAGAAGATGCCATGAAACAAGTACAACATATTTTAGATAATAATCGCCCAACTCTTATCGTATGTGCTACAGATAACATCGCTCTTGGTGCAATGAAAGTCATTCACTCCCACTCCCTTTCTGTACCAGGTGATATTTCTGTAACAGGATTCGGTGGATATGATATTTCAGAAATGGTACACCCTAGTTTAACGACAATTGCGTTTGACTATGAGTATGCTGGAAAGCTTGCCGCCACTTCTCTTTCACAGCTTGTTGAAAACAAAACTATACCAAAAATATTACACTCTCGTTATACATTAAAAATCCAAGAAAGCGTTGACAAAATATAAAGGCGCTCTATAATAAAATTAAAACCGGTTCCACATTTTAAAAACAGGATTTTCAACATCATTTCCCTGTTTTTTATTTTAACTTATTGCGGAACCGGTTCCACAAAAGAAAATTTATAGTAAGGGGGAATTTTTATGGATATGAAGCAAATTGCAACTCAAGTAATACAGAACATTGGTGGAAAGGAAAACATTGTTCGTGCCACACATTGCGCGACTCGCCTTCGTCTTATATTAAAGGATGATACGAAAATAAACTCTGCAGAAATCGAAAACATCGATGGAGTAAAAGGTGCTTTCGCAACGACCGAGCAATATCAAATTATTTTTGGAACTGGCATAGTAAACAAAGTATATGATGAATTCTCAAAACTAATTGGAATAGCCGAACTAGATTCTACAACATCAAACGATATACCTAAGAAAAAAATGAATCCTATCGCCCGCCTAGCAAAGACACTATCTAATATTTTTGTTCCAATTATTCCAGCTATCGTCGCAAGCGGTTTACTTATGGGTCTACTCGGAATGTTGAAAGCGTTTAAATTAGTTCCTGGAGATCACTCGCTTATCCAATTACTTGATATGTTCTCAAGTGCAGCTTTCATCATTTTACCTATTTTAATTGGAGTTAGTGCCGCTAAAGAATTTGGTGGAAACATTTTCTTAGGTGCAGTTGTTGGTGGTATATTAACTCACCCAAACTTAACAAATCCTTGGACTCTTTCAAATGCAAAACCCACTGTTTTACATTTCCTTGGTATGGATATTGATATGATTGGCTATCAAGGTACTGTTTTACCTATTTTATTATGTGTATATGTTATGAGTACAATTGAAAAAGAACTTCGAAAACGTGTTCCGAACTCTTTAGATTTATTAGTTACACCATTCTTAACAATTATTATAACTGGCTTTTTATCACTTATTATTATCGGACCAATTGGATATAAAATCGGTGACGGCATTACGTACCTTTTAAATACAATTTATCAATTTGCAGGACCAGTAGCTGGACTTATATTCGGTGGATTGTATTCAACAATCGTTCTTACTGGCTTACATCATAGCTTCCACGCTATTGAAGCGGGCTTACTCGCAAATAAAGATATCGGTGTCAATTTCTTACTCCCTATTTGGTCAATGGCGAACGTTGCACAGGGCGGTGCTACTTTAGCTGTCTATTTCAAAACAAAAAACAAAAAAACGAAAGAAATTGCAATTCCAGCAGCAGCTTCAGCATTTTTAGGAATTACAGAACCAGCTATTTTTGGTGTCAATTTAAAACTTGGTAAACCATTTATTGCAGCAGCTATTGGCGGCGCAATTGGAGGCGCTTACGTTGTTTGGATGCAAGTGGCGGCTAATGCATACGGTTTAACAGGTATTCCGATGCTTACAATTGTTGCACCTCTTGGCATGATGAACATGATTCACTATATAATTGGTTTCGCTATTGCAGTTATCACTGCTTTTGTTGCCACATTCATTTTATATAAAGAAAGTAAATAATAACGGGGTGAAAACCTATGTCAAAATATAAAACAATACTGCAATCTAATAAAGACGAATTACATTCTTTATATGAAATTGCAAACCAAGATTCATGGAAACCAATTTATCATATCCACCCAACATTTGGATTAATGAATGATCCTAACGGTGTATCATACTACAATGATGAATATCACGTTTTTTATCAGTGGTATCCATTTGGTCCCATTCATGGAATGAAGCATTGGGGGCATGTGAAGTCAAAAGACCTTATTAACTGGGAGCGTATGCCTGTAGCCATCATCCCTACTGAAAGATATGAATCACACGGTGCATATTCTGGTAGTGCTATCGTAAAAGATGGCCTTCTTCATTTACTTTATACAGGGAATATAAAAAAGCCTGATGATTCCCGTGATGCAAAACAATGTATGGCAACAATGGATTCACAATATACGATGACGAAATATAGTAATAATCCTGTTATTGATATAATTCCTGACGGATATACAAAACATGTACGTGATCCAAAAGTCTGGAAACATAATGATATGTACTATATGTTACTCGGTGCCCAACGTGAAAATAAAACAGGAACTCTATTACTATACAAATCACAAGACCTATACAATTGGCATTTCCAAGGCGAAATTACAACAAATTTAAAAGAATTCGGATTTATGTGGGAATGCCCCGATTACTTCCAATTATCAGGGAAAGATGTACTTCTCTTTTCACCGCAAGGAATTGAAAAAGACGGAGAAAACTTTCACAATGTATACAATGTCGTTTATGCTATAGGCCATTTCGATATTAAAAATTTATATTTCCATGTTGATTCCTATTACGAAGCTGATAAAGGATTCGATTTTTATGCCCCTCAAACTTTAGAAGACTCTACTAGTCGTCGCCTATTGTTGGCTTGGGCAGGATCAAGTGAAATCACATATCCTTCTGATGATTATATGTGGGCTCATTGCCTAACACTTCCACGTGAATTAACATTAGAAGATAACATATTAAAACAAAAACCAGTTTCAGAATTAACAAAACTACGAACTACAAAAAAAGACATTTCAGGAGATATAACAGCTGGATTAAATGTATTATCAACGCTTGATGATGAAGACTCCTATGAATTAATTGTTACACTTAAAACAGAAGATGCAAAGCGTTTTGGACTTTCTCTCTTCCACAATGAGGAGGAATGTTTCCCCATTACATTTAATCGGGAACAAGGTACTATTTCTATAGACAGGGGCAACTTCTACCATCAATTTGGCGAAGAATATGGATTTGAACGCTGTAAAAAAATCGATATTCAAGATACGATAGAACTACAAATATTTGTAGATAAAAGCATCGTGGAAATTTTCTTATACGATGGTTCAACAGTCTTTACGTCCCGAGTTTTTCCTCGAAAAGACATGAAACATCATATCGCAATCTTTTCAGATGCAAAACTAAACTTTACCATCACACAATATAAGCTGAAAAGAGGGATTGTATGAGAAATGTCTTTTGTATAGGTGAACTATTAATTGATTTTGTGTGCCGAAATACTAACGTTTCTTTAGTAAACGGTTCAGATTTCGAAAAAAAAGCTGGTGGAGCACCCGCTAACGTTGCTGCTGCGATTACAAAATTAGGTGGATACGCTACATTTATGGGGCAAGTAGGAAACGACCCATTTGGTGAGTTTCTTGAACAAACTTT
Source organism: Bacillus sp. 22475 (assembly GCF_052044835.1). Lineage (NCBI taxonomy): Bacteria > Bacillati > Bacillota > Bacilli > Caryophanales > Bacillaceae > Bacillus > Bacillus sp. 22475. The sequence goes on along the minus strand of NZ_JBQENW010000027.1, from coordinate 31,323 downwards.
ACAGCGTGCACAAGTCGATACATCCATGCTCATAAAAGATAAACAAACAACACTCGCATTCGTATCCATCGATCAAGATGGCGAACGTGATTTTACTTTTATGCGTGGTGCAGATGGTGAATATCAATTCAATAGCATTGATTTATCAAAAATACAAACAAATGATTTAATACATTTCGGTTCAGCGACAGCTTTACTATCAAGCCCATTAAAAGAAACGTATTTTAAGTTGTTACAATATGCGAAAGATAAGGGCCATTTTATTTCTTTTGATCCAAATTATCGAAGTGCACTCATTACAAATACAGAACAATTCTCTCAAGATTGTCTAACCTTTATAAAACATGCACACTTCGTAAAAGTAAGTCAAGAGGAAGCTACTATGCTCTCTAAAGAGAGTGATTTACAACAAGCTGCACTCAAATTATTAAATTATGGCGCAAAAGTAGTAGCTATTACACTTGGAAAAGACGGTACCCTTCTTGCGACAAATGAAGGTCAAACCATTGTCTCTTCTATTTCCATTCAACAAGTCGATACAACTGGTGCTGGTGATGCTTTCGTTGGAGCAATGTTATATCAGATTTCCCAAAGTGAACATACACTTTCGTATCATTTCAAAGACTTAACAGCGTTTATCTCCTTTGCAAATAAAGCAGGCGCTATCACATGTACAAATTACGGTGCAATTGCCTCTCTTCCATCATTAACAGATATAAAAGCATACGATTAATCGTATGCTTTTTTACATCCCTCTCCAAAAATCATGCATAATAAAAAAGTACAAAATAACGAGAACGGCCGTCCCGCATAGGGTAATGCGCCGATATATACTCTTCTCTCCTTCCCTCGCTTTCACAAACGCCCAAATAAATCCGAAGAATAATATTAAATCAACATATGGAACATAAAAAGAAAAGACGAGAAACGCATATAAATACACGAGAAATAAACAGGTCGTTACTAAGAAAACTTTAAACGCAAATTCACTTTTCATAATATAACCGCCCCCTATCTGTACTGTATTATATTCAGCAAAATACAATAGTTGCAGTTAAACTCCAAGTATAAATAAGCTACCGTCTATAATACGGTAGCCATTACGGAACATTGTATTTCCGTTTATATATATTACTTAAAATCGAAGAAGGAATTTGCTCGTAACGAATTTTCTCTCCTGTTTCATCTATAATATACGAATTGTTTCCTATATAATATATTCCATCTTTTCGTTTTGAGTACACCGGATATCTTTCATTTGGCAATACAGTTTTTACCTTCGTTAACTGTCCATTTGGTTCTTGCCAATATATATCCGCGCGGTCTACTAACGTAAGCACTCCAATTTGTTCTTCTTCTATTTTTCGACCATTCCAGCTCACAACGCGATAACCAAGCTTATTCGCTTCATATTCGGGGCTCGTATGAAAACGAGAAATGATTACTTTTGTTTGTAATTGTACTCGGTCATATAACCATTGTATATCCCTGTCATGCATACGAATACAGCCATTTGATTCCCTACTTCCAATCGTCCATTCCCGGTTCGTCCCGTGAATCGCATATTCATTCTTATCTAGTCCAAGCCACCTCGTACCGAGAGGGTTATTCGGTGCACCCCCAGCTATTTTTTTTCGATGGTATTCTTTATTTTTAAATTTCGTTATAATACAAAAATTACCTTCAGGCGTAGGTGTACGATCTCTTCCAGTCGTTACTGGAAATGTTTTTGTGTAATTTCCATTCTCAAAAAAAGACAACTGGTTTGTCGTAAGATTCACTAATATTAAATGATCTGTATCAGCAAAAGCACTAACCGGTAGGAAGAAAAATAATAGTAAAACGAAACATACCCTTTTCACCTATATCCCCCCTAGCGCTCACCATAATAATTGTAATTAGCTTTACTTTGCTCTTATAAATGAAAACTATCCATTTACAATAACGCCCCCATTTACATGTATCATTTGTCCGGTAACATAAGAAGAATCACCAGACGCTAAATATACGTATGCCGGCGCTAACTCATATGGTTGACCAGGCCTTTGCATCGGGACATTGCTCCCAAACTGAGAGACTTTCTTCTCATCAAAGCTCGCTGGAATAAGCGGTGTCCAAATCGGTCCTGGTGCAACACCATTTACCCGAATCCCTTTTTGGACTAAAGATTGAGAAAGTGATCTTGTAAAAGCTACGATTGCTCCTTTCGTTGCGGAATAATCAATTAACGTTTCATTTCCTTCATATGCAACGATAGATGCCGTATTTATAATGACATCCCCTTTCTTCAAATGAGAAAGGGCTGCTTTCGTAACGTGAAAATAAGAAAAAATATTAATACGAAATGTTTTTTCTAGCTGTTCTGCTGTAATATACTCTAGCCCTTGCTGTGGATATTGCTGTGCAACGTTATTTACTAAAATATTTAAACTACCTAACTGCCGGGCGGTCTCTTTCACAATATCTTTACAATGCTGTTCATTACTCAAATCCCCCGGCAACAATACACACTTTACACCTTCTTTTTCAACACGTTGTTTCGTCTCATTTGCATCTTCTTCCTCATCTAAATAAGCAATCGCAACATTTGCTCCCTCTTTTGCAAAAGCGATGGAAACTGCGCGTCCAATTCCGCTATCTCCTCCCGTAATTAACACATTCTTTCCTTTTAACTTTTCACTTCCTTTATAATTTGGATCTTCAAACTGCGGAAGGGGGCTCATTAATGATTCAATCCCCGGCTGTTTATTTTGATGTTGCGCAGGCATTGTTATAAAGTTTTTTTGCTGTGGCATAGCTGCTTTCAACTCCTTTTCCTTATCATGTGCACAATAAAAAACTGAAATTCACACATCGTTTTACGATTAATATTCGAATTTAAGACACAAAATATGAATTGTTATAAACTTTTTATGCAAAACTATTGCAAAATAGTTAAAAAACGAATATTATATATAACTGTTGTGAAAATTATTCGTAAACAGAAAGGATGTTTATATGTTTAACCTTTCAAAACATAAAACTTCTATTAAAACTGAAATTATGGCAGGTATTATTACCTTCTTAACAATGGCATATATCATTGTCGTAAACCCAGTCATCCTTGGGGATGCAGGTGTTCCATTTGAACAAGCATTTACAGCAACAATTATCGCTGCTGTTGTCGGAACATTATTTATGGCAATCTTTACAAACTTACCAATCGCAATCGCGCCAGGTATGGGATTAAATGCTTACTTCTCTTACTCTGTTGTAAAAGCTCATGAAGGCATGACTTTCGCAATTGCATTCTCTGCTGTATTCGTAGCAGGTATGATTTTAATTTTGTTATCATTCACATCTTTCCGTACAAAATTAATGGAAGCAATTCCTGAAAACTTAAAACATGCAATTACTGCTGGTATCGGTCTTTTCATCGCCTTTATCGGTTTACGTTTAACAGGTATCGTTACAAAAAATGATGCAAACTTAGTTGGACTTGGTGATCTTCACTCTGCTCCAGTTCTACTAGCATTGGCTGGGCTTGGAATTACTATTGTTCTTATGTCTTTAAATGTAAATGGCGCACTATTTATTGGTATGCTATTAACTGGTATTATCGCTTTCTTCACAGGACAGTTAACATTCTCAAACGGTGTTACATCAATGCCTGGATTACCAGAAGGAATTATCGTTTCAAATCCAATTACTGCTGTATCTGATGTAATTAACTACGGATTGTACGGCGTTGTATTTTCATTCTTCCTTGTTACATTATTTGATACAACAGGTACATTACTTGGGGTAGCTCAACAAGGTGGATTTATGAAAGACGGAAAACTCCCGAAAGCTGGACGAGCTCTTCTATCTGACTCATTTTCAGCAACAATCGGTTCTATGTTCGGAACAACACCATCAACAGCTTACATTGAATCATCTGCTGGTGTTGCAGCTGGTGGTCGTACTGGTTTAACAACTGTTACAGTAGCTGTTCTATTCGCACTAACAGCATTCTTCGGCCCATTAGTAAGTGCTGTTTCTGGTGTATCAGCTATTACTGCACCATCATTAATTATCGTTGGTAGTCTTATGATGGGTTCAGTTCGCCACATCGATTGGGACGCATTTGATGAAGCATTCCCAGCATTCTTAGTAATCTTAAGCATGCCACTTACATCAAGTATCGCAACAGGTATCGCACTTGGATTTATTTCATACCCACTTATGAAAGTGGCAAAAGGGAAATTCCGTGCTGTTCACCCACTTGTGTATGTATTTGGAATTTTGTTTGCTTATCAATTGATATTCTTACCACATTAAAATCCCTCTTCCTGAGGGATTTTTTTATAAATACTGTTTGACAACACCATTCGTTTGTGGAATAATTCAAAATAGTTAAATATTCGATGTCTTATCAAGAGCAGGTGGAGGGATGAGCCCTACGAAGCCCGGCAACCGACCCATTTATGGGCACGGTGCTAATTCTTACAACACATTGTGTTGAAAGATAAGAGTAATATGATAAGGCGTCTTTTCTATATGAAAAGGCGTTTTTTATTTTCACTCCCTCCTCTCTCTTCTTAGTTTAGGAGGGATTTTTTTATGAAAAAATTATGTTCCATCGTACTTATTTTTCTCTTATTTACATTAGCAGCTTGTACAAATGAACAAGATACTATCTCTTCACAAAAGCAACAAACTGTGAGAAAGGCGACTACAACGGTAGAAAATCAATTACAAACAGAAATTCCAAGCCAAATGAAGAAGCCATTAAAAATCGCATTAATTATGCAAATGTCCATCGGAACTTTTTCCTCTCAATATATTGAGGGTGTCAAAAAACAAGTTGAGCTATTTGGCGGCAGTGTACAAGTCTACAATTCTGATAACGATTTAGCAAAAATGGCTGCAAATTTAGATACTGCTATTAATTCAAAAGTGGATGGTATTTTAATTGATCATGGCCGTTCTGAAGCACTAAAACCTGGAGTAGAAAAAGCGTTACAGGCGAACATTCCCGTAGTTGCGTTCGATAACGATCTACGCTTGCCAGGTTTGACAATTATTGATCAAGATGACTATAGTCTTGCATGGAAATCATTAAAAACGTTAGCGGAAGATTTGAATGGACAAGGAAATATCGCAGTTGTATGGGTCGGCGGTTTTGCTCCAATGGAACGTCGCAATGTTATCATTGATGCTTTTTATAAACGGTATCCCAATATAAAAGAAGTTGCAAGATTCGGTACTGCTAGTAATAACACACCGCTCGATACACAAACACAAGTAGAAGCTTTACTAAAGAAATATCCGAAAAAAGGCGATTTACAAGCTATTTTCGCTTCGTGGGATGAGTTTGCTAAAGGGGCTGTTAAAGCACTTGAACAAGCTGGTCGTACAGATATAAAAGTATATGGCATTGACTTAAGTAATGAGGATTTACAACTCATGCAAAAAGAAAACTCACCTTGGACTGCTACAGCTGCAACTGATCCAGCTGAAGTAGGTAAGGTTCAAGTACGATTTTTATACAAAAAAATTGCTGGTGAACAAACGCCAGATATTTATTCACTAGAACCTTATTTAGTAAAGAAAAATAGTTTACCAAAAGAAAATATAACAATGGATCAGTTATCAAAATATATAAACGGTTGGGGAGACTCAAAAGATGCATATTCCCCTTGGATGAAAAAATTAGAGAAGGAGAAAAAATGATGACGTTCTCTCTTCAAAACATTACACATTCTTATCATGTCGCTACACCTGTTCTAGAAGATGTTTCTATTCATATTCAAAAAGGAAAAGTACACGCTTTACTAGGCATGAACGGTGCGGGAAAAAGTACTTTACTAAAAATAGCAACTGGTGAAATTCAACCAGTTGTTGGCGATATAAAAATTGATACTCAGTCTGTTTCCTTTACTTCACCGCGCGATGCAAAAAAGCATGGCATTTCTTTCGTAACACAAGAAGTAGATCACGGACTTATTCCCGGATTATCTGTATTAGAAAATGTACTAATCGATCATTTAGCAATGCAAAATAAAGTACTGTTTTCAAAGTCCAAATTAGTCGCACTTGCTAAACAACATTTGCAAACTGTACAGGTAAATTTAAATGTTTCGGAAGATGTTTCAAACTGTTCATTACATGAAAAACAATTACTTCTTATCGCAAGAGCTTTATCTAACAATACAAATTACCTTTTATTAGATGAACCTACTTCTTCTCTTGGACCAAAAGAAGTTGAAACCTTTGGGAAACTATTAAAAGATTTAACATCAAAAGGAATTGGCATCCTTTTAGTTTCTCATCGTTTATCAGAGATTCGAAATTTCGCGGATGATGTAACTGTATTACATAACGGTCAAGTTGCCCTTTCTGAAACCATTACAACAATTACAGATCAACAAATTGTGGAAGCAATGACTGGAAAACAACTTACACTTCCTATTAATACAGCACCAAAAACCGGGAGCGAGGAACTATTTAAAGTACAAGAGCTTCTATTACACGAAGGTCATTCTCCCCTTTCTCTTACAATACGAAAAGGAGAAACTGTTGTGATATACGGATTAATTGGAAGTGGAAAAACAACACTTGCTGAAACGTTATTTGGTGCTCGTCATACTTATCACGCAGAAATAGACGGTCAAAAACTAACGATTAAAACACCACGAGATGCGATTAAAGCGAAAATCGCACTTGTACCAGAAGAAAGAAGAAAACAAGGCGTATTTCTTTCGGAAGATATTATAAGTCACACAAATTTACATCAATCAGGTTGGAAACGAAAACAAACCGAATTAAATGATGCTACTACAGCAATTTCTTCTTTCGGTATTTCACCAAATGACCCAAAGGCACTTATTCATTCACTTAGCGGTGGAAACCAACAAAAAGTCTCAATTGCAAAGTGGAGTGGATTCAAACCTAATCTATTTCTTTTAGACGAGCCAACTAAAGGTGTAGACATCGCTGCGAAACAAGACATTTTTCAATTCATTCGCAACATTACAGAAAACGGAAGTTCCGTAATTTATTTCACAGGAGAACAAGATGAAGCGTTGCATATCGCTGATCGCATTCTTATACTGGCAAACGGAGAATTTGTAGGTGAATACTTACCAAACGAACTATCTCCTGAACAGCTTTTACATTTATCTGAAGGGAGTTATTCCATTGAATCTCGTTCATAAAACGAAAACTAAGAAACTATATTTATCTACTCATCTTTTTTATCAATTTAGTACAATTGCTATTATTATAGGTGTTACAATTTTTTTCTCTATCGTCAATGATTCTTTTTTAACATATAACAATATTAGTGATATTTTACGTTCTATTTCCATCGTAACGTTACTTGCAATCGGCGTTACCTTTACATTGATTGTAGATGGGTTTGATTTATCAATCGGCTCTACCGCTAGTTTAGCAACAATTGCAGCTGCTTCTTGTCTCGTTTTATATCGACAAGAACTATTAGTCACACTTCTTGTTCCTATTCTTTGCGGGTTATTAGTTGGATTATTAAATGCACTACTCGTTATCCGAATTAAATTACCCGATTTACTAGCTACATTAAGTATCATGTATATCGTCAATGGACTACACTTAACATTTTCAAAAGGCTCCTCAATTTATGAAGGAATGTCCGGTGCAACAGGACATTTTATTCCATCCTTTTTATTTATCGGTCAAGGTTCCGTCTTAGGAATTCCAGTCCCTGTCATTATCATGCTTACTATCGTTTTAATTGCACATCTATTTTTAGAAAAAACAACGTACGGTCGTTTCTTTTATATGACTGGTGGGAATCGAGAAGCTGCTAGATTAGCTGGTATTCCTACTGATCGTTACCGTGTATATGCTTATATGATTAGTGGTTTACTAGCTTCTATTGGCGGCATTATTCTATGCAGCCGCGTTGGAACAGGACAAGTTTCAGCTGGCGCTCCATTATTAATGGATGCAGTCGCAGCTGCCTATATCGGTTATGCAATGTTCGGCGCTAAAAAACCAAATATAGTCGGAACATTCCTCGGCTCGGTATTAATCGGAATTATACTAAATGGCCTCACAATGATGAACGTTCCTTATTATGCACAAGATATTATTAAAGGCAGTATTTTAATTACAGCCCTAGCCTTTTCATTTATTAAAAAGAAGCGTAAATAAAAAGTAGAGCATCGAATTCGATGCTCTACTTTCCCTTTGCAACAATCACACGAAAGCCTCCACGATTACTAAACTATGAAAAAGATAACAGCAGTTAAAAATTATTAATATTTCTCATTCATCTGTAATTCTTTACTATACTTTTGAATGAAAACTGACGAAACAACCATTACCATTCCTACACTAAATCCAATAAGCTGATCCAGTAGCATCTCATCATGTATGAGCCAGCGAAGTAGAAATACCCCTCCAAAAATAAGCATTGCAGTAAATCCGGTATGCCTAAGTCCTTTATATACATTTTTCATATGTATCACCTCTCCACATACATTTATCCATATTATACCATACCCTAAAAACGTGTATAACCAACATTCGGCATTGAAACGAATAATAAAAAAGACTGCAGAGAAACTCTTCTCCACAGCCTTTTTATTATTTTTGCAAGAACGCCTGTAAATCTGCAAATTGTCTCTTTGCATCTTCATAGCCTTGCTCATATAAATTTTGTAGTTTTGCTGTATCTTTTTCCATACGATCTACTTGAAGCGGCACTTCTGGGCGAATAACAAATAAATTCCCGGCTTGTTCTTCTTTTTCAATGTAGTGAAGTGTTTCATTATACACTTCATAACGATTGAGCATCGTGTTAACAAGATTCGGATATTTTTTATAGGCTTTTCCTGCAATCCATCCGAATTTTGATTTTTTCTTTGCGTAGCCATGATTTCTCGTTAAAATAACAACTGATTTTTTAAATCCGTCTTCTTGCGCTTTACGAACTGGAATCGGATCAGAAATCCCGCCATCTAACAGTTGTTTACCACGGTAATTTACTACCGGTGCAATGAAAGGCAATGAACTAGACGCTTGTAATAAATTTAGCGCATCATCATTCGTTCCTTCTTTTTCAAAATAAACAGATTGTCCTGTTTCACAATCTGTTGTTCCTACAAGGAAACGTTCCGGACTATTAAAGTATGTTTCAAAATCAAACGGCACATGTTTTTCTGGAATTTCATGAAAAATGAAATCCATATCAAATAGCTGACGTTTTCTCCATAAATTTTTATACGATAAATATTTCGGATGTGATGCATAATCAATATTGACCGTTTTATTTCTATTTCTTTGTTTGGAAAGATACGACGCTGCATGACAAGCACCAGCTGATACACCAATTACATATGGAAAATATAAATCTTGTTCCATAAAGTATTCTAGTATCCCGCCCGTATATACACCACGCATACCGCCGCCTTCTAATACTAACCCGGTATTTTCAAGCATGTTACTCTCTCCTCTATATATTGACTCTTTAATTATTCACTATGTTAAGTATCTTTTTCTATTATATATGAGTTCTTTCAGAAATTATATTCAAAAGGCTTGAGAAGAAGGAATTTTTTCTTCCAATTATATTTCCAAATGATTGGTGACATCCTTTATAAACCTTTGAATAAAGTCTTGCTCTTCTTTCGTATACCCATCTAAAAGTAACAGCCACTTTCCTTCAGCTTGTTTATGCAATTTTTCATGCGCTTTATATATTTCATTTCCTCTTTCCGTTAAGCGGAAGAAAATTGCTTTTTGATTATCTAACATTTGCATCTTCTCAACGAATTGCTTTTGAAACAACTTTGTACATATTTTAGAGATTGCACCCTTCGTCATGCCCATTTCTGCCGTAATTGCCGTTACATTCATCAAACCATTTTTTCCGATACACTCGATAACATGTAACTCAGATAAAGACATATCACTTACACCTGTCTCACGAAGAAACTTCTCGTTTTGTCGTTTTAAATGTTCTTCTTTTTTATGCAAAAGTGTACGAATGTCTGAAAGTATTTCCATTTGTTTCGTTGCATGCTTCAATCCGTTCGCCTCCTAAGTTTCCGAAGAAACAATTTAACTATATACCATTTTAAAATCATTTTTTCATCTTTACAAGTTAGAAAATCATGTTAAAATAAATTTAGTTTCCAAGGAAACTAAATTACAAGGAGGTTAACATTATGAAAAAATCTAAACTAAATTTCATTTTATATGTTGTCTGTATTAGTGCCTTACTCGGTTCCTTCACTCAAAATATTTACACACCTATCTTACCGATGATTCAAAATTCTTTTCATACTTCTTTTTATCTTGTAAATTTAACCGTTTCACTATTCACATTCGTTCTTGCGATTATGCAGCTTATTTACGGGCCTTTAATTGATATAAGAGGGAGAAAATCTATTTTGATTCCTAGTTTAATTATTAGTACAATCGGCTCAATTGGTTGTGCTTTTTCATCAAACATCTATTTATTTTTATTCTTTAGAGCCATTCAAGCTTTAGGAATTGCAGCTATACCCATAGTTGCCGCAACAATTATTGGTGATTTATTTGAGGGAAAAGAACGAGGTGAAGCGATGAGCCTATACCAAATGTTACTTGCTCTCGCACCCGCAATTGGCCCTCTCATAGGTGGTTATCTCGGCAGTATACATGGCCACTTATCTGTCTTTCTCTTTTTATCTACAATTGGCATCATCTTATTAATCATAAACATTTCACTACTCCCGGAAACAAAGCCAAATATAATTACGCAATCTAAATCCCAAAAGAATTACTCTCTTATCTTAAAAAATACAACTGGATTTTCTATTACTCTTATTGGCTTCATTCAATTTTGTATTTACTTTTGCTTTCTCGTTTTTTTACCGAGCATTTTAGCAAATTCATTTCATTTAGCTGCAAATGCAATTGGTCTTATGTTTGTACCAATGTCTCTTTCTATCATGCTAGGAAGTTTTTGCTACAAGTTTTTGCAAAAACGCCTCACAACAAAGCAAACTTTATTTATTACGAGTTTCTTCAATATTATATGTGTCGTTTTATTCTCTTTCACATATAAAATCAATATCCCATTCATCATTATCGTTACATCTTTGTACGGTTGTAGTATGGGACTTTCTATGCCAACTCACACTACTTTATTAACAGAAGAATTCGTGCAAGAACGTGCAACAGCTATCGGTATGTACAACTTCATCCGCTATCTTGGTATGGGCACAGGGCCACTTATAGGTGGATTTCTTTTATTTAACCAAAATTACTTTTGGATTTTCTTCCTAGGCGCAATTATGTTTTTACTTGTAATCTTATATGCAATAAAAATGCCAAGTTTTCATTCTGTACAAAAAGCAAAATAGAGCCCCAAAAAAGGTCGGCTCTATTTTAAACTCTTTGATCCGCAACGATATGAATATCAATATACCTCGTTTGCCTCATAATCTCATTTACAATAGAGCCTTTTCGTATTTCTTCCCACCTTGTTCTAGCCGATTGTCCAAGTAAAATTTGCGTTACTTGTAATCTTTTTGCGACTTCAATAATAACATCTGCTGGCTTTCTTCCTTTCGCCTCTTCTAATACAAAACTCGCATCAAATTGATTCGTGAGCGTCTTCCACTCTTCAATCGTTTGTTTTTTACCTGCTGAAAGAGAATCTATATTTTCCCTCTCAACGTTTAATACGTACAATTCAGCATTTAACCGATCAGCCATGCGCCATCCCCGTCGTATTAATTTCTCCGCTGTTGAACTGTATTGTACACAAACAAGAATTTTTTCTTTTACGCCAATCGGTTCTATTACTGTTTGGCTAATTTTCTCGTCCATATCATCTGCCACTTCACGAAGTGATAATTCCCTAAGTGCTCCTAAATTATTAAGCGTAAAGAAATTTTGTAAACTTTGCTGAATTTTTTCTTCTTTATATATCTTTCCGTCTATTAGTCTCTTCCTTAATACCTCGGGCGTTGCATCAACGAGCTGAATTTCATTTGCTTTTTGTAAAATAAAATCTGGAACTCGTTCTCTTACTTTTACATTCGTAATTTGAGCTACAATATCATGAACACTTTCTAAATGTTGAATATTAAAAGCTGATAATACCGATATACCCGCATCTAGCAATTCCTGTACATCCATATAACGTTTCTTATGTTTAGAACCAGGAACATTACTATGCGCGAGTTCATCCACCACCACTACTTGCGGCGCACGTTTTATAATTCCTTCCACATCAAGCTCATAAAATCCCTTTCCTTTATACTGTATTTCTTTTAAAGGAACTTTTTCTAAATCAGCAATTGCTTCTTCTGTCTCTTTTCTCCCGTGCGTTTCAATTAAACCAATTACAATATCAATTCCATCTTTTTTCATCTCTCTTGCATCAAAGAGCATTTTATAACTTTTTCCTACACCTGGAGCTGCCCCTACATATAGCTTTAACTTTCCGCGATTTTGTTGCCGTATATATTCTAAATATTCCTCTGGCGTTCGCCTTTGAAACTTCGGTTCATAGTCATCTGCATACAAAATAAAAACCGCCTTTCATTCGAAACAACGCTACCTCAATCCGTTAGATTGAGGTAGCACTGTTACTATTTCATTAATTTCTGTAATGCTACATTTAGCTTTAAGACGTTCACTCGATCTTCTCCAAATAAACCAAGTGCAGCTCCTTCTGTTTGATCTTTAATCAATTGATTAAGTTTTTCTTTCGGAATATTCGTTAATTTCGAGATGCGATCCACCTGCACCGAAGCCGCTTGTGGACTAATATCCGGATCTAGTCCTGAACCTGAATTTGTCACTAAATCTATCGGTACTTCTGTAACTGGAACAGCTGGATTTTTTTCCTTCCAGTCTGCAATACTTTTCTCTACTCGTTTTGCTAAATCTGGATCAGATGGTGCATAGTTATTTGAACCAGATGCTTCAGCCTTATATTCAATACTAGAAACACGCCCTTGAAAATAACGTGGATCCGTGAAATTTTGCCCGATTAATTTAGAACCAATCACTTCATTTTTATCATTATATATTAGACTTCCATCCGCATTATCCTTCATTACTGCTTGCGCAATACCTGTAACAATAAGTGGATATACAAGACCGCACAACACTAGAAATGTAAAAGTAATACGGATGATTGGTGATAGTATACTTTGTTTCTTCTCCATCTTTTTCCCCTCTTCCTTATATGAACAAGCCGACAATTATATCAATTACTTTAATTCCAATGAACGGAACGATAACTCCGCCAAGCCCATAAATAAGTAAGTTTCGGCTAAGCAATGCATTAGAACTCATCGGTTTATATGCAATACCTTTCATCGCTAACGGAATGAGTAATGGAATAATAACAGCGTTAAATATTAATGCTGATAAAATCGCTGACAGTGGTGATGTTAATTTCATAATGTTCAATGCTTCCATTTGCGGAATCGCAAGTGTAAACATCGCTGGAATAATCGCAAAATATTTCGCTATATCATTCGCAATACTAAACGTCGTTAACGCACCTCGCGTCATTAACAATTGCTTACCAATTCCTACAACCTCAATAATTTTCGTCGGATTCGAGTCTAAATCAATCATGTTCGCCGCTTCTTTCGCTGCTGTCGTACCACTATTCATCGCTAATCCAACGTCAGCCTGTGCTAATGCCGGAGCATCATTTGTACCATCACCTGTCATCGCTACAAGTTTCCCTTTATCTTGCTCTGCTTTAATAACCGCAATTTTATCTTCTGGTTTACACTCGGCAACGAATTCATCTACTCCTGCTTCTTTTGCAATCGTTGCTGCTGTTAACGGATTATCACCTGTACACATAACCGTTTTAATCCCCATTTGGCGCAACTGTTCAAAACGCTCACGCATACCCGGTTTTACTGTATCCTTTAAATAAATTAAACCGTAAATACGATTATCTACTGCAACTACAAGTGGTGTTCCGCCCTCTTTTGAAATTAAGTCTGCTTTTTGATTTACATCTTTCGGAATTGTTCCACCTTGTGACCCAACCCATTCAATAACGGCACCGACAGCACCTTTTCTCACTTTCGTTCCGTCTTGTAAATCAACACCACTCATTCTCGTTTCTGCTTTAAACGGAACAAACTCCCCTTGTTCTGCAAGTTCTCTATTATATGATATAGATTTTCCCTGCACATACTCGATAACAGATCGACCTTCTGGCGTTTCATCTAAAACAGAACTAATAGCAGCCCACTTTCCAACTTGCTCAATCGTTTCATTTCCTACAGGCAATAATGTATGAGCCATCCGGTTTCCAAAAGTAATCGTACCTGTTTTATCTAAAATAATTGTATTAATATCGCCCGCAGCTTCTACTGCTTTCCCTGACATCGCTAGCACGTTAAATTTTGTCACCCGGTCCATCCCAGCAATACCAATCGCTGATAGCAAACCACCAATTGTCGTTGGAATTAAACATACTAACAATGCTACGAGTACAGCTGTATCAATTTGAAAACCTAAATAATTTGTAAAAATCGGCAACGTCACAACGACGATCAAGAAAATAAGAGTTAAGCTCGTTAATACTGTATTTAAAGCAATTTCATTTGGCGTTTTTTGACGAGCAGCTCCTTCTACTAAAGAAATCATTTTGTCGATAAATGATTCACCAGGATTACTCGTAATGACAATTGTAATTTCATCACTTACCACCATCGTTCCACCTGTTACGGAACAAAAATCACCACCCGCTTCTTTTATTACAGGAGCTGATTCTCCTGTAATTGCAGATTCATCTACAGACGCTAATCCTTTGATTACTTCACCATCATTCGGAATCATTTCTCCTTGTTTTACGATAACAACGTCACCTTTTCTAAGATCAGTTGCTGAAACTTGGACAATGTCTCCATTTTCTTTTACAACATTTGCAAACACATCTTTCTTCGACTGTTTTAAAGAATCGGCTTGCGCTTTACCGCGACCTTCTGCTAATGCTTCTGCAAAATTCGCAAATAAAACTGTAAATAATAGAATAAGAGAAACTGTTATATTAAACCATCCTGGTATACTACTAGAACTGCTTGGAAGAAAAGATAAAATGAACGTAATGATAAACCCAATTTCCACAACGAACATAATCGGATTCTTTATCATGACTTTCGGATTCAATTTCGCAATGGATTGCTTCATCGCATGTGTTACGATATCACGATCCATCGTTTTCGCTTGTCTAACCTCATCTTCTACAGCATGTATTTGTGTCTCATTTACTTGTTTTTCTTTTACTACTACCGGTCTCATCATGTACCCTCCATTACTTCAATGTAAGAAATTCTGCAATTGGTCCGAGTACTAACATCGGGAAAAATGTTAATGCACCAACAATTACAATCGTTCCGATGAAGATGCCACCAAATAAACTATTATCTGTACGGAACGTTCCGACTGTTTCTGGCACTACCGTTTTTTCTTTCAACGAAGCTGCCACAGCTAGCATCGTAATTAAACTGAAGTAGCGTCCTAAAAACATAACTAAACCAGTCGTAATATTCCAAAACGGTGTATTATCTCCTAATCCTTCAAATCCAGATCCGTTATTCGCAGCTGACGATGTATATTCATATACAACTTGTGTTAAACCGTGGAAACCGGAATGAGAAATAGCATCCGTTCCTAAATTTGTTGAAAGAGCTAATGCCGAAAATCCTAAAATGAGCAATGGATGAAATAAAATCGTGACTGCGATTAATTTCATTTCCTTACCTTCAATCTTTTTACCTAAAAACTCTGGTGTCCGTCCAACCATTAACCCAGATATAAACACCGCGATAATTGCATACATAATAATGTTTACAAAGCCTGCTCCAACTCCGCCATACACTGTATTTAACATCATATTTACGAGGGGAACTAGACCACCAATTGGTGTTAACGTATCATGCATCGTATTAACAGCGCCTGTTTCAGCAGCTGTCGTTACTGTTGCGTATAGTGAAGAAAATACTGTTCCAAATCGTACTTCTTTCCCTTCTGTACTTCCTTGTACATGTTCGATACCCATTCCATTTAATGCCGGGTTCCCGTTTAGTTCAGATGTCGTAATCGTTATAAACCCTAGTAAAAATACCATAAATAGTGACACGAAAAGGATGCGACCTTGTTTTTTATTTCCGACCATTCGTCCGTACGTAAATGGAAGTGCTGTTGGTAATAACATCATAAGCATCATTTGCAAAATATTACTCATTTGTCCTGGATTTTCGAAAGGATGCGTAGAGTTTGCTCCGAAAAATCCACCGCCGTTATTTCCAAGTTCCTTAATGGAAACGAATGATGCAACAGGTCCACGTAAAATACTTTGCTTTGCACCTTCAATCGTTTGTGCTGTAACCGCCCCATCTAACGTTTGTGGTACGCCAAGTGCGACAAAAACTAGTGCCGCAATAAATGCGATAGGAAGAAACACTCTCGTTAACGCTCTCGTAAAATCAACGAAAAAGTTACCAAGTTCTTTTCCAGCAAGTCCTCTTATAAAAGCCATAACGAGCGCTAATGTCGTTGCTGGTGCCGCAAACATTAAAAATGTAATTCCGATTAATTGTGATAAATAAGATAAACCATTTTCACCGCTATAATGCTGTAAGTTTGTATCAGCCATAAAACTAATTGCTGTATTAAAAGCGAGCGTAGGCTCCATCCCTTCAATATGCGCTGGATTTAGTGGCAGCACACCTTGTAATCTGAAAATGAAGTATACGACAACGATCATAAATCCATTTAATAAAACTAATGATAATGCGTACTGTTTCCACGTTTGATTGTATGCTTTTACACCCGTAATTTTAAAAATAAGTTTTTCAAAAGGCCCGAATACTTTATCTAACGTTTTGCTACCTTGAAAAGCTTTTTCTAAATAAATCCCCGTTGGCTTTGCTACTAAAATAAACAAGAGCATTGTAATAATGACTGCAACCCAAATCATAATGAATGATTCCCCCTAATTAAAACTTCTCTGGATTTAATAATGCATACACTAAATACACTGTAATTACTGCGACAATAACCGATAAGACAATCATCATGATTGCTTTCCTTCTTTCACAACTTTATCTGACCAACTTGCAAGACTTGCCATCGATGCAACTAATAAAATAAAAATCCCGACCATTACAACATCTAACATAACTATCCCTCTCTTCTTTTGTTAAAATTTACCATTTAAATATTAAAAAAGAACACTGAGCTCTACTCAGTGTTCAAAAAATGAACAACAAAAAGTAAACCTCCTCTCTAAACGCTTACGAGGTTAGCTGTCGGATTCGGGCCTAAAGAGTAGCCCTACTTTCAAAACTGAAAGATTCACCCCAAGTGACGATGCACAAAATTGGTTCCCCCGCTCCATTTCTGGAACTCAGCGATTTTAGGTTTTTTTGGAAATTTTATGAATGATTTATGAGAGTAAATATACTCCTCTATATTTCACTTGTAAAGGGGGAAATTGCTGAAAATAATAATATTTACATTCATTTAAACGCTTACATTGAAGATTATTACTATTATTTCATCTATTTTCTTTATTTCTCTTTTCTTTTCTTAAAAATGACCTTTTAAATATGAAATAAAAAGAGCGAATCATGAAGTGCATAGCTTGTTGCACTCAGCATTCGCTCTTTTTTATTCAACCTTTATTCTCCTCGTAAAAATGCACGTAAATTTCTCCCACGAATATAAACTTGTGTCAATTCTGCATGTAGCTGCTCATACTCGGCAATATCCATCTCTAAATACAAAGCATCTTTTGACGGTAATATAATATATGGCCCGGGAAAAAGGGGATCAATCTGAACCAATTCTTGAACTCGCTCTACCGATACTGCCCAACGATTTGCTATATCTCCAAGTAATAGTACCTTCATCATTTCTTCCCCCGCCCTATTCAAAAAATAAAAAAGAAATATTATCACAATTTGTAAACACGACAAACTTAGCTCCAATTGTTTCATAGAGCCTCGCTGGATATCGTTTATTCCTTGTAACAACAGTAATAGGTGCTTGAAAAGAAAAGCGAATGTGTTCTGTGAAAAAACTAACGATTGGAAGCTCATCCCCTAGTAAAATCACCTTCTTAATACACTCACAAATACTAGTAAAGTCCTGCTCCTTACTGCAGATATAAGTCCAATCAAACCCACAATTCCTAACTTCAGCCGCTATCTCTTCATTTGCTGTAAAAATAATTAACTCATGTTGAAATGATACTAGATCTCTTAAACTATTTACCTTACTTTCTTCTCCAACACAAATAAGTGTTAGTTCCATGTACCTCATCCTCCTTAGTATAAAAGAAATCAAACATAGATTGATATTCCCCTATACTAATCAGATCGATGAAGTGATGTATCCATCATGGCACCGTCCTCTCTCAAGACGCTTACGAAGTTAGCTGTCGGATTCGGGCTTTGAGAGTAGCCCTACTTTCAAATTTGAAAGATTCACCCCTAGTGACACTGCACAAATTGGTTCCTCCGCTCCATATAATTGGACTCAGCGTTTACAAAAAAATATATTCTGGCTGATATATTACTCCTGTATTTTGAAAAAGTAAACAGAAAAAAAGCCAGTTATAAAACTGGCTTTTCACTTATCTATACACGCGTTCTATTCACTTTATATGCAAAATGATTCGTCGGTCCATGACCACTACCAATATTCAATGGCTCTTCAATTGCTATACTAATAAATCGTTTTGCTTCTTGAACAGCATCTTCAATTGAGTATCCTTTCGCAAGTCCTGCTGTAACCGCTGAAGCAAATGTGCACCCACTTCCGTGCGTTTGCTTTGAAGGAATTCGCTCGCTTCTAAACTCAATAAATTCTTCTCCATCAAAGAGGAAATCAATTACTTCATTACCTTGATATTCTGCATGTCCGCCCTTCATAAGCACATATTTAGCACCTAATTTGTGCAATACTTTTGCAGCTTCCTTACTATCTTCAACATTATGAATCTCCATCCCAGTTAACACTTCTGCTTCTGGAACATTCGGTGTTATAACGGTTGCTACTGGTAATAAATATTCTTTTAATGCATGAACTGCTTCTTGCTGTAATAATGATGCACCGCCTTTTGCGATCATAACGGGATCTAGCACAATATTATTCCAGCCAAATTTTTTAATTTGTTCTGCAACAATTTGAATTATTTCACTACTAAATAACATTCCTAGTTTCACTGCATCTGGTGTTAAATCCGTACCAATTGAATTCAGCTGTTCTGTAATACCTTCTAACGGAACAGGATATACCCCTTGAACGCCAAGCGTGTTTTGAGCAGTAATTGCCGTAATAGCCGTCATTCCGTATACACCAAGCTCTTGGAAGGTTTTTAAATCCGCCTGAATTCCAGCACCGCCGCCGCTATCAGATCCTGCAATTGTTAAAGCTTTATTCACTTTCATCCCACTCATCCTTTTCTATCCAAAATAGCGATGATAAATCGTTTTTGCTTCGCTTATATCTTTCGTTCCATGTACGAGCACACGGCCATCTTTAAAGGCGACTAACCTCTTGTCTTCAACAGAAAATGATAATAAATATGGATTTACATTTAAATCATTCACGCGACCTTCCAGCAACTCTTTATATTGTTCAAAATTCATTTCTTCTTTATGAGGTGGTCTAATTTGAACTGTATTTCGCCCGCATAAAACTGCTGTTTTTGATGTGTTCTCTTTATTTAAATATGGATACAATGCATTCTCTCCACATGAAGGACAATTATGCTGGCGAAGCTTTTGTACATTCATACATAAATACTCATTCTTCCACATATCAAACGATACAAGCCCATCTCGAAGTGATTCGTAATCTTCTACTAACAGTTTAAGAGCTTCTGTTACTTGATGAGAAACGACAAGAGATACAGCAGGTGATATAATACCCGCTGTATCACATGTTGCCCCGCCAAGCGGAATCGACTGTAATAAACATGATAAACATGGTGTTTTACTAGGAAGGATTGTGTAAGAAAGACCGTAACTACCTACACATGCACCGTAAATCCATGGAATAGAATATTTTTGTGCTATATCATTCACAATAAAGCGTGTTTCGAAATTATCAGTCGCATCAATAATTACATCGACGTTTGTAACAAGTTCTTCTAGCTCTTCAGCTGTTACATCTTGAACGAGAGCTTTTATTGTTACATCGCTATTAATCTCTTCTAAACGTTTTTTAGCCGCTATAGCTTTTGGGAGATTATTCTTTACGTCGCTCTCTGCATACAATTGTTGTCTTTGTAAATTACTCCAATCTACATAATCACGGTCAACAATTGTTATCTTGCCAACACCTGTTCTTACAAACATCTCTGCATTTGCACTACCTAATGCACCTGCACCGATAATAAGTACATGCTTTTCTCTTATCTTTTGCTGCCCTTCTGCTCCAATTGGAGAAAATAGTTCTTGGCGAGAATATCGATTATTCAACTACGCTCATTCCTTCTAAAGGACTACTTGCAGTTGCACAGCGCTTACGTGCAATACGACCTGCTTCAAATCCTAAACGGCCTGCTTCAATACTTAGTTTCATTGCCTGCGCCATTTTAATAGGATCTTTTGCTCCTGATACAGCTGTATTTAATAACACGCCATCTGCTCCTAATTCCATTGCAAATGCCGCATCAGCTGGGCTACCAATACCAGCATCAACGATAACTGGTACTGTCGCTTGTTCAATAATGAAGCCCAAATTTAATGGATTTACAATACCAAGTCCTGATCCGATTGGAGATGCTCCTGGCATAATCGCATGCACGCCAAGCTCTTGTAATTTACGTGCTAATACAACATCATCAGATGTGTACGGAAGTACGATAAATCCTTCTTCCAGTAACATTTCAGATGCCTTTAACGTTTCTACCGGATCCGGTAATAACGTTCTATCATCACCAATAACTTCTACCTTTATCATGTCACAAAGCCCAGACGCTTTTGCTAATTTTGCAATGCGAACAGCCTCTTCAGCATTTTTTGCCCCTGCTGTATTTGGTAATAACGTATATTTTTTCACATCAAGTTTCTCTAATAAATTAGGTTGCTTTGCATCAAAGATATCCATACGACGTACTGCAAACGTTAAAATTTCAGCTTCAGAAACGTCAATTGCCTTTTGCTGTACGTCAAAATCAGGGAATTTACCTGTACCTAATAAAAGTCTAGAATGAAATGAAAATGGTCCAATGTTCAACATAATCAACCGCCTCCTACGAAAGTTACAATCTCAATTTGGTCTCCATCAAAAACAGATGTATCTGTATGATCATCTTTTTGTAAAATATCTTTATTACGCTCTACTACAACAATTCTGTTATCTAGCTCTAAATGTGTAAGTAACTCAGCTACTGTTTTTACACTCGCTGGCACTTCAATTTGGTTACCATTAATTTTTAAATTCAAACTTCCATCCCCTTTCTAAACTCTTCTAGAAAGCAATGAATCTAGCAAATGATTCTCTTGCTTTCCTTCTATTAAATCAGCCATATATTGGCCAGAAATAGGACTTAATAAAATACCGTTCCGATAATGGCCCGTGCAAGCATATAAACCTTTTATTTCTTCATGCTCTCCCATATAAGGAGCTTCATGATTCGATTGTGGTCTTAATCCTGCCCACGCGCTTTCCCATTCTGCTTCTTTTAAAGCTGGCAATATTGTATAAGCACGCTCTAATATAGAAGTTATACTTTCTGGCTGCACAGTTTTATTGAACGTATGGTGCTTCATTGTTGCCCCAATTACGTAACGTCCACCGCGCTTTGGAGTAATGTAAAATCTTTCTTGAAAAATAGGTGCTTTTAAAAGTTGTTTTCTACTTCTTACCGCAACCACTTCTCCTTTAACTGGATATGTACCCCAATCGCGGTGAAAATAATTGAGTAACTTCGTGCTCCATGAACCTCCTGCAATAACGACTTTCTCACATGTGACAATACCTTCACTTGTAATAACTCCAGTCACTTTATTATTTTCAATACGAATATCAAATACTTCTGTCTGTTCATATATATCAGCACCTGACATTGCCGCAGAATGTGCGAATGCTTTCGTAAGCTCTGGTGCAATAACATGACCGTCTTTCGGATAATATACTGCTCCTATAATGGATTCGGATAGATACGGCTCTTTTTCCCGCACATGGTCTCCCGTTAGAAAGTAGGAATCTTCACCTGTTTTTTGCTGCCAATCCATAATGTGAAGGATTCTTTTCTTCTCATCTCCATTTTGAGCAATACGATAAATTCCTTTTTCTTCATATCCAATATCAATACCCGTCTTTTCACGTAAAACTGTTGCAAGTTGTGGAAATATAGCTCGGCTTTCTCTAGCAAGTTCAAATAGCGGATCATACGCATCCCATTCTGCCTGAACACCAAGTAGACCAGCAGCTGCTTTTGAAGCTTCCGATGCAATTCTTTGCTTCTCTACAATCGCTACTTTATGTCCTCTTTCTGCTAGAAAATGTGCAACTGAACTACCAATTACACCACCACCAATAATCGCTACATCATACTTCTCACACATGTTTTTCCGCCCACTTTCTTATTGATTCCTTATAAGATTTCGCTTTGCTATACGGGTCACTACTACTTACAATTCCGGACATAACTGCTATACCGCTTACACCGTTAGTAAGGACATCCACTGCGTTTTCTGGAGTAATTCCTCCAATTGCTGTAATCGGTATAGATAAACACCTTGCAATGTCAGAAATTTCTTCAAGCCCTCTCGCTGGCACACCTTTTTTACAATCTGTCGGAAATACATGACCATAAACGAGTGAATCCGCTCCATTTTTAAATGCTACTATCGCTTCATCTAGCGAATGCACAGAATAACCGACATGCAAATACGAAAACTTTTCTTTCACTGACTTTACATCTGTGCTTCGATACCCTAGTTGAACACGAGGAATATTTAATAAAATTGCAATATCAATTCGATCATTTATAACAATTTTAGAAGCGGGAAAGCCTTCCATTAAAAGACTTTCCACACCTTCATATAACTCCTTCGTACTCTTCTCACGCTCACGAATATGCAAATAATCAATCTCACTCTCAATTTGCATCGCTACATTCACTAACTCTTCGAATGGCATATGGCCATTTGAGATTACGTGGAGCTCATTTTTCATATTCATTCGCCTACTTTAAAATATTTTCGAATAGTTCATCGGCTGGAACGGTTTCTTTCGTCATTCCTTTGTCCTTCAGCCATTTATTTTGTTTCTCCCAAGATTCTTTTGAATCTGATAAAAATGGCTCATCTTTCGTTTCCATCTTCTCTAATAAAATTTTCATACTTTCCTTTTCAACTTCTGGCACAAGTGGGAAGTTTTCTTTTTCTTGATGATTTAATAAAACATTCAATGCTTCATCTGGGTTTTTCTTCATGAAATCATAGCCTTTTTTCGTACCACGTAAGAAAGCTTGCAACGCTTCTTTATCTTTTTTCAACGTTTTATCACCTGTTACAAACACAAGTTCATGATAGTTCGGTACTCCGTAATCAGCTGGATTAAAGTAAGCTGGTTCATGGCCTTCATGACGCATAACCGGTACTTCATGATTAATGTATGCCCCTGTTACCGCATCCACTTTTTTCGTAATTAAGGCTGGTACTAAATCAAATCCAACATCAACTACTTTCACTGTATCAGGATTACCACCAGCTTCTTTTACCATCGTTTTTAAATACATCTCACTTAAAGGTGTCCCAGAATATCCTACTGTTTTCCCTTCTAAATCTTTCGGTGATTGAATGCCCGCTGATTTCAGCGATACGACATGATTTAATGGTGAACGTACGACAGCCCCAATTGATTTCACTGGAATTTGCTCATTTGCTCTTGCCATAACAACATCTGGCTGATAATACAAGCCAACTGTCACCTTCCCTGCTGCTGCCAATGTTAATGGATCAGTCGTATTAGAAGGGAATTTAATATTTACCTTTACACCTTCTTCTTTAAAGTATCCTTTTTCAATTGCTGCATAAATAAAGCTATGTACCGCATTTGGATACCAATCTAACATGACTGTTATTTCTTTCTCTTTTTTACTTTTTTCTGATGCTGAATTACTCGAACATCCTGTAATCATTGCAATTAATAATGTAAACACAAAGATGCGCTTTAAAAATTTCATGAATGCTTCCTCCAACTAATGAATTTCTTTTCTAATATGGAAATAAGTACGACGAAGAAAATAGCTAATAATGATAACAATACAATGGGTGCAAATACGCCAGCTCCATCTAACTGAGTCATCATTCTCTTACTGAAATATCCAAGTCCAGCTTGTGCACCGAGCCATTCTCCAATTGCTGCTCCGATAACACTAAGCGGAACTGCAATTTTTAAAGCTGAGAAAAAATAAGGAAGAGCAGACGGCAACTTTAATTTAAGAAAAATATCTCTTTTCGTTGCTCCATATATAACTAAGAGCTCCTCCCATTCTTTTTTTGTACTACGCAGTCCATCATACGTATTGACCGCAATCGGGAAAAACGTAATTAAAACTGTGACAACAACCTTACTCCAAATTGTGTATCCAAACCATAAAACAAATAGCGGAGCAAGCGCAGTAATCGGAATCGTTTGTGAAGCAACTAATAATGGATAAAATGCTCTTTCCATCCATGTACTCGCATTCATTAACATCGCTAGCCCTACACCTAATACGATAGAAATAACAACACCTATTAAAACGACGTATAACGTTGCAGGTAAATGAACCGTAAATAATATGTCTTTTAGTTTCCATATCTTCATTACAATCGCAGACGGTGACGGTAAAATGTACATCTCATCTACAATTCTTGCTCCTATTTCCCACACAGCTAGTAAAATACTAGAAAGTGTAATAGCAGGAACTAATTCTTTCAATCGGTTCATCACACAAGTACCTGCCTTTGTAACATACTAAGAAGCTCATCTTTCAGCGCTAATACTTCCGGTTTATATAAATCTTTTCGTGTTCTGTTATGATCAAGTGGTACAATCCGCTCAGTCAAAGTCTTTATCGGCTGCTGTTCCACTACTAAAACTCGGTTCGAAAGAAATAACGCTTCTTCAACATCATGAGTAATGAATAAAATTGTTTTTTCCCACTCTTGCCATTGTTCAAACAGCCATTCTTGCAAAGAGGCCTTCGTTAAAGCATCTAACGCGCTAAACGGTTCATCTAATAACAATATCTCCCCGCCCGTTAACAAAGTTCGGATAAAAGATACGCGTTGCCTCATACCACCAGATAAATCTTTCGGATGTTTTGTCTCATATCCTTGTAAACCAAATTTATATAACAGTTCCTTTGCCTTTACTTGTGCTTCTTTCTTCTGTACACCTTGGCACTCTAGCGGCAGAGCAGCATTCTCAATAATTGTTCTCCACGGCAAAAGCATATCTTTTTGCGGCATATATCCTACAGGATGGTGCTTTGTTTCTGTCAGTTCTATCTGTCCAGTACTTACCTTCTCTAGGCCTGTAATAAGGCGAAATAAAGTACTTTTCCCACATCCACTCGGTCCGATAATACTGACAAACTCTTTCTCATGTATAGAAGCATTTAATTCATGGATGATTGGTTTCTCATCGTAATGAAAAGAAACATTATGAAACTGTAGTATGTTCTTGCTCCTCAAATCCCCACATCTCCTTACGATAGGACATATCCCAGAATAAATATTCAAATCGACTGGAATATAAGAAAATCTCCTCTAATCTATCTAGTTCTTTCTCAGACTTTCCAACTGCCATTTCATTTAATAAATCTATTAACCAAATACAAAGATTACCGTATTCTTCCGAACTATATCCTTGAATCCACTCACCAAAAAACTCATGATCTCTTGCTCCAGGAATATCATTTAAACGCTTTCCAATTTCCCAGTAGCTCCACATACATGGAAGAAGCGCTGCTATTAATTCTGCAAGTGTGCCATTTTGAGATACAGACATCATGTAATTTGTATAAGCTAAATTTTTAGCAGATGGTTTCGCAGACTCTATCTCCTCTATAGAAATTCCAAGTCTTTTTGCATATTGTTTATGGATTGTCATTTCGCCATTTAATATCCCATCAATTTGTTCAGCGAACTTTCCCATTACTTGTGGATTCGTTGCTTTTACAACACCAATCGCATATAACTTTGCATAATCTAGCAGATATAAATAATCTTGAATAATATAATACTGAAATTTATCTTTTTCTAACGTGCCATCTCCCATACCCACTACAAACGGATGATTATGACTCATCTCCCAAACCGGTTGCACAGTTTCTAATAATCTATCGCAAAATTTCATTTCTCTATCCCCTTTCAATATATGTATCTAAATAAAAAACCACTTCTATATATAAGAAGTGGTTACAGCAAATAAAATTATACATTTATTCGATGTTCCACTTCCCTTCGCTAGTATTACCTAGATCAGGTGTTATAAGGGTTAAGGATTATTCCTCTCTCAGCAAATCAAGCACCCCTAGTGGTTTCAATATGAAATTTTCAAATAAAAAAGCCCCGTTTCTATACGCAAAGAAACGGGGACTCATTGTTAGTGTCCGAATTGCTTCCCTACGCTAGCATAATCTAGATCAGGTAATAAAAAGGATCAAAGGCTTACGGCCTACTCTCAGCTGGCAACACCAGCTCTCCTAGCAAACTATAAAATTATCACTGTCAGTATAACACCCTAATAAGACATCATCAACTGTTTTAATTTTCTTAATTATCAACGAAATATTGAAGTTATACAATACATACATTCTATTTTAGAAAATAAAACCCAAATTAATTGTATAAAAAGGAATCATTATCCTCAAAAAATTTATTTTTATATTGATTTCATATTACATTTATGTGAATACACCCACTATATTATATCTTTATACTATAATAAAATTACAACTATACAACTAGAGGAGGTCTCTATTCCATGAATATGAAAGCTACTACTTTAACAGCAACTACTGTAGCGATTGCTTCTTTACTTCCTTCTATGGGTGAAACAAATGTACAAAAAGCAAACGCTGAACAATTACCTAATGTTAAAACTGGGTATGTCAAAGTCGATCAAGTAGCATTACATACAGAAGATAACGTAAAAAGCACATCAATTGATACAATTCGCTTTAATACAAAAGTGAACATCCTTGAAACAACTAATGGTTGGTATAAAGTATCTGTTCATAATAAAGTAGGTTATGTACAAAAGGATGCTATTTTACTAAAAAACAAACTTCAATCTAATGATCAATACATCGTCAATGCTAATGCATTAAACGTTCGCTCTGAACCTAATTTAGAATCTTCCATTTTAGATGTATTACCAAATGGCAAGTTTATTACCGTTCAAGAAGATCAAGGCGAATGGTATAAAATATCACATAATGGCCAAACGGGTTACGTACAAAAAGCATTCATCTCTAATGGTTCACAACCCTTAGTAAAAGGAATCACCGTTCAAAATAATACAAAATATACTGTTGCAACACCTAATCTGAATGTACGTAGCAACACCAGTACAAGTAGCGCTCTACTCGGTTCATTACAAAACGGTACACAAGTACAAGTAGTAGAAACTGTAGGAACTTGGTATAAAATTCGTTTTGGCACAGGATACGGATATGTAGCAAAACACTATGTAGTACAAAATCAACCACAGGCTAAAACAGATCAGCCTTCATCTATTCCAGCTGCTTTCAAATTCCCTGCTCAAGGAAGAATTAGCTCAACCTTTGATATACGCTGGGAACAAATGCATTATGGTATAGATATTGCTGCTCCAGGGAACGTCTCTATCCAAGCTGCTGCTGCAGGTAAAGTTGTGAAATCTTATTATTCAGCTAGCTATGGAAATGTTGTGTTCATTGCGCATCAAATCAATGGGAAATTATATACAACTGTTTATGCTCATATGAAGGATCGCACTGTACAAACTGGTGATCAAGTACAAGCTGGACAATTAGTAGGTCATATGGGCAACACAGGTCATTCATACGGGCAACATCTTCATTTTGAATTACATAATGGAGAATGGAATTTTGAAAAAACAAATGCAGTAAATCCACTGCCATATTTAGTTAGGTAAATTGTATGCCACGCAATATACCTCTTATAATTGAATACGTAGCCTTTTTAGGTTTAATCTGTTGTTTAATCATTTACAATACAAACATTGTATTTTTATCTATTATTATTGCTTTTGTTGCATTAGAAATTATGATGGAATCATTTCAAGTGCAACTAAAACAAAAAATTGCCCATATTTATAACGCTATATTTCTTTTGAGTGCTCTCATAACAAATATAATTAGTAATGGCTTTTATTTATCTACTGTATTTCCAGTATTCTTTATGGCTGTTTTATTATTTGTAGCTAGATATATTAATGTCCCTTATAACCAAAAACAAAAACAAGAAGCTTAGAAAGAGGAGACACTGTGTACCAATCTGTCAAAGATACTCCAATAAAATACATATTGAATTTGTATAAGAAAGCCAATACTTTTTTTGGTATACAAGGAAGTTATACTGCACAACTTCTCCTATATGGAATGTTGTTTCTTGTCTTAATCACTTTCTCCTTGTTTTACTAACAAAAAAGGATCTCACATAAACTGGAGATCCTTTTTAATTTATATTAATTTTTCATATCGAAAATTTTGTTTATCCACAAGCATATTTTTCATAAATAAAGCTCAGATTATATTTTTTCTCTAAGCTCATTCGTTGTTCGTCATCGCACCAATAGAAAAGAATATCATGAATCGTTGCGTAACGCTTATTTTTAAGAAATAGCCTAAAGAATGATGGTAAACAATCATGTAATTGTATAAATATATAATTGCGTAGTGTTTCTTCTTTATATTCAATGCCCTTACAAATATACAGTAATTCTTCACAATAATATGCATGCTGTGGAACTTGTATCATTTCGAAAAATGGCACATAAGATAGTAACTTTCCAATAAAATGACCGTATCGATCCATTACCCCTATCGTCATATGCTCCATCATTTCTTTCATCACATATAAATAATCATCTACATGCGTTGTTTTCAACGGGTCTAAGCGATCGGAAATTTGAGATAATACAGCTCTTTGACATGCTAAAACTGCCTGACTAGGTCCATAATATGATAGGAAATCTGTACACTTACGATATTTCCGTAATAAATCATGTGTATATAAATCATATACAAAAGTATTACAATACATTGCTAAACTCATCATATCACTATTTAATTGCTCTTTTGATAATGATTTCGCTCTCTTGCACATATAAAAGAATGTAAATTCCAATACTTCTTTATGAGATAATAGATGTTTACAATCTGTTATACATTTCTCATTAAATTTAACTCTATCCCAAATTTCAATATCCCTATCTGTCAATTCACCGATACGATGTTTAATAATTAAATAGTTTAAAGCAACTGATTGCGTCAAAAGATCCCATGTTTCATATTCCAATGAAGTATGAACAAACTCAGCTAATCCTTGCTCTATCATAAAAGCATTTGCCTCTTCATACCAACCAATCTCTTGGCATAAGCGAAGAATACGCACTAAAGTTGGAATTTCATCTTTATGAAACTGCGGTAAATTCTTTACTTTATTCATGCCATATACGATAAATGCCGCTAAATTTTCTTCTTTATAAAATTCTTTCTCTTTCCATACTAATATAGTTCGTTCTTTCCCCTCACCTTTTGGGTGACAAGGTACAAGCAAAGAAAATAATTCAGCGAAATTATTTGGTTCTATATATGTATCTGTAACCAAATTCCAATTTGGATCGCCCTGTACAGCCTTCATATAATTCCCCTTCCCTTTTCATCTACGTAGGAAATATTAATTTATTATCGCACCACTAAAAATTAATATTGTTATATTCAAAATCCCTCATAATACTTATATCTATCAGTATATCATCTTTTCTCTTATTAAAAATGAAGAATAACAAATTTAAAAAAACTGTGGAAATTATTAACCTTATCCTTATTATATAATGTCTCAGATACATCACGCTAACATATTAGTTTAATCCATATATACTAGAATAATGCATCTGAACTTTATATATAATTTAGCTCTTTATGAGTGACCATTAAAATCTCGGTTAATTAAAGTTTCAATTTACTCTGTACGCTCTGAGATTTCGCTCAAGGCAAATCCAGCTTGATCATCTGCCGATTCCCTTATAGCTAAATCTCCTAGTGCTAACATGCCAATAAGCTGACCACTATCAACTACTGGTAACCGTCTAATTTGATACTGTGCCATTAGCTCTGTAGCTTTTTCAATAGAATCATTTGGAGAAACTGAGATAATATTTGTTGTCATTACATTTGTAATTTTATTAGATCCAGGATGTTTTTCAGCAATCCCTCGAACAACTAAATCTCGATCAGTAACAAGCCCAACAACTTGCTCATTTTCAACAACAGGAATTAACCCAACCGATTCTTCCTTCATTTTTACAGCTGCCTCATATACATTGTCTAGCGGTGTACAATGTACAATATGGGTACTCATTAAGTCTCTAACTCGTGTCATTATTTATTTCCTCCTTTTTATACATACCATAGCTTTTCCAAAATTCCTTTATTTATTTCTGGAAAGTAAAATGATAAAAAGGATCAACAAAATAAAAAAGAGCCAGCATAATGCTGACTCTTTTTTGTATGACCCGTACGGGATTCGAACCCGTGTTACCGCCGTGAAAGGGCGGTGTCTTAACCACTTGACCAACGGGCCATGGCTCCGCAGGTAGGACTCGAACCTACGACCGATCGGTTAACAGCCGATAGCTCTACCACTGAGCTACTGCGGAATAATATATGGTGGGCCTAAATGGACTCGAACCATCGACCTCACGCTTATCAGGCGTGCGCTCTAACCAGCTGAGCTATAGGCCCATATACTTACAGGGGCAGTAGGAATCGAACCCACACTGGAGGTTTTGGAGACCTCAGTTCTACCTTTAAACTATGCCCCTAAATGATGCCGGCTAGAGGACTTGAACCCCCAACCTACTGATTACAAGTCAGTTGCTCTACCAATTGAGCTAAGCCGGCATAAAAAAAATGGTGGCTCGGGACGGAATCGAACCGCCGACACGAGGATTTTCAGTCCTCTGCTCTACCGACTGAGCTACCGAGCCAACATAAATGGCGGTCCCGACCGGGGTCGAACCGGCGATCTCCTGCGTGACAGGCAGGCATGTTAACCACTACACCACGGGACCATTTGGTTGCGGGGACAGGAT
>NZ_JBQENW010000026.1:0-66559 GCF_052044835.1 Bacillus sp. 22475 | reverse complement strand
CCTGTAGCTGTTGTTACTTGTACATCTAAATCAAAAAGGTTTTTTTCATTAATCATTTTCTTTTCCCCCTAAAGTTTTTTTAAGACAATATGTCTTATGTAGCAATTAGCAACAGAAGCTATTGAATGAACCTGTGTTTCCACAACCAGGCGTACAAGCTGAGATACTTGTAATTTGTGGATCTACATCACCTGTAGCTGTTGTTACTTGTACATCTAAATCAAAAAGGTTTTTTTCATTAATCATTTTCTTTTCCCCCTAAAAATTTTTTAAGACGTTATGTCTTATGTGTCTAATTTATCAGATAAATATCCTAGTAGAATCCGTATATTCCGCAAGCTTATATTGTAAATTCACGCATTATAAAATAAAAAATATGTAAATTAAGTATTGAAAATTTAAGGACTATATTGAAAACATCCCGTTTTTATTGTATTTTTTTATATAGAACCAAAATACAGAATATTTAGAAAGAGGGTTATTTTTATGAATAAAGCACTATGGGAATTTCTAATGGAGATGAAAAAAAACAAACTTACCTTTGAAAATTATGAATTATGTCCTTCATTGGAAACTCTATCAGTTGAAGAGCGAATTGTATTAGATGAGTATGCAAAGGATTTCCGGGTGAAAAATGATGGTGGAAATCAGTGGGTTTAGAGATTGTTTAATCAATCACATTGCTTACCATATCTCCTACCGTAATCAAAGTGATGAATCTGAAATACTTCTATTTATTCAGAAATGTCTTTCCCAAAAAGGAAAGGTTTTAAATCCAGAATCTTCCGGTTTCTCTTGGGGAGAGCTATATCTAGCTCTTTCTTTTTTGACCAAACGACAACCAATAACAAAGAGAGAATTGGATAAGGCAATGGGGATTGAATTTATTTTTTTATCAGCGGATATAATAGATGATTTGTGTGATGGAGACATATTAAATCCATTATATTTTAAAAATGAATATCCCCGTTTTTTGTTAGTTTCTCAATATTTACTTATGCAAGGACTGATATACTTAACTTATAAGACAAAAGATACTGCAACAGGAGATCTCCTCCAACAACTAATACATTCGTGTTGTGGGGAATGGAAAGATATCCAATTTTGTTTTTCAATAGATAAAAAAATAATTTTAAGTGAAGAAGAATATATGAAGCTTATTGAAAAGAAATCGGGTCTACTAACAGAAACTATCTTTCGAACTATTAATCCTGAAAATAGAATTTTAAAAGAAATCACATCATATATAGGGATAGCTGGCCAGCTAAGAAATGATGCTAATGATGCCATGACAGATAATAAAAATGACCTTCAGGAATTAAAGGCTTATCTTCCTTTTTTAAAAGCTTATGAATATAGTTACATAACACAAGATGATTTTTTTAAAAATTTAACGGACAAACAAATTTCTTCTTCACCTGAAGTACGGGCATTGGTTCGGGATTACATAGAACAATCTGGAGCACTTCACTATTGTCGTATCCTATCTCGGCTATATTATAGAAAAGCATTTGCACTCTTAGAAAAGAATTTTATTCTTTCTACAGACGAAATGACTTATTTTCAAATGATGGTTATAGGCAGGGATCACTTCTATGCGTAATATTGGGTTCTGTATTCCTTTAAGCATTTTATATTTACTAATACTTTTAACGAATAACTACTATTTTCACTCTAGTAATTTTAAAGAAAGTGTTAACTCTTTATTAATTAGTCATTTTTATATGATCAGCGTTATTAGTCTTATTTTTTTCACTATAGGGTTAATTAGCTTTTTAAAAAAAAGACAATCTATTGTAGCAAAAAAATTCTTTTCTCTAACATCTGTCTTTGGGATAGCCATTCTAACATCTTTATTATCTAGCTATGATATAAATATTTTTAAAGCTATAGAGGTGAGTAGCATTTTTATGCTTTCTTATCTATTAATAAGTTTTTTCTCTAATTTCCCTGTATCTACCAAACCAAAATATGTGAAAATATTCAACCTTGTATCATTTTTAATTTCAACAGGATTGACTATTATTTATATATTTTTTTGTTGTTTTGGATATATGTCTAACAATAATTTTAGCTTTTTATTTAAAGTTTTACTAATCACTAACCTATTTCTCAGTATTAGCATCTGTGTTTTTCTTATTTCATTACATTTACGAGAAAATAATCTTAAGGTGAAAAGTCAATTATATATTCTAATTTTTGGTATTATCCTTAGTTTTTTACCAATTGTTCTACTTAATCTGATTCCTGGTCTACTTTTTGGGGAATCTAAAATTCCATTTACATATTGTTTACCTAGTATTATTATATTTCCTTTAACTATTTCTTATTTATTAATAAAGCAAGAAGTTATTGAATTTGAGATTAGAATTTCTAAATGGCTAACAAACTCACTCTTTTACTTGCTCAATTTATTCCTTTTAAATTTATCGGTTGAACAATTCATAGATTTGTCACAAAAAGAAATATTCATACTATGCAGCTTAAGTGTATTATCTGTTGTACTCTCTGTATATATATATAAACTTATTCTCTCATTATTTAGGTATTTCAACATAAAAAATGATGCGCAATCAGGTTTACATAAGATTGAACTTTTTCAAACACTCTCTAAGGAGAAACATGCTAAAGAGCTTGCAAAATTAATAGGACAGCTTATTAACCAGATGTTCAACATTAATGGTGTGTCTATAATATGGAACTCAAATAGTATTTATCATTCATTATATGAGACAGGTATTTTTCAGGATATGGATAAATTTGAGCTATTTAACCAATTGAATCAACTTGAACAGAATCTGTTACTAAAGGAAGGTACTACTCCTATTCATATTCAGTTTGAAAAATACCACTTAATTTGTTTTCCAATACTTATTTACCAAGGCATGCAGGGAGCTATTATTATTGGTGAAAAAAATGATTATACATTATTTAAACCTAAAGAAATTAATGAACTTGAAGAGGTTGTAATAAACTCGGCAAATTTACTATTAAGTGTTAATACCCTCAATAGTAATAAAAAAGAAATTCGAAAAGCAAAGGTAAAGGCTCAAAACTGGAAACAATTTAACTACCAAATTATACAGTCTCTAGAGGACGAAAGGAAAAGGCTTTCGATTTTCTTACATGATGAAATTCTTCAAATTCTTATTTTGCAATTAAACGAAATAAGAATGCTTCAGACTAAGAGAAACTTTTCTATAGATATATTAAATTCAATGGATGAGCAACTTGAAGATATTATCTATAGTATTAGAAAAATGTGTCATAATCTTCACCCTATTATCGTAGAAGATTTAGGCTTAGAAGCGAGTTTACACACACTAAAACGCGAGTTCGAATTAAATTATCGCATTCTCATTCATATACAATTTAATTGCAAATTAAAAATTCTCTCGAAGAATCTCGAAATACAGATCTATCGCATAATAAAAGAGCTACTGAATAATGCTATTAAGCATTCCAAGGGGAATAATGTTCAAATACATATCATAGAAGAAAAAGGCTGCTATGTTTGTACTGTAGAAGATGATGGCATAGGCTTTTGTGTTCCAAACAGTTTTTCTGAATTTAGTACAAGCAACCACCTTGGCCTAATGACTATCCAGCGTCAAGTTTCCGAGTTAAACGGAAATTTGAGAATATCTTCTGAAAAAGACCATGGGACATTAGTCACATTTACCATTCCAGTAAATTGGGAGGAAAAAAATGAGTATACATACACTACTAGTGGATGACCATTTGCTAGTTATGCTAGGCATCCAAAGACTACTAGAATCTGAGGAAGATATTAAGGTAATTAATACCGTCAATGATCCTTCCATATTAATTAAAACCGTGGCAGAAACCCGTCCTGATGTAATTGTTACGGACATCAGGATGAAGCAATATAACGGCATTGAACTTACAAAAGATTTATTGGCAAAATTTCCGGATGTAAAGGTTGTAATTCTATCAGGATATGATCATGAAGAATATTATAATGCGGCCTTTGAAGCTGGAGCAAGTGCATACATCACGAAAGAAAGATCAGCATTTGACCTAGCTAACGCCATTCGTCAAAGTCACATGGGATATATACTATTTTCTAAAAATCAAATTATGGGAAATAATATTGAAGCACTAACTTCTGCTGAACAAAGAATACTTCACTTAATCTCAAAAGATAAAACAAATTATGAGATTAGTATGGACCTTTCCATCAGCAAAAGAACTGTAGAATATCACATTTCTTCAATTATTAGAAAATTGGGTGTAGATTCAAGAGTTGGAGCAGTCGTAAAAGGGATTAAAAAAGGATTAATTGAGGGTTTTTAATTACAAAAGGACATTGCAAAACAGTTCCATTACAAAGTCTCTTGAAAGATAAGGTAATGCGGAAGTATAGCTCATTACTACCAGAGCCATAAAATGAAGAAATAGGTCCCAGTGATGAAGGCCTATTTCTTCATTTTAAACAACTGTTATCCTAATCATTTATTGATATTTTTTAAAACCCCAAAAATAAAATCCTTTCTTACATTAACTGTTACGCATACATCGGAAACTTAAAAGCTTCTCACAACCTCCATATAAATATGCCTCCTTTGTTTTGATAACTAAACTGTATGTAAACACCGTTCCTATTTCTATATACTTTATCAAGTTATGATTACACTGATGTTATTTAGGAGGTTTTATATTATTCACCTGTCCACCTTATATTTTGACTTCATAGCGTACATTTTTTCCTAATACTAGAGTATAACAATGCCGATAACAGTTCCTCTTAATAATAGCTTTACTAAACTGTACTTTCGTTAGAAGAGAGAGACCCTTAGACAAAAATTATCTAAGGGAAAAATAGCGTAACATTTTTATAAATCTTCTTTATTTTTCGTATCACTCAGCGATTTATGTACCCTTATGCGATATAAATTACCAATTATTTCCCTGTATCATATTCACATATATGTAAAATATCACTTATATCAATTTCCTTAATATAAGACGATTCGTAAACAAGTTGGGGTATAATCATCTTTTAATCATCATAACGGTTTCTGCTTAAACTTTTGATAGTTACGTACCTTTAACAGAAGTATACTGCCACAATCTGTACAAATATAAGCATCTACTGGTGAAGATGTAAACATCGTCTCCTTTTTCCGTATTTGTGCATATCCGACAAACTCACCTTCTCCTATGTTATGAGAACCACAATTAGAGCATGTCTGCACGACTTTTTGTTTCATGAGAGCACCACCTTTAATCTGTTTCCACTCCCTTCGACAGTTCAATTCCATTTCCCTTCCAAAAAACTTCTTATTCTCCTACATTACAACAGGAATCTCAAAATAAAAATCGTATATATACTATGAAATATATTTATTAACGGAGGAATTTTATGACTACTGTTATGACACTCGATATAGCAACAGAAATTGAAAATGCAGAAATTGATATGCTCTCTTCTAGATTAGAGGGACTACAAGCAATGAGTGGAAATCCAATGCAAGTGCAAATGAAAAATTTCGGTAGTGCCACTGCCTTTTCATCAAAAATAATTGCCGGGCCTGCTTTTAATACGGTAAAAGGTATTACAAATGCAGATGCGATTGATGCAATCATTTCTTATTATAAATCACTACAAATTCCTTGCCGTTTTGAAATTACACCAGCGCAAGGCACAACTGAACTATTTCAATACTTATCTCAAAAAGGTTTTTACCAATCTAGCTTCCATACTGCTTTGTATAGTATACCGAGAAAGGGTTCATCACTTCTTCCTTCTAATATTACATTACGAAAACTGAAAGAAAATGAATTTGATATTTTTGCAGACATATATGTACGTGGATTTAATATGCCATCCTTTACAAAAGATGGTGTTCGCCAAAATAACGAAATTCTTTACAATGAACCAGGATGGCATTTTTTCATAGCAGAAATTCAAAATAGCCCTGTTGGTATTGGTGTCCTGTATATAAATAAAGGTGTCGCATCATTAGCTGCTTCTGCTACTTTACCAGAATTTCAGCGTAAAGGCTGTCACACTGCATTAATTCAAAAACGAATTAAGACAGCTATTGAATCCAATTGTACTTTAATAGTTGGACAAGCAAGGTTCGGTAGTGGCAGTCAAAATAATATGGAACGTGCCCATATGAAAATCGCTTATACGAAATCAATATGGACTGCAAAAGACATATAATTTACTTTCTTTCTCCTTCCGTTACATTTTTAAATGTTTTATGACAATTCCTTTTCTATCCCGTTAATCATTTGAATATTCAAACTAAATTTGTTACGCTATTACTAGATACATCATTCAACTTGCAATATGAAAAGAAAATTCTAATCAAACTACAAGGAGGAGAAATGTATGACTAAGCACGAACACGGTTTAAAAGAAAAAGTAGAAGGTGCCATCGATAAGGTAAAGGGCGAAGTAAAAGAAGTTGTCGGGAAAGTAACTGACAATAAGAAGTTACAAGCTGAAGGAAAATGGGATAAGGTGAAAGGCACTGCTAAAGATACAGTCGGTAATGTGAAAGAAAAAGTACATGAATATAAGGAACATAAATAACAAAAAACACGTTAGATGCATTTTCATCTAACGTGTTTTTTATTTTACTTTATATATAATGAACCAAATAATATACGATATTTTTTTATTTCTCTATACTCTTTGTAAGTGGTTCTTTAAAGACATTTCTATTCCATACAGCAAAAATAATAAGAGAAATAATAAAGAATAAAACAAGACATATACCCAGATAATCAAAATTAACTACCTGTATGAGATTCCAAAACGGTCCCTGTAAATTATAGCTTTCAATAAGCAAAGATAATAGTTGATACCCCCCTATTAAAAAAGCCGTTATAACAGATATTGAGGTAATTAATACATTATATGAATTTCTTATTCGACTATTTTCCATTGCCCACTTATAATTCGTATTCATGAATGTACTATCTAATGTATCCATCAATGACATTCCTGCAGCAAACAAAATGGGAAAAGCAAATATACTGACAAGTGGAATAGATTGACTTGTTGCAGTTACTGTAGAAAGAGCAATTAATCCAATTTCACTCGCTGTATCAAAACCAAGCCCAAATAAAAAACCGATCATATACAATTGCTTCTGACTATCAATAAACGTAAATAAGCGCTGCGTGAAACGGTATATAAATCCCAGGTTTTCTGGCTGTTTGTCCTCTTGACTTCGTAACACTTTAATAAGGTACAACAGATTGGTAAGACCGATAATGATAAGGAATGTACTAGAAACGATTGTACCAATAATACCGCCTATAGTTGAGAAGCTCTCCATTCCATGTTTTGCAGTTTTTCCAATTAAAGCAATTAATACAATCATCACAAATACTACCGTAGAGTGTCCTAATGAGAAGTAAAATCCCACCCCCTGTGAGTTTTTACCTTTTTCAATTAATTTCCGAACAGTATTATCAATTGCGACAATATGATCACTATCAAACGCATGACGCAATCCTAAAGAATATGCAATAATAGCCATTCCGATTATGCTATTACCTTTATACAGTGCTGGTAATAATAAGAGAATTCCAAGCACATGAAAAAATATAATAATAACAAAAAAGTTAGTTGCCTTTTTCAGTTCACTTTTCCACATAGTTACTAGCCCTTTCTACTTTAAATTGAATACTTTTGAAAAAGAAAAGTGCCATAATAAAAACTACAATCGTTATAATAGTCACTAAAATAATTACAAAATTATTTAACAAGTCTGTATGATTTGTAAGTGTTAACAGAGCTGGTACTGTTGCAGTAATCCAGGATTCAACGAAGCAAACAATACCTACATAAATATGAATCTTCTTTTTCAATCCATCTTGTAGGAAAAATAAAAACCAAAGGAATGCCCAAAAGAACCAAATTATTGTACTTTGCAGACTTCCACTCTCATGTAATTGATTCACTATTCCCATAACCGTTGCAATGATAGCAACCCAAAGAGAATAGTAACCTACACCTGAAGAATCAAGTTTTAATATATTCGTAAGGCCAACATATAAATAAGTAAAACCAAATAAAAAAATAGTTCCATTAGATAGGATAGTCCACTCATCGGATTGACTTCCTGTAAATAATAAATATAATGGTGTCAAAGTTTGTAATGCCCCTACAAATAAATTAAAGTATCCTACACTTTTGCTATCAATGAGTTTAAAAGCTGCTAGTGAATTCATAAATAGAACTGCACCGACAAACAATAATCCCACATTAGTCATAGTATCCCCTTCCCTTACTTAATATTTTCGATAGGATGTTAGTTCTTCATGTAGACAATTCTCTCTAACAAAACGATGACACTGAAAAAATATAGACTCGATATCCTCTGTATTATGGCTAAGTATGCGTATGACAAAGCCTTTACATGGTGTAGAAGATATTCCAATTTTCATATTGTTAGTGTTAGAAAGTGATGTTTTCAATGCTGCAATTAAATCATTTGTAATGTTCTCATTAATAACTATGAAAGTACCATAATGGGAATATTGATTTAATATTCCCATTTGATCTAACGACTCTTTGAAAGGGTTTAACAATAGATGATCGTATACTACAAGTTTATTTTCCATATATATTTTTGTTAACGAATCAAAATATTGGTATGTGAACTTCTCCATATTTGGCGACCAACCAGGCGTAACTGAATCGCATAAAATCAATGTAGAATTATTTTGCATATATATATTTGTTTTTTGCTTATATGCTGCATCCTTGTACATAATTAACGGGTCTGGTAGATATTCCATAACAGCATTCTCACCAATATAAAAATTCAATTCTTGCAAAGCATAACTATTTGGAGTCTTGTACACTTTCGTTGCCGATTGGCTTGTTATATATGTTTTCGCATCTTTACCAACATTTATATTTATAGAATAGAAATCTCCTTTTAAATAGCCTCCACCAGAATTCATAATATAGTAATATGCTCTACCATACTCGTCCAAATATATTGGCTGCGTTACTTTTAAGGCATCTTTATGATAAACCTTAATAGGTACGGTTTTATGTCTCTTTTCCATCACATCAATATTTAAGACACCTGTAGGGGATTTCATTTTTTCAATCCTTCTAACATAATGTTTTGTCGCATCCAATTTATTAATTCTTGTAAACCTTCCTCATCCTTCAAATTTGTAAAAAAGTATGGTTTATTATGTCGGTAATTTTTCGTATCCTGCTCCATAACTCCAAGATCAGCCCCTACATAAGGTGCCAAATCCGTTTTATTAATCACAAATACATCAGATTTGATCATTCCTTGTCCACCTTTACGCGGAATCTTTTCTCCCTGTGCCACATCAATAATATAAATTGAAAAATCCACTAGCTCCGGACTAAATGTGGCAGCTAAATTATCACCCCCACTTTCAATAAAAATAATATCTAAATTATTATGTCTCATCATAAGTTCTTCAATTGCTTCAAAATTCATAGAAGCGTCCTCTCGAATTGCTGTATGCGGGCACCCTCCTGTCTCTACACCAATAATTCTATCTTCTGGTAAAACACCTGTTTTCAATAAAATTTTTGCATCTTCTTTCGTATAAATATCGTTTGTAATTGCTGCAATTTCATAATCTGTATTTAGATGTTTTGTTAACTTTTCAACTAACATTGTTTTCCCAGCACCTACTGGGCCACCGATACCAATTCTAATAGGCTTTATCATTTTATTTTTTCCTCCCTATGACATGAAGACCCTTACATTTACATCTTCATGTTGCATTTGATTTATTTCGAATTCAGGATCATTCAATCCAAAATCCTCTAATGAAAGTATTTGAATTCTATCAATAGATTCACAGATTAATTCATGGCATTCTTGTAATAGTTTTTGACCATCTGTTTGTCCAAGAGGAATGGCTCTCACACCGTTTTGAATTATACTTCCAACACTTGAGTATAAGAAAACTAAGAGCGTTTCTTCTATTGTCATTTTCAATTCCGCCCCTAATATTCCGTATACGATACTCGGATGACCTTGTAATTTATTACCCATAATATTTTCTTTATATATATTTAAATTTACAAATGAGAACAATTCACACAATAATTTAGAAGTACTTTTACTAATCATTCTATTTGCTTTTCTACATTCAAAAGGCAGTGTTTGTGCTGTTATTAAATCATCTAAAAATGTAATTTGTTCTCTCTCATTAGTCTTAATTGCTTCGTAAGTATATTTGCAAATTAAGCCATCCGTGTATGTTAATTGGACTTTTATATATCGATTAACCCATTTGAAAAATTCGGCTTTATTTGTAACTTGTCCCTCTTGAATAAACGTTTCTAATCCAAAAGAGTGACTAAAACTTCCTGTTGGGAAGTTCGAATCACTAATTTGGAGTAGGTTAAGTAAGTTAAATATGTTTGTGTGAAGCATGCTTGAATGGTTTTGGTAATACTCTATTTTCTTTTTGATAAGGAACACCTTCCTTTTTAAGTAAATCTTCTACTAAGTAGTCATTTGCCAAAATCATGCACCCTTCATCGAATTGTGCCGGTAAATGTCTATTTCCTAAGTTATGAGCAATAATTCCCATTTCTTTTATTGATGTTGGAGTAATTACAATCACCTCTTCTGGTAATACTTCAATATATACAATTCGATTTTCATCTTCATATAAAATATCACCGTTCTTTAATGTTTCTCCACTATCTAAAGACACCCCAATTTCAAAACCAGATTCTGAATATAATTTCTGAACCCTCTTCAGTAAAAGCTCACTAGAAATCGATATTTTATCAAGATGCTTTTTTGTATTTGAGAAATCATTCATATTACATACGTTGTTATTAATTTTTTCAATAATCATTTTATCTCCCCCGTTATATCAAAATAAAAAATATCTTTGAGCCATAGGTAGTATATCTACTGCTTCACACGTGATTACTTGTCCATCAACTTTAACTTCATATGTCTGCGGATCTACTTCAATTTTTGGTGTTGCATTATTTAGTTTCATATCTCGCTTCGAAATCTCTCTCGTGTTTTTAACAGGTAATACAACTTTATTTAAACCTAATTTTTCTTTAATATTATTCTCATAAGCTACTTTCGATACAAATGTAATCGAACTTGACTGTACTGCTTTTCCATATGCACCAAACATCTTTTTTTCATAATATGGTTGTGGGGTAGGAATCGAAGCATTCTCGTCTCCCATTAATGCCATCACTACCATCCCGTTTTTCAAAACCATATCTGGCTTAACACCGAAAAATTGTGGATCCCATATTACAAGGTCTGCATACTTTCCTACTTCAATAGAGCCAACATATTCTGAAATCCCATGTGTAATAGCTGGATTAATTGTATACTTAGCTATATAACGTTGAATTCTATTATTATCGTTATATTCTTTATCTCCCTCTAAACTACCAATCTGCTTTTTCATTTTATCGGCGGTTTGCCAATTGCGAATAATAACCTCTCCAACCCTTCCCATCGCCTGTGAGTCAGAGCTAATCATGCTGAAAATCCCTAAATCTTGCAAAATATCCTCTGCCGCGATTGTTTCTTTTCGAATCCTTGAATCTGCAAACATTACATCTTCTGGAATATTCGCTTTTAAATGATGACATACCATGAGCATATCTAAATGTTCATCCAGCGTATTCACTGTATATGGCAAGGTCGGGTTCGTTGAAGATGGTAAAATATTATTCAGCGCAGCAATCTTTATAATATCTGGTGCATGCCCACCTCCAGCTCCTTCAGTGTGGTACGTATGAATAACACGATTATCAATAGCTTTTATCGTTTCTTCCACAAAACCACATTCATTTAAAGTATCCGTATGAATAGCGACTTGAATATCATATTTATCAGCAATCTGTAACGAGTGATTAATTGCTGAAGAAGTCGCTCCCCAATCTTCATGGATTTTCAATCCGATAGCCCCTGCAAATATTTGTTCTTCCAGGGCAGGTAGACTTGAACTATTTCCTTTCCCTAAAAACCCAAGGTTTACAGGAAAAGCTTCTGCCGCTTCTAGCATTTTTCTTAAGTTCCAAGATCCAGGTGTTATTGTAGTTGCCTTAGTCCCTTCTGCCGGTCCTGTTCCCCCACCAATTAAAGTTGTTATACCTGAAGCTAATGCTGTATCAATTTGTTGTGGGGATATGAAATGCACATGTGTATCAATACCTCCAGCTGTAACGATTTTCCGCTCACCCGAAATTACTTCCGTTGATGTTCCAATGATGATATCAATGTTATCCATAACTGAAGGATTACCACTCTTACCTATTGCTGAAATCTTTCCATCTTTTATACCAATATCCGCTTTATATACTCCTGTATAATCAATAATAATTGCATTGGTAATAACAACATCCACAACCCCCTGTTCTCTTGTAAGTTGTGAATTTTGTCCCATACCATCCCTAATTGATTTTCCACCACCAAAGACAGCTTCATCACCATATACAGTGGCATTTCGATCAACATGTGCGAATAATTGTGTATCCGCTAAACGTATAGAATCTCCTGTAGTTGGACCATATAAATCAGCATATTGTTTACGTGACATCTTAAAACTCATGCTATCTCCCTCTTTTTGTGTAAGATTGAATATCGCCATCCACTTTATTTTTAAATCCATATACTTCTTGTTCCCCTGAATATGGAACTAATTCAATCGTTTTTTCATCTCCAGGCTCAAATCTTACGGCTGTACCTGCTGGAATATTTAAATGTTGTCCAATTGCTACACTACGATTGAATTTTAACGCCTCATTCACTTCATAAAAGTGGTAATGAGATCCAATTTGAATAGGTCTATCTCCCTGATTTAGCACTTTGACTTTCGTTGCTTTTTTATTTTCATTACATACTATTTCTTCTTTCGCAAGGATATATTGCCCTGGAATCATAACATTCACTTCCTTTAATGAATTGGTTGATGAATAGTTACTAATTTTGTTCCATCAGGAAAAGTTGCCTCAACTTGAATGTCTGATATCATGTCTGCAATACCCTCCATAACATCTTCAGCACTTAAAATGTTTTTTCCAAGCTCCATTAATTCCGCTACATTTTTACCATCTCTTGCTCCTTCCAAAATTTCATACGTAATAATAGCGATACTTTCTGGATAGTTTAACTTAAGTCCCCTCTCCTTTCGTCGATAAGCTAAATCAGCCGCAACAACTACTAGCAGTTTATCAATTTCTCTTGGCGTTAATCTCATTACACTCTTCCTTTTTGAAGTATTTTAAAACTAAGAATATTCTAAAAATAAAAGGTGTATTTTCAATGTCCTTCCCGTGTTTTCTCCATG
The DNA here is from genome assembly GCF_052044835.1 of Bacillus sp. 22475. Lineage (NCBI taxonomy): Bacteria > Bacillati > Bacillota > Bacilli > Caryophanales > Bacillaceae > Bacillus > Bacillus sp. 22475. The sequence continues at coordinate 53,230 of NZ_JBQENW010000026.1, read as the reverse complement.
TTTTTTTGCTATCAATCAAATAAAAAAAAGAGCCCATCGGCTCTTTTTTTATTTTCCTTCATTCTTCTCTAGCACGTATAAATCTTCTTCGATATTCGTTAATTTCTCACTTACAAGCTTTCTTGCATCTCCAATTGCTTGATTGTATGCAAATGGTCCAACTAATTTAATCATTTCTTCTATTAAACGCTCTGCTTGGAAACGTCCAATTTCATCTAAATCTTCTTCCATAAAAAATTGCTGAATTTGTGCTACAAGCTCTTCTTTTTTATCATTTGGTATTTTTATATTCATCATCGTTGTTACTCCTCTATATTTAAGATAGTATCTTCCTTAACTCTATCATAGAAAAACGATTACCAGGACAGCTTTTTGTAACTCCTTCTAACTCCCTATGACCGAGTATATTTTCTTTCTTTACAGCAAATTGCTTCATAAACATTTTACATAAAGAATATAATGCATTCACTTGTGCAGGAGTTGGATCGTATTTATCAAAATTTCCCGTCATACATATTCCAATTGTATGACGGTTATGATTTTTCGCATGCGCTCCAATATGTAAACCTCGTCCTTCCACTACAATTCCGTCCTCTTCGATAAAATAGTTGTAACCAATCCCACTCCACCCTCTTACAGTTTGATGAAATTCATGCGTTTTATACACATCCCATCCATCTTCAGCTGTATGGTGAATAATAAGTTTATTTACTTTTTCTAAAGGAACTAATTCATCTTGAAATGTTAGATTGACACGTTTAATTTCCATTTGAACTGCCTCCTCTTAAAAATTAATCATAATAATCGTTTTATCATCTGGTCTTATTCTCTTTTCCCCTTCCAGCTCTTCGATGATTGCTACATATTCATTTATACTATTCTTTCTTATATATGCAACAGTTTGTTCTAATGACCAATCTGGGTGGAATAACCCGTCTGAACAAATAAAAATCCCACTCACTTCATCTGTATGTAATTCACCATGTTGTAAATAATGTATCGCTTCTTTCATTCCATTTGCAACTGAATAACCATTTGGCATATTTGCAAGATAACGATTGTACTTTAACTGTTCTCGAACATCTTGAAAAACATGTTCTTCTGGCACAGATAAACCTTTCTTACGATCTTCTTCCCTCTTCTTTTTTGCTCGTTTACTAATTCCTTTAACTGTGTCTTTCGTTACTACTTGCATCGTTCCATTTTGAAAAGTTACGACAATCATACAGTCCCCGAGTTGTGCATATTCAATTTTCTCACCATCTATTTGAATTGCCGCAATACATGTACACCACAAATGCTCTTTCTTTCCCGTATCTACTTTATATTCCAACATTTTGCTTTGCAGTGCTTCATTTGCTTTTGCAACTGAAGCTTGTAAACTATGATTTTCGCGTAATGAAGTAAAATAACTTGCAAATAAATGCGAAGCGATGTATGCTCCATTATGTCCCTTTTCATCACGAAACGGGACAAGTGGTGTTGCACCGTCACATACACCATAAATCTTTTTATCTTTATTACAAAAATAAGAATCCTCACATTCTTGCTTCAACGGGCTTTTCTGTTGATATGTTTTTATCTTCACAACTGTATCCCCTTTCAAATGATAAAATACTCAAATTCTTTTGATTAATCTAATTTACCAAAATAAACTGTTTTTACCCAAAACTTTCAATATCATATATAATCTTGAAATAATATGAATTTTTCAGTGAAGGACGGGAAAGAAATGGTCAGATTCCTTGGTGTTATTATCGGTTCTATTATTATTGCGGTTGCCTTTAATCTTTTCCTTATCCCCCACAAAATTTTAAGTAGTGGAATTGGCGGAATTGCTATTATTTTAGGGATTGTAACCCCTGTAAACACAGGTATTATTAACTTTGTATTAAACTTACCTATCCTTATTTTAGGGTACATAGGTCTTGGAAAAAAAGTAATTTTCAACACAGTTGTCTCTGTAGTTGTCTTATCTGTTGCCTTATACTACGTTCCAGTAAAAGTCGTAGCAACAGACCCACTTTTATCTTCTATCTTCGGAGGTGTCATCGCCGGAGCTGGTATTGGTCTTGTTTTTAACTGTAATGGATCCACTGGTGGATTTGATATTATCGGTATGCTATTATCCCGCAAGCGAGACATTAAACTTGGCGGATTTCTTATTGTTTTAAATACAGTCGTTGTAATAATCGCAGGATTCTTCTTCACTTGGGATGTTGCACTTACAAGCTTACTTTCTATTTATGTAACTGGTAAAGTAATTGATGCTGTTCATACAAAACATCGTAAAGTTACACTTATGATTGTAACAAATGAAGCAGAAAAAATGAAAAAACAGCTTCTTTCAACTGTTGTACGTGGAATCACATTACTTGATGGCGAAGGCGCTTATTCAAGCGAGAAAAAGCGTGTACTTATGACAGTCGTTTCTCGTGAAGAATTAGCAAGTATGAAACTAACAATTTCTGAAATCGACCCGAATGCATTCGTTAATATTACAGAAACTGTAGAAGTGTTAGGACTTTTCAGAAGAGGCTAAAGACTAGGTGGGAATCCACCTAGTCTTTATTTTGCATGAATTCAATTCGATTTCCAAATGGATCTGACACGTAAAATCGAATTACATCTGGCCGTGCATAATCATCAATCACTTCAACACCTTGCTCTATCAATGTTTGCTTAAATTCATTAATTTCATTCACATAAAAAGCTGGATGAGCCTTTTTAGCTGCTGTAAAGTTCTGCTCGACACCAATATGAATTTCTTGATTTCCACACTTAAACCAACATCCACCTCGTTTTTTCAGCTCTTCTGGCTTTGGAATTTCTTCCATACCTATTTTATTCCCATAAAAATCACGCGCCTCTTCTTCACACCCTACAGGCGCAGCTACTTGCACGTGATCAATCCCTTGAATATAATTTTTCATTTTCTCTCCCCCTCCTCTACCCTAATGTTATACGGAAAACAGCCGTCTGTAACTTACAAAAGGTTTATAAAACAATATAAGCTCTCCTTATTACCATCCTGCATTCACCTTGCAAAAAATAAAAAAAAACAAAATTTATTCTATAACTTCCATTTTTTATAGAAATACACATTACATCTATATTATAGTTATGAATAGACAAATCTTTTTAGATGCTATTTGTACGGAGGAACTATTATGAGTCGTAAAAAATATTCACCAACTCAAAAAAAACGTCATCCGAACATTTCTAGACGTTTGCAAAACCATATACAAGATCGTTCATTAACAGAAATGTACGCATCTCTGTTCGAACACAATCCTGATAGTATTATTTCATTAAATTTAGAAGGAGTTATTCTACATATAAATCCTTCTGCCGAAAGAATATTAGGTTACACTTCTTTAGAATTAGAACAGAAAAATATTACCTCTATTTTAGAAGCCCATATTTCTGAGCAAGTATTACAAAATATAAAGAATACTGAAGCGGATAATCAACAAGAGTATATCTTATCTATTTATCATAAAAATGGATTCTTATTAGATGTTGTGACAAAACTAGTTCCTATTTTTGTTCAAAATCGTCTTACTGGCGTATATGCTATTATGAAGCCGCTTGAAAAATCAGAAAGAATTGAGAATATGCTAAAAGAAAGTGAGAAGAGATTACGTACATTAGTAAACTCCATGCCTGCGTTTGTTATATTTAAAGATCATGAAGGGCGCTGGCTTGAGGCAAATGATTACGCACTTTCTTGCTTCAATTTCCATCATGTACCTTACCACGGGAAAAAAGATAGCGAACTCATTCAATATAATGAAGCATACCGAGAAGCTTTTTTACATTGTGAAGAAATCGATGAACTAGCATGGCAACAAAGACAAATTCTTCATGGCGAGGAATTTATTATACATAGAGATGATTTCGATCTAATCTTAAGTATATCAAAAGTTCCGCTTTATCATCCTGATGGTTCTCGCAAAGGTCTTATCGTGATGGGGAGAGATGTTACTGAGCTAAAAGAAACTGAAAAGTTACTACGAAAATCAGAGAAGCTCGCAGTAGTCGGACAACTGACAGCTGGAATTGCCCATGAAATTCGAAATCCACTCACTTCTCTAAAAGGTTTTCTAACGTTGCTCCTCCCTGAAATAAGTGAGGAGCAGAAATGGTATATCGATGTTATGTTAAGTGAGATTTCACAAATGGAATCCATCACGAGTCAATTTATGGCGATGTCTAAGCCACAAGTATTATCTATCCAAACTTGTAACATACAAACTTTAATTGAAGAGGTAGTTACATTTATTTTACCGACTGCAATTATGCATAGCGTTCATATCATCATGGATCATTTTGATTACGTATATGATATTCAATGTGACGGTAACCAATTAAAACAAGTGTTTATAAACATATTAAAAAATGCGATAGAAGCAATGCCAAATGGCGGAAATATTTTCATCCAAACAAAACCATTAGAGGATAATTTCATCTTAATACGAATTATCGATGAAGGTTGCGGCATTCCTGAAGATCGTATCTCCCGTCTAGGCGAACCTTTTTATAGTTTAAAAGAAAAAGGCACAGGACTAGGATTAATGATGTGTTACAAAATAATTGAAGAACATCATGGTAGATTACACATTTCAAGCGAATTAAATAAAGGTACGATTGTTGATATTGAGCTACCACTTTCTTCATCTCATCTTGCAATCCAGTCTTAAATAAAAAAGAAGCATCTGCTAATCGTTAGCAGATGCTTCTTTTTTTAAAATGCTTTGTCATACCACTCTTTTGCTTTTTCTACTTCACCCATCGTTAATTGATGCCCTCGATTTTCCCAATGCATTGTTACATTCGCATTTGCATTTTCTAATAGTACCTTCAATTCCTCTGACTCTGCTGATGAACAAATTGGGTCATTTGTCCCAGCAGCAATAAACACAGATTTCCCTGCTAAATTTGCTAATTGCATTCCTCTTCTTGGTACCATTGGGTGATGAAGCACAGCACCTTTTAATGCATTTTCGTAATGGAATAATAAGCTTGCTGCGATATTTGCCCCATTCGAATAACCGATAGCTACAATGTTATTTCTATCGAATTTATATTCTTTAGCCGCTTCATCTAAAAATTCATTTAATTCCTTCGTACGGAAAATTAAATCCTCTTCATCAAAAATGCCCTCTGCTAATCGGCGGAAGAAACGCGGCATCCCATTCTCTAACACATTTCCCCTAACGCTTAATACCGACGCTTCCGGATCAATTATTTCTGCAAGTGGTAGTAAATCTACTTCATTACCACCTGTGCCATGAAGTAATAACAACACTGGTTTTGACGTATCTTTTCCTTTTTGAAAAACATGTTTCATCATAATCCTGTTCCCCCTTCAATCACTTTAATCTAAATTTCTCACTTCAAATGGTAAAAGCGTTTGTTCAATCTGTTTTCTATGTTGTTCATATTGTTCCGGTAACTTTAATTCCTCACCCATCGTCTCTAACGATTCATCATGAGCGAAACCAGGAGGATCTGTTGCAATTTCAAATAAGATTTCACCATGTTCTCTAAAATAAATCGCGTTAAAATAATTTCGATCTTGTACAGGAGTTACGTGATATCCAAAACGCGACACATGCTCTTTCCAGTCTAGCTGATCAGCATCGTCAATCGCTCTCCAAGCTATATGATGAACTGTACCAACGCCCATTTGGCCACGACCGATTGTTGATAATTTCAAATCAATAATATTTCCAATATCAGCAGAAGAACGGAATCGAACAAATTCACCCTCTTCTCCAATTTTCTCAAGACCCATAATATGTTCTAACAATTCAGCTGTTTTTTGAGGCTGTGCAGATAAAAGAACAGCACCTCCAAACCCTTTAATTGCTACTTCTGGTGTAACTTCTCCAAAACTCCAATTATTTAATTCGCCTGCTTCTCTTTCAACTAATTCTATATGCAAACCATGCGGATCATCAAATTCTAAATACTGCTCTCCAAAACGAGTCATTTTCGTATACGAAACATCGAATTTTTCTAATCTATTTTCCCAAAACTCCATTGCACCTTTTGGTACAACGTAAGACGTAATTCCTACTTGACCATCACCAATAATACCTTGACGAGCACCTGCCCATGGGAAAAACGTAATAATTGTTCCAGGTTTTCCTCCTTCATTTCCAAAATAAAGATGGTACGTACCTGGATCATCAAAATTCACTGTTTGTTTCACTAAACGTAACCCTAATACACCAGCATAAAAGTCTACATTTTCTTGTGGATGCCCTACAATCGCTGTAATATGATGGATCCCCATTGTTTTCTTTTCCATTTCTTCCACTCCTTTTTTATTTCATTATAAAAATTGTTTTACATTCAAATTCACTATTCATTTTGTCCATACTGCAAAGTAAAATCCGTCATTATAATTTATCTCGAATTCGAGATACTAATTATAAAATCACATATTAGTTATCTAACCTATAGAAATTATCTCGAATTCGAGATAATACTCAAAAAAATATTTGTTCAATCTATAATCATAATAAACCTTGATTTAAAATGTTATTTATCTCGAACTTAATATTTATTATAAGTTACTTATTTTTCATTGTCAATAAGTTACTCATTTCATTTTAAATTAAAAAAGCCATACAAATGTATGACTTTTAGCTTATTGGCATCGCAAATTTCTCTTTCTCTACATATACTTTCCGAAATTTCATATAGCACCCAATACGCCAAGGTACTATATAACAAACCGCAAGAGTGTAGAAAAGAATGCCGATTGACTTTGGATCTAAACCTTGTAAATGTCTTCTAAAATAAGCACGTAAAAGAACGATAACTAAAAATGTAGCAATAAAAGCGATACTTTTTTTTGCATAAATTTGCCCATCTTCTCTGACTTCATACCCACTTAAAATAATAAGTGGAATTGACAATAACAGTCCGATCCCAGCAGCTATACCAATTTGCCAACCAGCAAGTTGTATCGGTGCTGCGTATAAAGAAAAACCTGGTAATAAGAAGAATAATGGCAATAGTAGTCGTCTTCCTTTATTATTAATTGGTCGATTCATAGAGCGCATGCGTCTAAATATAACGAGCCCTATGACGAGTAAAAAAATTGTAATACTGTACGAACCTTGCTGCAAGTGAATCTCTCCCTAAAAATAGTCATTTTCAAAAATACTCCCCTATTATACTCCTAATTTTTCCAAAAATATAATTATTCCTCTAAAAAATCTTACACATCAAATATACTTTTAGGTTTGATTTACTATAGGAAACAATTCCGAAAGAGGAACTACTCTCCCCACCTCGTCTTTAAACACAATATGCTCTCTAGTTAAATGGCGCGGGCTCTTCACTCCCGCCGCTGCCGCTAATGAAAATAAACTATATCTCATACTAATAATATAATTCATGACTCGCCACTTCTTCTCATACGGATCTAACGCTTTTTGATAATGCGGATTCGTCGTGGCTACACCAGATGGACATTGACCAGAATTACATTGAAGGGCCATAATACAGCCACTTGCCATCATAAACCCACGGGCTGAACTTACAGCATCCGCCCCAATCGCTAAAGCAATCGCCACTTTATCTGGTGTGATTAATTTACCCGCTGCAAATACTTTAAACTTGTTACGGACACCATAATGGTTTGCTGTATCGATAAATGTAAGTAATGCTGGAATAAGCGGCAGTCCCATACAATCTGCCATCGATTTATACGTTGCCCCTGACCCGCCTTCTGAACCGTCGATTGTAATAAAATCTGGGTAAATGTTTAGTTCTTTCATTGTTTTTATTAAATCTTCCAAAGGCTCCTGCTGACCAATTACAATTTTCATTCCAACTGGTTTACCGCTGTTTTCTTGCAACTGTTGAATAAAACAAAGTGTATCCGCTGCATTCTTTAAAAATGAAAATCGATTCGGTGAATTAATCGTCTCTCCCTTTCGGACGTTGCGAACAAAAGCAATTTTCTCATTTACTTTTTGTCCCTCTAAATGACCACCACGTATTTTAGCACCTTGCCCAAATTTCAATTCGAATGCTCTAATATTACTTTCTTTCGCTTTCTCCATAAATTTTCCCATTGAAAAATTACCGTCTTCATCACGGTATCCAAATAACCCTGGACCAATTTGCGCAACGATATTCGCTCCTGTATGTAAATGTTCTGGAATAACGCCACCTTCACCCGTATTAATCCACGATCCGCCTGCCATTTTTGCTCCAAAACCACTCGCTAAAATATAATTTTCTCCAATCGCACCGTAAGAAGTCGCAGATGCACCAAACATGCCATGTAGCTTCCACGGATATTTACGGTTCTCACCGACTATAATTGCATCATCTTCTTCGTACAGCCAAAGATTCGTTGTATCCGCTGTCAATTTTTCTCTTCTTGAAAATAACCCTTCTTTATGAATCACGTACTTTTTACCTTCCCGCTCTTGCGTGAGATTCACACTTAATTCCTCAGTTAATATCGGAAATAATGTATTAGCAATATAATATCCAGAAGCTTCAAAATCTCGTTTTGATCCAAAACCAAGTATTTCAGAGCGATATTTCGCTAAAAACATAACACTTTGAAAATCATAACGTGAGAAAGGCTTTCCATCCGTATCATGATCAAACCAATATTGTCGAAATTCAGGCCCTATCTTTTCCAGTAAGTAGCGCATTCTTCCTAAGTACGGATGTAATTTTAAAATAGAATGGTGTGTTCGTTTTTTTATAAAAAATGTAATGATAAAAAAGACGATTAAAAGCAACATTAAAAATAGTAATATACTAATAATAACGAGTAGCGTTTCACTCATCCCGCTTCCCCCTATGAAATTCCATAATAAAAGGAGAACACTCGATGTGCTCTCCTTTTATCTTTATTCATACTAACGTAGCAAGATGCTCTTTCGCGTCATATTCAACTAAACTTTCAGCGTGTTTAATTCGATGAACAAAGTCTGGATTAGCAATTAACGGTCTTCCGAATGCCGCTACATCAATCGTTCCTTCTTGCAACGCTTCTTCGGCCTCTTTCGGATTTAAATTACCAACCCCAACAATCGTACCATCCCAATATTTTCTTACTAGTTGATGAAAATTCTTTCCATCAGCAATCTCTTGCGTATAATTCATCGTTGAAGGATGGATCATCGTTAACCCAACCTCTTTAAACATATTTATGAACGTTTCAATTGCAAACTCAGGATTTTCCCACATATAAGTAGGATTATCACCTTTGAAAGCAGAGAAACGAAGAAGTGTTTTATTAGCTCCAACAGCTTCTATTACAGCCGCCGTTACTTCTTTCATAAACGTTAACCTTTGTTTTAAATCACCACCATATTTATCTGTTCGCTTATTCGCAAACTCATACGTAAATTGATCGATTAAATATCCGTGTGCACCGTGAATTTCTACTCCATCAAACCCAGCTTCGATTGCATTTTTCGCAGCTTGTGCGTATTGACCAATAACTTCTTCTATTTCTTCTAACGTCAATGCTTCTGGTGTATCAAACGGTTTACGAAAACGCGGAACATTCCCTTCTGCAGCAATAGCAGACGGTGCTTGTGGCAATTGACCACCAATTATTTCATGATGACTCATACGCCCAACATGCCATATTTGGGCAATAATCGTCCCGCCTTCTTTATGTACTGCCTCTGTAACTGGCTTCCACGAATCGATTTGTTCTTGCGTATAAATCCCTGGTACTCCTGGATTCCCTTTCGCTCTCCGGCTAATGACAATTCCTTCTGTAATAATTAGTCCAACTCCATCCGCAGCACGCTTTCTATAGTACTCAACTACATCAGCACCAACTACACCAGTCTCATTATTTGCAAAGCATCTCGTCATCGGCGCCATCACTATGCGATTCTGAAGAGACCAAGACCCAATTTGAATCGGATTAAACAACTTCGTTTCTTCAATGTTTTCAAAAGATCCCCCAGCGTTTACATTTGTTCCCTCATAAATACTTGCCGCTTTATTATTTGAACTTGCCATTTTTCTTCCCCCTTAAAAATTCTAACTATATTCGCATCATACTTACTTTTAAATAGTAACGTCAATTTATACGACTTTGCCATAAAACATTCGAATATCAAAAAAATAGAATGCTATAAATAAAATTAAAAAGGTTTCCTTAGTAGAAAACCTTTTTTAGTTAATCATATATGGCTGTCAATTTGTTTATCTCTTTAATATAAAGAATCCCTTATCAATAGAAGTGAAAATGGTTCAGTATTCTTCTAAAAATAATAACTTATATACCTAAAACAATGAAAGCCCTACCTCTCTTTCATCCTTACGGCTCCTCGTCCGTGCCAGTGTGAATCAGGATTGCAAAAATCAAGTAACTATTTTATCGAAGTATTGAATTAAACTTCGAACATTCGTAAAAGAAATTTAAAATAAAAATGGATTTGATTGTAGTAATAACAAAAGAGGTTAATGCTTTAAAAGTGGTTTGAAAGAGTTGAATGTCTTTGAAATGATTGATTGCCTATAATTATGTTCCCAAAAAATTCAAGATCTTTTTTGGGATGCAATACATTATTTGTAATGAACCTTAACAAAAGCTTTTTATTTGATTTTCTGTGATACCTTCAATTAATCCAAGTTCACTAATCAAAAATTCATGTGCGTTATCTAACATTTTCTTTTCGCTTGCATTAAGTGCTTTTTCTTTCTGTATACGCATTAAATCACGCACAACTTCAGCACCTTCTTGCATTTTACCCGTTTTTATTTTATCAGTGTTCACTTTATACCTTTGTTTCCACGTAAGTAATCTATCTGATTCCCCATGCAAAAAAATATCTATTATGTGTAGTAATGCCTTGATATCTGTAACTGGTCGTATATTTGAGTTCAATATTTTGCCTTCAGGAATCATTATTTCCATATTATTAGCCGACATTTTTATAACATAATATTGTTGTTTTTTTCCTGCGATTTCTTTCTCTTCTATGGCTTTAATTATACCTGCTCCTTGCATTGGATAAACAATGTTATCGCCAATTTGAAACAAATAATCCACCTCCATATATGGTAACCTTCTTAAGCTTAACACACATTCATTTTTTTAGCAAAATTTTTATTTTATCACAAAATTATTTTACACGTCAATACTTCAGAAGCAAGAAATTAAATTTACACAATACACTATAAAAACCGCAATTCCATTAACGGTTCCACACACATTCATTCTCTTTTAACACAAAAACACATCACTACATTTAAGTAGTGATGTGTTTTTGATAAGGCATAAATAAAGATCTACTTTTCCGTCTATATACTAACCTGCTTACGAATCGTCTCCCGCGCTAAAAGAAAACTCATAATCACTTGCGCAGCTACTCTACTCGTCATATCCCTAAAATCAAGAGTTGGATCAATTTCTACTATATCCATCCCTTGAACGAGTGGCTCTTTACCAAGAAATTCAATTGCATCAAGTAAAGTAGTACTATCCATCCCACCAGGGCCAATTGCTGGACAACCTGGTGCAAACGCTTGGTCTAGTACATCCATATCAAGAGAAATATAAATAGAAGTCACACCTTGTTTTCTTAGTACTTCAATACTTTCCGTGATAATATCTTTTATTTCTCGCTCTCGTACGTCTTTCATTGTATACACTGTTATGCCATGTTCTTTTGCATATTCATGGTACGCACGTGCATTTGAAAAATTACGAATGCCGATTTGAACGAGTTGTTTTCCTGTTATGACATCATTTTCTAGCAAACTACGGAACGGTGTACCATTTGATGGACCACCATCATCTAAATTACGTAAATCATGATGAGCATCAAATTGAATAATACCGATTTTCCCTTTACTATTTGCAAATCCTGTTATACTCGGAAAACTAATTGAGTGGTCACCACCAAGTACGATTGGTATCATGTTCGGATTTACTTTCGTTACATGACCAACTGTTTTCGCAATTCGGCTATGACTTTCTTTTATATCCGTCACATGCATCGTAATATCACCGCAATCATACAGAACACTTTCTTTCATATCGTGTTCTTCTGTAATTGCGTATGTACTATATGCATCTAACATCGCACGAATTGTTTTTGGCGCAAAACATGCACCTGAATGACTAATAGATGGTTTAGAAAGGGGTGCTCCAATTAAGGCAGCACCGAATATTTCTACACCTTCCTCCCAATCTTTAATCATTTCACTCCATTTCGTCACTTCACGATCAATAAACTTTGCATTTTTCTTTAAATAGTGGCCGTGCTCCACGATTGTTCACCTCTTGTATATGCAATATTCCCATTCTTCCATACTGTATTTACATGACTTACGCCATAATGGTACGGTACGTAAGCATAATTGTAAGCATCCCATAACACTAAATCTGCCTTACGACCAACTCTAATTTTCCCAGCTACATCACCACGGTTAATGGCATAAGATGAGTTAACTGTTACGGCATTCCAAACTTCTTCTGGTGTCATTTTCAGTTTTAGCATTGCAATGCTCATAATAAGCTGAATGTTTTCAGTTGGACAGCTACCTGGGTTAAAGTCTGTAGCTAATGCAACTGCAACACCTTCATCAATCATTTTACGACCGCGAGCGAAGCTTTCTTTATTTAAATAGAAAGTCGTTCCTGGTAATAGAGTTGCTACTGTATTCGAGTTTGCAAGCATTTCAATTCCTTTATCAGAAGCGCCAACTAAATGATCTGCTGATGCTGCACCGATTTCAGCAGCAGCTTCCGCACCACCAAGAGGGTCAATTTCATCTGCATGAATTTTCACATCAAAGCCAAGCTCTTTCGCTTTTAGTAAAAACTCTTTTGACTCTTCGACAGAGAACACACCTGTTTCACAGAAAATATCGACGAACTCAGCCAATTGCTTCTCTTTCATTTCTGGCAATAAATCTAACATCCATTGTAAAAACTCTTTTGATCTACCTTTATATTCTTTCGGAACTGCATGAGCACCTAAAAATGTGGAAACTAAATCGATCGGATGCTCTTTTTGTAATTGTGCAGTTGCCTCTAATTGTTTCCATTCCGTCTCATCATCTAATCCGTAACCACTCTTCGCTTCTACAGTTGTAACTCCGAAAGATAACATACGGTCTAAATGGAATTTCGCTTTTTGAACAAGTTCTTCTTTCGATGCTTGTTTCGTTGCATTTACAGTCGAAAGAATGCCTCCGCCTTGTTCTAAAATTTCTAAGTACGGAACTCCTTGTAATTTTAGTGCGATTTCATTTTCACGAGATCCACCAAATACAAGATGAGTATGCGGGTCAACAAGACCAGGAGAAACCATTTTCCCGCCGCAATCAATAACTTCTTTCGCTTGTAATCCTTTCGCTTCTTCCGCTGTTCCAACGAAAGTAATTACATCGTTTTCAATTCCAACCGCACCGTTTTCGATAACAGGAAGCGTGTTCATCGCTTCCCGTCTTAACAAGCCATCTTCTTGATCCATTGTTAGTAATTGACCGATATTTATTAGTAAAGTGTCCAGCATGTTTTCTCCTCCTTATTTCATCATTGGAATGTTAACGCCTTTTTCTTTCGCAGTTTCCACAGCTAAGTCATATCCAGCATCCACGTGACGAACAACACCCATACCAGGGTCAGAAGTTAATACGCGCTCAATACGTTTTGCTGCTGCTTCTGTTCCATCTGCAACGATAACCATTCCAGCGTGAAGTGAATACCCCATACCAACGCCGCCACCGTGGTGAACAGACACCCAGCTTGCACCGTTTACACTGTTAATTAATGCATTTAAAATTGGCCAGTCTGCTACTGCATCACTACCGTCTTTCATCGCTTCTGTTTCACGGTTTGGAGATGCTACTGATCCGCAATCTAAATGGTCACGACCGATTACGATTGGTGCTGATAATTCACCATTTGCCACCATTTCATTAATGATGCGACCAAATTTTGCACGCTCACCGTAACCTAACCAACAAATACGTGATGGAAGGCCTTGGAATTCAACTTGCTGACGAGCCATACGAATCCAGTTACATAAATGTTCATTATCAGCGAACTCGCGTAAAATTACTTCGTCTGTTTTATAAATATCTTCTGGATCACCAGAAAGTGCTACCCAGCGGAACGGTCCTTTTCCTTCACAGAATAATGGACGGATAAATGCTGGAACGAATCCTGGGAAATCGAATGCATTTTTCAAGCCTTCATCGAAAGCAACTTGGCGAATGTTATTTCCATAATCAAATGTAATTGCGCCTTTTTCTTGCATTACAAGCATTGCTTCTACATGTTTTGTCATACTTTCTTTTGATAATTGTACGTAACGTTCTGGATCTTCTTCACGAAGTTTCGCTGCCTCTTCTAACGTATAACCTACTGGAATATAACCGTTTAATGGGTCATGAGCAGATGTTTGATCCGTAACTAAGTCAGGGATAATATTACGATTTACTAACTCAGGTAAAATCTCTGCTGCATTGCCTAATAATCCAATTGAAATAGGCTCTTTCTTCTCTTTATACTCGTTTGCAATAGCCAATGCTTCTTCTAATGATTCTGTATACTTATCACAATATCTCTTTTCAATACGACGATCGATACTACGCTTATCTACATCAATAGCAATGACAACACCGCCATTCATCGTTACAGCAAGAGGTTGTGCACCACCCATACCACCTAAACCAGCAGTAAGTGTTAATGTACCTTTTAATGAACCTTCAAAATGTTGACGAGCTGCTTCACCAAATGTTTCATATGTTCCTTGTAGAATCCCTTGTGTTCCAATGTAAATCCAGCTACCAGCTGTCATTTGTCCGTACATCATAAGACCTTTTTTCTCTAGTTCTCGGAAGTGATCCCAATTCGCCCATTTTGGTACTAAGTTTGAATTCGCTAACAGAACACGCGGCGCGTCTTCATGTGATTTAAAAATGGCAACTGGTTTTCCTGATTGAACAAGTAACGTTTCATCGCTTTCTAACGTTTTTAATGAATCTACGATTGCATTGTAGCTTTCCCAGTTACGAGCTGCACGGCCAATTCCACCATATACAACTAATTCTTCTGGTTTTTCAGCTACCTCAGGATCTAAATTGTTCATTAACATTCGAAGTGCTGCTTCTTGCACCCAACCTTTCGTTTGTAACTCTGTACCTCTTGGCGCGCGAATTGTTTGTTGTACTTTTTCCATTTCAATCTCTCCCTTTTCTCATTTTATAGTGCTGCGTTTACATCTAATCTTTCTTTTATCGAATAATTCGTTTTTAACCAATGCGCAATATTTTCAATATCCGTTGAGAATATACGGTCATTTTTAATAGATGGCACTTGCTGACGACCTTGATGGTAGAAGCTCTTCGTCACTGTACTCATGTTTTCAATACCACGATATTCTGCTGCTTGCATTGCACAAATCATCTCAATTGAAAGAACACGTCTTGCATTTTGAATGATCTGATGAGCATGGCGTGAAGCAATTGTTCCCATACTTACATGATCTTCTTGGTTAGCAGAAGACGGAATTGAATCTACACTCGCCGGATGTGCTAACGTTTTATTTTCAGAAACAAGTGACGCTGCAGCATACTGCATAATCATTGCACCTGACTGCAGTCCTGGTTCTGGACTTAAAAATGGTGGTAAATCATTTAATTGCGGATTTACTAAACGCTCAATACGGCGCTCCGAAATATTTGCAAGTTCCGCCATTCCTACTTTTAAGAAGTCCATCGCAAACGCAATCGGTTGACCGTGGAAATTACCACCTGAAATTACTTTTTCCCCGCCATCAAAGATTAGCGGATTATCTGTTGCGGCATTCATTTCAATTTCTAATTTTTCTTTCACATAATTCAAAACTTGCCAAGAAGCACCGTGTACTTGCGGGATACAACGAAGTGAATAGGCATCCTGTACACGTAGTTCTCCTTGTTTTGTTGTTAACTTACTATCATGAAGAATGTCACGAATTCTGCTTGCTACATCCACTTGCTCTTTATAACCACGTGCTTTATGAACATTTTCATCAAATGCATCAATAATGCCTTGTAACCCTTCAATTGTCATCGAAGCAATTAGTTCAGCTTGATACGCCGTTGCTTCTGCTTCTATATAAGAAAGAACTCCTTGCGCTGTCATCGCCTGCGTACCATTAATTAATGCAAGACCTTCTTTCGCTTCAAGTTCAATTGGCTCAAGCCCTTCTTCTGTAAGAGCAACCATTGCATGAACTCTTTTCCCTTTATAGAACACTTCACCTTCGCCTAATAATACGAGCGCAAGATGAGATAAAGGTGCCAAATCTCCACTCGCACCAAGTGAACCTTGTTGCGGAACGACTGGGTGGATTTTACGATTTACAAACTCAAGAAGCATATTTACAACGAGCGGCCTTACGCCTGATACTCCTTTAAGCATCGTGTTTGCTCGTAAAATTAACATTCCGCGCGATACTTCTTCAGGGAATGGATCACCAATCCCGCATGCATGTGACTGAATTAAATTATGTTGAAGTGCCTTTACATCATCTTTTTGGATAAGCACATCACTAAACTTTCCAAATCCAGTTGTAATACCGTAAACGACTTTTCCGTCTTCTACGATTTTCTCAACTACTTCGCGGCATTCTGCTACCTTTTGCATACTAGTTGGACAAGCTGTTACACCTTCTCCTTCAAGTAATAACCTCTTCATTTCTTCAACTGTCAATGTATGTCCTGTTAACGTAATCATCATTTTTCCTCCTTAAAAAGGCAAAAGGGGACCTTATCTTTTTAAGACAGACTTCTGTCCTAAAAAAGTAAGGCCCCCTTCTAACTAATAGACTATGGGCAAATCATATGTGATTAATTCCTAAACCAATCGCCTCATGCTCAGATCCTTTTACAGGTGCACCAATCGTTCCATATAATGCAACAGCAACCCATTCGCCTTCTTTTTTTCCGTCGTATGGTGTACCGCGCACAATCGCAAAACGAAGTCCTACTGTACGAAGAACGTCTGCTAACTGAATTTGACCTCTCGTCACTCCGTACAAAGCTTCCATAATTGCATGATAAAGTGCATGTGTTTCTCTGTAAACGTCTGTTTCAATAACTTGGTTGCTCTTAGCCGCTGTTTCCATTGCTGCGACAACCTTTTGCGAATTCATCGAACCCACTTTCCCCGTACAATACTTCCAACCTTTTGGAATGGATAATACAGGGCTTTCATTCTCATCCGCAAGTGCCAACAGCATGGCCATACGACCAATTCGATGTGTTCCTTGAAGAAGCATGTGACTCTCTCATTTCTTTTGAATTATTTGAATATTACTTAATTTAAGAATATATGAAAACGGTTAAATCGTCAATAGTTTAAACTCACATTCAAACAATTTTTTCATCCCCTCCATATTGTGTACACAAATTATTTACACAATTTTTCCAATCGTGCTATAGTCTCACTAACAGATGCAAAGGGGCGAGATTTCAATGACGAAGCGAAAAGATATTCATTTTCGAATTGAAGAAAAATTACTTGAAAGGTTTGAAGCTGCACTCCATTACGAAGGTTTAAAGAAAACCGACGTATTAACACATGCGATTCAGCAATTTTGCACGAAGGTGGAATGTGAAAAAATGAATGATGTAAAACGTCAATATAACGTTAGCAACCATTTACAAACACGCATAGACACACATGTACATTACGAAGAAAAACACGTAGATTTAGATACGATTGTCATTAAACATTTACAACTTCAAGGGGAAGAAAACATATTAGAGGTTGGATGTGCTAGTGGAAAATTCCTTTCCCTTTTACAAACAAATGGTCATAAAGGCCCATTAACCGGATTGGATCAATCCGAAGCTATGCTTGCTGAGGCTGCTAAGACAAATAACTTAATAGAATGGAAACGAGGGGATGCTAGTAAACTCCCTTTCGAAACAAATTATTATGACCTAATAATCGCAAGACATATGTTATATCACATGAAAGATGTTGAAAAAACAGTTCAAGGATTCCATAAAGTAATTCGTCCCGGCGGCTCACTTTTAGCTACAACAAATTCTAGCGTTACACTACCTCGTATAGTTGAAATGTGTAACCGCATGTTAGACGCATTTGATTTACCGAAAACAACATCATCAGTCACTCCATTTTGTTTAGAAAACGGTAAAGAGATATTACAATCTGTTTTTCCAACTGTTGAAGAAACAGTTATTCATAATGCTCTCGTTTTTCATCATGCTACTCCGATTGTAAACTATATTTCTAGCATGTTTCCGTCGCTAAATATACCTGATCATACATACCTTCACGCGGAAATGAAGGTATGGCTAAAAGAAGAAGTAGAAAATGAATTGTCACTTCATAACGGTATATGGCGTGACCCAAAAACGTTAGCCATTTATCGATGTCAAAAAGAAAAAAGCTAGCATTTGCTAGCTTTTACACGTTTTCTCGTAAAAGTTTCTCCATTACTACATTGCCTTTACCACCATAAAAATTGGTATTATGTTCGTCTGCCACTCCAAAATAAGAGGCAATTGCTATTCCGAATGGTACAAATGCATGCCCTTGTGCTGTAATGATATTTGAGTGTTGCACAACTTCTTTATACACGAAATTTTCTATTGGAAAACAATCGAACTTTTGATAATCTATAGTCGCGGTATAAGAAATCCCCTTAAATAAGCCCGCTTTTGCTAGCGCAAACGGTCCAGCGCAAATTGCCGCCACTAATTTTTCTTGTTCATGAAATTGACGAATAATTGAAAAAAGAGATTTTGCATCTTCCAACTGTACTTCTTCTCCACCTGGAATAAGTATCCCCTCATACTCATCTACACGTACTTCACTTACTTCTATATGCGGCTGCACTTGCAACCCAGTTTCACTTATAATCAATTCTTTTGTTAAGCCCGCTGTTATGATTTCATACTTCGTTTTCAGCAATGCCGTTGCTACTGTTATTTCAAACTCTGCAAATGTTGGGTATACAAATAAAAGTATTTTTTTCATAGCTCTCTCTCCTTTAACCAGTCCATAAAATATACCTCTAAATCGGCCACTGTTAATCTATTCGTGTCCACATAAGTTACTGGAAATTGTTTATACCAGTCTTTTTCAGTTTCTACTAATTTAAATTGCTCCTCAAACGTACTTCTGTTTCTTGTTCTATCATTATTTTTTCTATCATATACATTCTTCTTCGTAACATCTAAGTAAAAAATCGCATCCGAACGGCATTCTCTTAATTTATATAATTCATCTTTCAATTCAGTTTCTATATCCCACTCTTTCCCTATAATCATTGGATAAAAAAGTGTATAAAATTCAATATCTTCAGGTCCACGATCAAAAATAACGACTGAACCTTTCACATTTTGAAACTCCTTTATTTTTGCTTCGATAAACATTTTTTGATTTATGATAAACCCTTCTTTTGAATTCATATCCAAATTTAATTGCTTTCGCTTTTCTACAATTGGATAAGGATTTTCATATATAACCGAAAGCCCACATCTCTCTAACCTTTTAGCCAATGTTGTTTTTCCGCTAGCCATCGGCCCTTGCAGTGAAATTACGTATACCATACCTCTCATTCCCTTACACTTTAGTACACCTATAATATACAGAATTTTTAAAACTCTCAACATTATATATATCATCTTGTTTCTTATTCCTATCTAACTTATAATAAAAAATAGAGATTATGACGGACGCATCAATAATGTAAGCTTGGAAATCCAAGCTTACATTATTTTTTGCTTTCCCTTTTCGAATAAAAAGAGTATACTAGATTAGAACGTATGTTCTTAATGATTACATACAGTAAGGAGATAGAACAATGGTATACGACACAAAAGCAATTTCTTGGAATGAGTCTTTAAAACAACTTCAACGCCGCTATACAAACAAACAAGTTGACCGAAAAGAATTTGAGGATATTGAACTGATGGAATTCTTCCGCGATAACGACTACATTTCTTTACCTACACATATAAGCGGCCTATCAAAAACACGTTTTACTTCTTACTCTATTTTCACAACTGAAGATAAAGATCGTAAAGTTGGCACACTTATTATTGAGTATGTTGAAGACGATAATAATAATTTATGTGTTGAACAACTATACTTCGTTTAAACTATAACGCTTGGTCAAAATGACCAAGCGTTCTTGCTTTCTATGAATCTCACTGTATATAATATGAATAAAAGAAAACCGCTATCATTAAGGGGGGATATGCTTGCTCGAAGGATGGTTCAGTTGGTTCATTGTATTATGGACGATTATTTTATTAGGGCTTATGTCTATCGGTGGATACTTTATGTTCAGAAAATTTTTGAAACGATTACCGAAAGAAGACGGCATGTCCATTTTAGATTGGGAAGAACACTACATAAATAAAACGAGACATTTATGGGCTGACGAACAAAAACAATTGCTAGAAGAGCTTGTAAGTCCTGTTCCAGAACTATTTCGCGATGTTGCAAAATCAAAGATCGCTGGAAAAATCGGGGAACTTGCATTACAAGAAAATGCCTCTCAAATTACACAAGACTTAATTATTAAAGGATATATCATTGCCACACCAAAGCGTGATCATAAATTTTTAATTAAAAAACTACAAGAAAAAAAGATTGATTATTCTAACTATCAATCTTTACTCGCAAAGTAACTTCATATTATTTTCGATAAAAAAGACAGCGCCTTTGACGCTGTCTTTTTATTTGGTACATATACAGTTTTTAAGTTAGCTTCATATCTTTTTCATTATAAAAACCATCTTCTTTTTCCATTTCCTTCTGTAATTTCGTAAAGGAACGATACATTGCAATTCTCCATGACACAATCATCGCAAACGCAAGTAAGAAGAACATGCCACTAAGTTGTCCTAAATCAAGAGATTGGCTTAAGTATGTTTTAAATACAATCCGCACGACAAGTAATCCAATTAATATAAAAACAAAGGCTTTTGAACGCTTCAAATAAATCTCTTGTCCTCTAATTTCAAACTTAGATGTTTTAATAAGAAAAATAGAGAAAATCAAACCGACACCAATTGCTTCTAACATTTCTGCTGGAGTTAATCGAAATTCAGGAAAAACATACATCAATGCGCCCGTACTCATAAAAAATGGTGGAAGTATAATTTTTTTCAATGTTGCAGGTTTCTTAGCTGCTTTTAAACGAATAAACATCGCACCGACAGCCATACAAACAGCAACGATACTGGATAAAACAACTATGTTCATATTTTCTCATCCTTTTTTGTGGCTATATGCAAAATATACTTTCATTATATGCTTTTCCGTTAGTATTTCCAACATTTTCGCAGAATAATACTAAAAACCGGTAAAACCACCAAATAAACTTGAGAAATATACGATAATTTTCGTCATCCAGTTAAAGTATAAGAAGACACCCATAACAATCATAATGTATCCTCCGACTTTCATGAAGGCCATACTATTTCTTTTAATCCAAGACATTTTCGTAATAAAGAATGACAGTACGAAAAACGGGATTGCAAATCCAAGTATGTAAGCAATCATGTATATCATTGCTGATTCTGGATTTGTTGCTGCTAATCCAATTACGGACACTAGAATTGGTCCGGTACATGGCGTCCACCCTGCTGCAAAAGCTAATCCAATTAGTACTGATCCAAAATAGCCACTTGGACGATTTTTAAATGTAAATTTACGGTCTTGCATTAAAAATTTCGGCTTAAACACCCCGACAATAATTAAACCGAACACGATGATAAAGATACCACCTAACTGTCTGATTAAATCTTTATAGTCAGTAAAGATTCCTCCAATAAAACTTGTACCAAATCCAATTGCAATAAATATAATTGAAAATCCAAGTAAGAAAAACGCTGTATGTATCATACTTCTTTTGCGAAGCATTGCATTTTCTTCTTTCAATTCAGAAACCGACATACCTGTTATGTACGATAAAAATGCCGGATAAAGCGGTAAGCAACATGGGGAAATAAATGATAAGAACCCGGCGCCAAACGCTAAAAAAATACTAATATCTTGCATCATTCCACTCCTCTCCCTAAATATTGTAACAAAAACACATAAAAATACTATGAACAATTCGTGAAATCACTTTTACAACGTGGTAATAAGAAAAACCATACTTCCTCACAGTTTCTAATAAAACGTTTTCATTTCCTTCTATTATATAGAAAAAAATCAAATGCATTATGAAACTTCTTTAATTGTTATTAACATAACAAAGGTAACATAGTTTCTCAAATAATTAGCACGCTACTAGTACGTCTATATACATATTGGTTTAAAAAATATTTTTTTCAAATGCTGTCTCTATACAATGCAAAGTTGATTTTATAATACTTCTACTATTAATAATTTCAAGATTATGCATAAATATCATACTTTTATTATTATTCTATAAAATGTCATACTTTTCTTTCATTTGACCCTTTATTTCTAATTTTGTATACTTCCCTCTAGTTATATATTTTCGATACGGAACAACTTCATATAGATGGGAGGAATTTTTCATGCTTCGTTATTCTCTTTTAGTTTTATTAGGAGCGTGTAGTTATGGAATTTTAGCTATTTTTGTTAAGCTTGCATATGCAGAAGGATTTTCACTTGGAGAGGTAATTGGCAGCCAATATTTGTTCGGTTGGATTATTTTGCTTGCTATTACACTTCTATTTTCTAGACATCGCGTTCCTTTAAAGCAAGCATTACTTTTATTCGTTGCAGGAACATCTGCAAGTTTTACCGGAATTTTTTATTATGCTTCATTAAAAACTGTACCAGCTTCTATTGCAATTATTCTTTTATTCCAATTCGTTTGGGTCGGAATTATCATTGAAGCAGTCGCAACAAAAATATTACCTTCAAGAGAAAAAGTTATTTCTGTTATTTTCTTACTTGTAGGGACATTTTTATCAAGTGGTTTACTAGAACAATCAGCAGGTGCTTTCGATACGACTGGAATCATTTTAGGTTTATTATCTGCTGTTACATTCGCAACATACATTTTCGTGAGCGGAAAAGTTGCTGTTGAAGTACCTTCATTACCGCGCGGTGTTCTCTTAATGACTGGTGCTTTAACTTTAGTCATGATTGTATTTCCACCAACATTTATTTTTAATGGTGCGATTTCTCAAGGTCTTTGGAAATACGGTTTAGGATTAGGAACATTTAGTATCGTAATTCCATCTATTGCCTTTACAATCGGGATTCCAAAAATCGGTTCTGGCTTAGCGACTATTCTTGGTGCAGCGGAACTACCAGTTACAACAATTATGTCAGTATTCGTTTTAAAAGAGGCTGTACTATCTTCACAATGGTTCGGTGTATCACTTATATTAATTGGGATTGCAATCCCGCAAATTGCATACGCAATGCGTGGACGTTATCGCAAACATCATACGCATAAAAAAGTCGCAGCATAAAGTGAAACTTTAATTAGTTGAACCAATCGGGCTTTTATGGGATAAACGAGAGAGGATTTTCATTTGAGAATCCTCTCTTTTATTGTTGTATACTTATGGTAAATATTTTGCTGAAGAAAGAAGGCATACTACATGGTATCTATTTCAAATCAACTAAAAGAAAAACTTATTTCCATCCGTCGACATTTACATGAGTATCCAGAACTATCATATGAAGAGTTCGAAACAACAAAGGCAATAAAAAATTGGTTAGAAGAAAAAAACATTACTATCATTGATTCCAATTTAGAAACAGGAATTATCGCTGAAGTGTCTGGTAATAAAAACGGGCCAATTGTAGCAGTTCGTGCTGATATTGATGCCCTTCCTATTCAAGAAGAAACACATTTGTCCTATGCATCTAAAGTACGAGGGAAAATGCATGCTTGTGGACACGATTTTCATACAGCTGCTATTTTAGGTACTGCTTTCTTATTAAAAGAAAGAGAATCTTCCCTAAATGGAACGGTTCGCTTCATATTCCAACCAGCTGAAGAAAGTAGTAATGGCGCTTGCAAAGTTATTGATGCTGGACATTTACGTAATGTGCAAGCGATTTTCGGCATGCATAATAAACCTGATTTACCAGTAGGTACAATTGGCATTAAAGATGGTCCACTGATGGCCGGAGTTGATCGATTTGAAATTGAAATTCACGGAGTTGGTACACACGCGGCTGTACCAGATGCTGGTGTAGATCCTATTGTCGCATCCTCTCAAATTGTGATGGCACTGCAAACAATTGTAAGCCGAAATATAAGTTCATCTCATAATGCGGTTGTTAGTGTTACAAATATTCATGCAGGAAATACGTGGAACGTGATTCCTGAAAAAGCTACGTTAGAAGGAACTATTCGCACGTTCCAAGCTGAAACACGTGAAAAGATCCCAGCACTCATGGAGCGTATTATTAAAGGTGTATCTGATGCATTAGGTGTAAAAACGGAATTCCGTTTTTTTTCAGGTCCTCCTGCTGTTCACAACGATAAAGCTCTTACAGACTTATCTACTCAAGTTGCCACAAAGATGAATCTTAATATCATCTTACCTAGTCCGTCAATGGCTGGAGAAGATTTTTCATTTTACCAACAGGAAATACCAGGTTCATTCGTCTTTATGGGAACGAGCGGTACACATGAATGGCATCATCCTGCTTTTACAATTAATGAAGAGGCACTGCCTATAAGTGCAGAATACTTTGCTTTACTAGCCGAAAGAGCACTTAAACAATTCTCATAAAACAAGCCGTTCAAAGTGCACCTCAGCACCCTGAACGGCTTTTCTAATTAAGTTAAATCACGTTTTAAAAACACAGTATATGAAATACATAAAAATACGAACAAATAAAGTAGTAACATACATGATGCAAACGGGAATGTTACTCCATCAATAAAACTTCCATTCTTTGAAATACTATATAAATCTGTGTTTGCTGGCAATAAATATTTCGCCCAGTTATATCTAGTGGCTGCTAATAACGCAATATTGCCTGATAAAGCAAGGAATAGTGAAATACCAATTGCACCTCCACTAGATCTCGTTAACACAGAAATCATAAATGCAAACGATGCATACACAACCGTTGGTAACCACGATAAAACATAATATTTACTTGCTTCTACAAAAATATTTTGTTTTATTATATTTCCATCTTGGAAAATAAACTCACTCCATGCAGGCTGTTGGAATTTATAAATAACAAGTCCACATAAAGCGGAGAAAATCATATTAAATATAAATAATAAAGCTGCAAATATAACAATTGCTAAAAACTTTGCTGTTAAAATTTTAAATCGACTCGCCGGACGGATTGTTAAAAATTTATATGTTCCCCAGCTATATTCATTCGCAAAAATTGTACTTGCATACACGAGGATAAATGGAAGCAAAATTGGAAATACGATAAAACCTGTATCTCTCATGAAAGAAAGTGGAGAACTGCTTGCCGGTGCTGTATCCGTATCTAAATGCTTCATCTTAAGCTGGTATTCTTTTACAAGCTCATCCCCTGATTTTTCTGCTAAAATAGCTTCTTTTTTCATACCAAGCTTTTTCTCAATTTCTACAGTACGTTCTGTATAATCTACTTTCCATCCTTTTGTTTCCGGTTCAAAATACTTTACCGTAACCCATCCTAATCCGATTATTAATACTGCAATAACTGCAAATGGAATAATCGTTCGCTTCCGCTTAAATATTTTATACAGTTCGTTATATACTAAATTAAACAATATCTTTTCCCCCTGTTAATTCTAAAAATTGCTCTTCTAACGTTTTTCTTTCTTCATATACACGATACACTTGAATATTTTTCTCAAGCAATGTACGAATAACATTTGGGATTTCTTCATCTTTTACGTTAATAATTAATTCATTATCCTTTACTAAAACATCATGCCCTAACATTTCCGCTGCTTTATTCGCATCATCTACACGTATACGGATCGTCTCCATCTCTTCACTTTGACTATGCTGAATATTTTGCGTAGTCACATATTCCCCGTGCTGAATAATGATAACTCTGTCACACATTAATTCAACTTCTGAAAGTAAGTGACTCGATACAAGTACAGCTTTTCCTTGTTCGTGTGCAATTTTTTTTATGTACATTCTCATTTCATGTATTCCACTAGGATCTAATCCATTCGTCGGTTCATCTAGTACCAACACATCCGGATCGTGAATAAGCGCCTGAGCGATTCCTAAACGTTGTCTCATGCCGAGTGAATATGCTTTTACTTTACGATTAATTACTTGTCCCATTCCTAACAATTTCACTACTTCATCGATACGCTCTTCGGTCACATTACCATTCATTCGTCCGAAATATGTTAAATTTTCATACCCGCTCAAAAAAGGATAAAATTCGGGTGTCTCAATTACCGCCCCAATTTTCGCAGCGGTTTTTTCAAATTGCTGTTTCACAGATTGACCATCAATCCATACTTCACCTTCTGTCATACGGATCATACCAACCATCATTCTCATTAAAGTCGTTTTTCCAGCACCGTTTGGTCCGAGTAAACCGACAACCTCGCCTTTTTTCACTTCAAAACTAATATTTTGTACAAGTGTCTTTGAGCCGATTCGCTTCGTTAACCGATCGACTTTTACAATTGATTGTTCATTTGTCATTCTATACAACCTTTCCTTCCCATTCTTTGTCAGGTCTTTTCACTGTAACATGATTATTTTTATGTGTAAAATAGAAAAAAGCATGATTTCTCATGCCCTTTCTTTTAATCGCAACGAATTTTCATCTTTTAAACTTCGAACAAATCGATAACATTGCATCATCGTTATTAAAACGACAGTCATCATAATTATACTAATAATTACAACTGCATATATTGTAATTGGCGCACTATTTACTCCTTGTATCCCTGCGATTTTCATAAAGATAACCGTGAATAATTTCAAAAATAGCATCCCATTAATTAATCCGAAAACAAATGCTGCTCCATAAATGAATAATTGCTCCTGACATAATAAACATAGTACTTCTTTTCTTTTTATATTTTCTGCTACATAAGATGTAAACTCCTCCCTCCTCACTAGCAAAAGGGAGTACATCATTTTATATGTAGTAAAAATACATATGAAAATTAGTACAATAAACAGTGTGTAAAAATACATTCGAAATACAAATGTATCCCCTACTTTCCAAATGGCTCCTTCATTAAATTGTAACGATATCATAAAAAACAAAATCATAGTACTCATAGCAATCCACATAAATTGCTTCATCCTTTTGGTAGCAAATGTTCTAATATTTTTTCTCGCTAACCGACATAAAGACATAAAATTCTTCCCCTACCTTATTACATACGCATTCTATACTACTAGTGTATAAAAATGTGACATTTTAAACATCGCACTACAATCGGAATTTCTTCTAAGTCTTTAGTCCTAGAAAACGAAATGATAAAAAAATCACATCTAAAATATAATTGTAAAAAGGAGGAGATTGCATGCGTATAAAATTACTATCAATCTTGTCTTTATTATTACTCACAAGTTGTAGCCAACTAAAAAACAATGAAGTTGCCATTGTTGAGCCATACAAATTAACAAAAGAGCAAGCTTCTATTTTACAAATGACTCCTTTTCAAGAAGGAAATAGCATGTTTTATAACGTTACGCTTAAAAATGATAAAGATGAAATAAATGCTACAATTGATTATTATAACAATGGTAAAAAAACAAAAGAAATCGCTTACATTTCTACCTCACATTTTCTAGAAAAGAAAATAAAACTCTCTTTCATATCGCCATACCCCCACTTTAATGAAGATGTACAAGAAAAAGGGGAATGGTATATTAATATTAATGGTGGTTCAACACTTGTTCCTGAAGAAGCGCCACCAAGCGTAAATAGCTCTGCAATTACTACAATCCAATCTATAAAAAATTTAAAATACAATCAAAAAACAATTTTAGCTGCTGTAATCCAAACCAGTAAAGAAACTGTAAGCGTTCCTATCATTGATGAAGAAACAGGTATTGATCTACTCTT
The DNA here is from genome assembly GCF_052044835.1 of Bacillus sp. 22475. NCBI lineage: Bacteria > Bacillati > Bacillota > Bacilli > Caryophanales > Bacillaceae > Bacillus > Bacillus sp. 22475. The sequence goes on along the minus strand of NZ_JBQENW010000026.1, from coordinate 25,221 downwards.
AAAAGAAAATGAACACGTTTATCTATTTAGTATCGAGCTAAAAAAAGAACAATAAAGCGGAAATGCAACTTAAGTTGCATTTCTGCTTTATTGTTTAATAAGGTGTACTTTTATGGATTTGAATTAAATCCATATTCTGTTACTACTATTATTCATCTTCTACTTCTATTCTTTTCTTCTCTCTTGCAATTTTTAAAAACTCTAGCAGCTCTGGATTACTATTCATTTTTTTGTAAGCCACTGACATTTCTGCAACAAAATTAGAATCATATAACTCTTTATATACAACTTCTGTTTTATATAACTTATTTGCCGACACGGGTATTACTGTAATTCCAATCCCTGCTGCTACAAGCCCCATAACTGTTTGATACTCTGTTGCTTCTTGTACAATACGCGGACTAAATCCAACTTCTCTGCAAAGAGATAAAATTGTATCATACAAAGCTGGCCATACTGGTCTCGTAATAAATACAAACGGCTCATCTCGTAAATCTTCTATATGTATTTCATCTTTCTCTGCAAGTGGATGTGCCTTTGGTAAACATAAGGTGCATGATAACCTTTGAATTGGCTCTAATTCTAATAATTGCGTTGGAATTGGTGGACGTAAAAAGCCAATATCGATACGGTTATCATGAAGTGCATGAACTTGATCTGGTGTTGACAATTCATGTAATGCAACAGACACTCTCGGAAATTTTTTTCTATATTCCCTAACAATTGATGGTAAAATATCATATATCGCCGCACCTACAAAACCAATTGAAAGTGATCCTACTTCTCCCCTTTGCGCACTTTGTGCAACTTCTACTGCTTTTTCAATTTGTTCAAACGCCTTTTTTACTTCTTTTAAAAACATTTCTCCTGCTTCTGTTAGTTCAACCTTTCTTTTCGTTCTTGAAAATAATGTAACTCCCATTTCTTTTTCTAATTGCTGTATTTGTTGACTAAGTGGTGGTTGTGTCATTTGTAAACGAGCAGCCGCCCGTCCAAAGTGTAACTCTTCTGCCACAACAACAAAATATTGCAAATGCCGTAATTCCATTTTTGGACACCCTTTTCACTTTCGATTAATATGTCTTATATATTAATAACATATAATTTATATATTAGACAAATATTTTGAATGAACGTATAGTAGAAATTGTTAATTCTTTTTTACAATTTTTATGTAAAAAAAGAAAGAGGTGGTTACTGTATGAAATGGTGGAAGTTAAGCGGACAAATTTTATTACTATTTTGTTTCGCTTGGACAGGTGAATGGATTGCAAAACAGGCACACCTCCCAGTTCCAGGAAGTATAATCGGTATTTTTTTATTATTAATTTCATTAAAATTTAACCTAGTTAAAAAAGAATGGATACAGGACGGAGCAGATTTTTTATTAAAAGAACTTATTTTATTTTTCATCCCTTCTGCAGTCGCTGTCATACGTTACAGAGATACACTAACACAATATGGAATCGATCTCATTTTAATTATTATGATTAGCACTCTTTGCGTTACCTTAGTTACAGGACTTTTAACAGAATTGCTACTAAAGCGGAAAGGATCAACGCAATGATCGGATTTTTTTGTTTACTATTAACACTATTCACATATTGGCTATCAAAAAAAATGTATCAACGCTGGAATTGGAGCCTACTTTCTCCTCTTCTCGTCTGTCCCATTATTTTAATTGCTTTATTGCTCGGATTAGATACACCTTATGAAACATATGAATCTGGTGGTCACTGGTTAACTGAATTATTAAAACCCGCAACAGTTGCTTTTGCATGGCCAATCTATAAATACTTTGATTTATTAAAGAAACATGGAATGGCTATCTTACTTAATGTCATTGTCGGTTCGTTTTTATCAGTCATTACTTCAGCACTACTAGCAAATTATTTTCAAATTGATTCATCACTAGAACATAGTTTAGCGCCACATATCGTAACAACACCAATCGCAATGGCTATTTCAGAAATGATTGGTGGTATGTCACAATTAACTGCTGTATTTGTCGTTTTAACTGCCTTAACAGGAGCATTGCTCGGCCCTTCTCTCATACGTATTTGCCGTATTAAAACAGCAATTGCAAAAGGTATTATGTTAGGAACGAGCGCAAATGGAACCGGTACATCAAAAGCATTCGAAATCGGTCCTGTGGAAGGAACAATTGCAAGTTTATCCATGCTTTTAACAGCAGGCGCTAGTTTAGTTATCGTTCCGCTTTTCTTGTCTTGGATACATTAAAGAAGCAAGTATTTACATGCTTGCTTCTTTATTTATATATTGGCACAGCAATTCATAATCCTCTGGAAAAGCTAAACACAATTGTTCAACTTCATATATCCCTTTCCAAGCAATTTCATGTATTAACTCATCAGGATCTTGGATTTTCATATTACCGCCTATTTGTTTAACAAAATAATAATGGACATACACTGGAACACCGTATGTAATACCCTCTTTTTCATATATTTTATTTACAACTTCCACATTGTAACCTGTTTCTTCCCAAACTTCCCTGATACAACATTCTTCTAGTGTCTCTCCCTTTTCAAGTCCTCCACTTGGGACAGACCACCTTTTTTCTTCTCCCTCTTTGCCCTGCAATACCATTAAAACTTCATTTTTTTCATTTACACATACCGCTGCACTACCTATCCATCTCTCCATAAACATCCCTCCCCTACTAAAATTCGCCTTCTTTATTATTTTCCCCTTGAAAAAAAGAGGAAAATAATAAAACAATGACGAAAAGTTACATCAACTTCATAGACAATCCCTTCTTAGAAATTAAAACTGGAAGGATGAAAATATGATTTCTAATTATGTTGTGGAATGTGTCTTTTGTGAAGAAAATCGAAAACCTCGCCAAGCTATTGTCACAGTTCCCGCCACTACTCAACTACTAGCCCTTGAAAAAGTGCGCGCGGAATGCAAACGTCGCTTCGGAAAAACTGTATTATTGCAAACAGAAATTAAAGAAGAAATAATTTTCGAACAAAAAGAAAGCTGACCATAAATTGGTCAGCTTTCATATCCGATCATATTTTCACATGAAGATTAGGGGCATCCTCTTTAAGGATCGGGATTTTCCCATTATGTACGTTCCATAATGGTCATCGAACAATATATTTCTATGCAATTAACTATTGAATAGAATAGGGCAAAACTTGTTCGCATTTTTAGAAAAGGGATAGGGATATAATTCAAGTAGTACTTCGAATACTCGAACTTTACACTCATAATATTAAAACAAATCCTTTTATATGGGAAATATGAATTACCTATATAATTCATTCGTAAAATATATTAATAGTTTGCTATATTAATTTTATCCCGCTATTTGTAAGCAGTAACCCCCTACTGATTATAATTTCACTTTATTCCATCAATAGCATACATCCAGCTAAAACCGGTGTCATAATCATCGAAAACCTCAAAAGCGTTCGCGGTGCATAATTTGTAAACTTCGCACCAATGTATGCCCCTAACATGGTCCCAATCAATACTTGCAATAACAATATATAATCTAAATATCCTTCCGAACTATATCCTATCCCGCCTCCAATTGCAATCGGTAATATAACAAGCATTGTTGTCCCTACAGATTGCTGAATCGTAAGTCCCAATAGAACCATTAATCCAAGTTGAATAAACGGTGCAGAACCAATCCCAAATGAACCAGCCATCATTCCAGTAACTAATCCAAGGCATACACATTTCAACAAGTAGTTCACGGAAAACTCTTTATGTTTATATAAAGACGACTTTTCTTTGTTTTGGAACATAATTAATTTAATAAACATAAAAATTGCCGATAAAAATAACATCCCAGCTGTAAACCAATGAAGAAGGTGTGCTGGTATAAGTGAACCAAATTTAGAACCAATATAAGAGCCAATTGCGCCAAATCCCCCAACAATCCCGCCTATAATAAGTGCAACATTGCCTTCACGGTAATGACTTACAACACCTGATAATGTCGTAAATGCCATTGCAGTTAAAGATGTTGCAAGAGCAACATGAATAGGAATTTGGAATACTAAAGTGAGTATCGCGATAATAAACCCAGCTCCTCCAGCTCCAACAAATCCTAATAAAATACCCATTACTAACATTGTTATAATAATTGCCACAGACTTTCCCTCCAGTAACACAATTATCCATCATATTTATCCTTACATACAAATAAAAAGCATCCTAGATGGATGCTTTTTATTTCAATGATATGTACTTAATCTTGATTAATCAAAATAACTGCTGGACCAGCGACCACCACTCCAGCTACTTCTATCTTTTCAAATTCCTTTACTGTAATAGAGATAACTCCTTCTCTTTCCATCAATTCTTTACTCAGGACATCAGTCGGGATTGCTTTCACCGTCTTACCTCCTTTTCATTTATACAATATGATAAAGTGAAACTTTAATGAGTGGGGTTTTTGTCCGTATTTATTAATTATTACCCCTCACCAATCGGACTAATAATCACCCAATGCATCTATATATATGCATCACCTCCGTTTTCATTCCTTATTCCACTCAAAAACCTTCTCCCCCTTCCGTGACATATTGAAAAATAAAAAAGAAGCTATAACATATAGCTTCTCTCTACGTTTCTTTAATCTTTATGCACCGTATATTCCATGACTTTTCCATCTCTATCAAATTGGAAAACAAGCTGTTCGCTATCTATTGGAATAAAGCCACGTTCAGTCCCAAGATAATACAAAGTGGTAACTCCTTCTTCCCCACTTCTCGTTTCCGTTGGAGCTCCTAACAATTGTATAATTTCTTCATTTGATTTCCCTATTAATTTATATTTTTGTAATAGATCATCTATCATATATACCCGCTTATCTGCATGATTTAACCATCTATTTTGATTAAACTTTGATGTATATTCATTTACACTTAGTTGTACAGTACACACTATTAATGGTATGAGTGCTACTATTAAAACCCCCAACATTTGCTTCTTTTCTTCATTACGATTTTTAGAAACATATAAAATAGCCCTTTGAATCATGACTAATAAAACAAATGGTATGAATACTACAAAAATGCTCCTTACACTTAAGGGTATATGGACCATATCAATGACGAATATAAATAGAATGTACATTACTATATACAAACAAAAATAGACATACAAAATGCCACGTAGCATAGCGTTCAGAAAGATCTCCCCTTTTAACTCACTATATAATTCATCCGGCTAATCATTTCTCGAATCTGTTCTAATTCTTGCACTGTATATACTACTTTCCCTGCTAAGATTTCATTTCTGAAGAACGTTACAATTTGCTCCCGATTTTTTAATCTAGGTGTTTCCTCACTAGAAAGATCTATTATTTCTTTTCCATTTTCATTATAAAAATATACAACTGGTTTTACCTTTTCTTTTATACTATTAGCCTGCATTTCTTTCAAACAATTGTATAAAATTTGAGATAGTTTCTTCGCCTTATATACTGGATTTCCTTCATTTTTCACTTGTATAGTTGACGAATCTTTACCTACTATATATTCAAATGTCTCTTCTTTTTCAACTTCTTGTTGATACTTACCCATTTCATCAATCATAAATGAATATATACCAGCATTTTCTTTCGTTAAACCATGAATTAATTTCTCTTCCCATTCTTTCGTCTCAAGTAGATAAATACCAGTTTTGCACAAGATGAGATGATGGATTCGATTATCGTTTATTTCACTATTATTTTTAATAAAAACATTCGGCATGATTTGAATTTCAGCATCTAATATGATGCCTTGCTCTATGAATCCTCGCTTCATATAATGTAATGTTTCGTACGTATTCATTTCAGCGCCGTTTTTAGTATATTCTCGTAAATTTGCAATTAATTTTTGAAACATATGTATTTCGTTATTATGTTTATTTTGTATTTCACTACGTTCTTTACTATGCTGCATAGCTAATTGATTTTTCATCATACGCATATTTTCAATTTCTCTATTTGCACTTACTTGTAAATCATTGTATTTTTTCTGTTCCATATTTTTTAAATTATTTTGTTGTTCTTTATGCTCTATCACCGTAGCTGCAATTTCGTTTTCATACGTTTCAATTGCTTGTTTCTTTTCAAATTCTACTTGCTCACTCTCTGATTCTAACTGTTTATTTTTATAAAACAGCACAAATACTACAGCTAATAATATTAAAACCGCACCTATTAGCACATAATTCATATTTTTACCCCTTTATTTCATTTTCTATTATTTTTTTAAAATATATCTACTATAGTATACTATGGTTTCGATATAGACTTTGTAAAAGTTGTATATTTTTAATAAAAGGCACCTCTGACGGGGCACCTTTTATTTTCACTCTATTGTACACCATACTGAATATAACTTGGATCGTAGTATATCCATTGATTTGTCCCTAAGCAAAGCCATCCATCTTGCTTACTCCATACTCGATACGATTCACCATGATGTAACTGTCTTATAACATTTCCTTTTAATGATGGAGCATCACGCAAATTTACATTATCACCAGTAATAGTCGCCACATAATGTTTATACTGAATATAACTCGGATCATTATATACCCACTGATTTGTCCCTAAACAAAGCCATCCATCTTGTTCTCCCCAAACTTCATATGTTTCGCCACGATTCAATTGGCGAATTACACTAGACTGCAAAGATGGTCCACTTCTCAAATTCACATTATCTCCATTAATTATAGCAATCCCGTACACTGGAGTTGCATTATTAGGCGGAGAAACATTCCCTCCACCACTTGCTCCATTCCCTTGTAAAGCTTCTAGTGAAACTGCAGCTGATACATCACAATTTCCTACACCTGAAATTTGTCCAGAATCTGTGTACTGCCATGCTGTCCACGCTGTCCATCCACCAGCATCAGCAGGCGGTGTACTCGAGTATTTAGCAATCCAAAGTGGAATATCACTTAATCCGCTGATTCCGAACTCATTAATATACCAAACTCCTGTATATAACATTACATCTTTTCCAGTAGCCTGTTTCACATAATTTATGAAGCTTCTTGCCCAATTCGATATAGCGCTACCAGTTAAATTACTATTACTCGGATCTGTTGGTGATTCTAAATCCAGAACTGGCATTAAGTCTGTCTGGTTACTTTGTAATATACTCACAAAATATTTTGCCTCTGAAATTGCATCATTTTGTTCTGGGCGTGCAAAATGGTATGCACCAATTAATACATTCTCACTTCGGGCTGCTTGTACATTTTTAGTAAAAGTAGGATCAATGTAATTTACACCTTCTGTCGCTTTTGCATACGCTGCTGGAATTCCAGATGCCTTCACTGCATTCCAATCAATATTCCCTTCCCAATGAGACACATCAATAAACGTAACATTTGAACTCGATCTGTTTTGCATATAAAATCTCCTATCAATTTTTTTACTTCGTATACATACAATATGTACAAGTTTCATAAGAGGACACGACATTTATGCTATAGAAACAAAGAGTAAATATATTTTGTATACAAAATAAAAAAGACCTTGTATTTACAAGGCCTTTTGCAAACTCCCTTTATTTTGTAACAAGTACATATTATAATACAAACCTTGCTCACTTAGTAATTCTTGATGTGTTCCTCTTTCTACTATCTCTCCATCATGCATCACAAAAATTTGATCTGCATCTTGAATTGTAGATAACCTATGCGCAATGGCTATCGTCGTTCTACCTTTTCGCATTTGTTGCAACGCTGTTTGAATAGCCTCTTCTGTTTCTGTATCGATATTAGCTGTTGCTTCATCTAATACTAATACTTTCGGATTCGTTGCTATCGTTCTAGCAAAAGCAATTAATTGTCGTTGACCGCTTGAAAATGCTGCACCTCTTTCTACTACTTCTGTTTCATACTGCTCTGGTAACTTTTCAATAAACGTATTCGCTTGCACAAATCGAGCAGCTTCTTTTACTTCTTCATCCGTAATTTCTTCATTATACATTCGAATATTTTGCTTTACATTTCCAGCAAATAAAAATGCATCTTGCAATACGAGTCCTATTTTCTTTCTAATTTCTCGTTCTTCAAATTTTTCTAAATCTACACCGTCTATTACAATATTTCCCGACTTAATATTATAAAATCGCATTAACAAATTCATAATCGTACTTTTTCCGCTACCAGTATGCCCAACAAAAGCAACCGTTTGCCCTTGTTTCACGTGAAATGATACATTTTTTAAAACGTCACGCTTTCCATCATACGAAAAAGTAACATTTTTAAATTCAATATCTCCATCAACAACTTGAGGATTCTCATTGCCTTTTTGAACCGGTGCTAAATCTTTCTCGTCCATTAAATGAAATACACGTGATGACGAAACAAGTGCCTGTTGGAAAAAGGACAATTTCATCATCATCTCATTTACAGGTTGGAAGAAACGATGTATATAGTTAACAAAAGCATATAAAACTCCTACTTCAACAGGGCTCTTTAAAGCATCAATCCCAAATAAACCTAGTACTAACGCAATAGCTACAATATGTACTAAATCCGTAGCTGGTCGTAAAAGTAATGCGTCTAACTTCAAAGTACGTCGCCCTGCACTATAATGTTTATTATTCACTTCTTCAAACTCTTTTCTCATACGTTTTTCTTGTCTGAACACTTGAACAATATTCATTCCTTGTATGGACTCGTTCAATTTTGCATTTAACACGCTTAGTTGATTACGTACTTCTAAATAAAAAGCTACACTTTTCCGGCGATATAATACCATAATCGCGAACATTATCGGAATTAATACGAGAGAAAATAACGCTAATTTTACATCTAATAAAAACATCGCTATTAAAATACCTACTAAAAAGACTACATTTTTCACAAATGTTGATAATACACTGACATAAAAATCTTTAATCGCTTCCGTATCATTCGTTATACGAGATACGAGCGTACCAATTGGCGTACGATCAAAGAAACTTAATGACAGCTTTTGAACATGTTCATATACTTCAACTCGCATATCTTGAACAATCTTAAAAGCAATGTTCTGAAAGTACAATAGATTTAAATACGTAAATAATACTTTTAATAAATGAGCAACTATGTAAATTACAAATAAAGTAACGAGTGCTGATTGTTCAAAATCCCGCGGTACTAGGTGTTCATCAAGGAATTGTTTAATTAAAAATGGCCCCATCATTTCCGTTACTGTCGCACCAACTAAAAAGATAAATGCTAAAGATAGCAACCCTTTATATGGCTTCATATAAGAAAGCAATCTACTTAAATCACTTCGCTTCTTCTCTACCATCATACGCCTCCTTTCTCAACTAAAGCTTCTAATTGCTGACTTTCATACATTTCTTTATACCAGCCGTTTTCCTTCATTAATTCCTCATGTGTACCTCTTTGTACAATTCTACCTTCATCAACAACAAGAATAAGATTGGCATGCTGAATTGCACTTAATCGGTGTGCAGTAATAATCGTCGTTTTCCCTGCTCTTTCCCTCTTTAAGGCACTTAAAATTGTCTCTTCTGTTTTTGCATCTACCGCTGATAAACAATCATCCAAAATTAAAATTTCAGCATTTGTTAATAAAGCACGAGCAATAGAGATTCGCTGTTTTTGACCACCAGATAACGAAACGCCTCTTTCCCCTACTACTGTTTCATATCCTTCTGAAAATTGGAGGATATCATTATGAATACAAGCAATATCTGCAGCTTGGGTAATTTCATTATATGTAGCATCCGCCTTTCCAAAGGCAATATTCTCACCAATACTTGCTGAAAATAAAAAATGATCTTGTGGCACATATGAAATAGCAGAACGGACACCATGAAGTGTTAAATCTCGAATATCTCGCCCCCCAACTTTTAATTCACCATTAAAATGATCATACTCGCGGATTAAACATTTTAATAAAGTCGTTTTCCCTGCACCTGTACGTCCTACAACTCCTAGCGTTTCGCCCTTCTTCAAATCAAAGTGAATATCGTTTAAATGTAACAGTTCATTTTTCTTATACGAAAATGAATCAACGGCAAACGAAACATTACCGCTCGCTATCGTATGTACAGCATTTTCTCTATTTACTACATCTGATTTTTGTGAAAGAATTTTTTCTACACGGTCATATGAAGCACGCCCACGCTCCATAATATTGAACAACCATCCAAACGCTAACATTGGCCAAACGAGGGTACCTAAATATGTCGTAAATGTAACGAGATCACCTACTGTTAATTCACCTCTTACAACTAATACTGATCCGTAACATACTGCAATTAAAAAAGAAAATCCAACGATAAGAGCGATTGTCGGATCAAATAACGAATCAATACGTGCAACTAACACATTTTTATGCACAACATCTTCTGATTTTTTTCGAAACGCCTGCAAATCTTCTTTCTCTTGTCCAAGCGATCGAATCACTTTCATTCCACTCATACTCTCTTGCACTTTATCATTAATTTCCGAAAACGATTGCTGTGCTTTATGAAACCTTTTATGTAATAACGTTCCATAATAATTTGTCGAAATGGCTACAATCGGCATCGGAATTAAACTTAACAATGTTAACTTCCAACTAATTGTAAAACCCATCGCTACGAGTACACATCCCCCAACAGCTAATGAATCAACAAGCGTTAAAACACCCGCTCCAGCAGTTTGCTGGATCGCTTGAATATCATTGGTCGCATGTGCCATTAAATCACCTGTTCGATTTGACTGATAGAAAGATGGACTCATCTTTGTAAAATGTTCATATAAATTTTTTCGTAATTGGCGAGCTAATTTTAACGAAGACCCGAAAATCATAATACGCCATATGTAACGTAATATATACATCGTAATACCTACAATTACTAATAGTACAACCCAATTTAGTAACTTATTGGTCGTCAATGTTCCATCATTAATTTCATCTACAACGATTCCAATTACTTTTGGTGCTACAAGTTCTAAAAGTGCAACGCCAAATAATAAAATAATTCCGGTTATGTATGCTCGTTTTTCTTGTTTAAAAAACCACGCTAAATTCATAAACACTTTCATTTTTTTCCTCCTCCCTTAAAATGAGCGATGTTTTCAGTTTATCAAAAATACAGAATTTTTAAAAGTTTTAAAAACTGTAACTAACAAAAAGAAAGACACTCTTAGCGAGTGTCTTTTAGCGCTTATTTCATTTGTTGCTTGTTCATTGCGCTCATCATTTGATTGATTTTCTTTTGGGAAGGTTTTTGTCCCATTTGCATCATCATCATTTTTAACATTTGTTCGTTAATTGGTGGATTTTTTTGTAAGTAATTCATCATGTATTTGCGGGCAATGAAAAATCCTAACGCCACGCCTGCTACTAGTGCTACTACGCCCACTAGAATACCTAACCAAATTGGCATATATTTTCCTCCTTCATGTTGTCTACCTTACAGTGTACTAAAACCTTTTCAATAAGACAAGATACAATTCGACATTTTTTACACATATGTTCGTACTTGTTTTAGAGGATTCAGCCATCCGTACTTTGTATTTTCATAATCCATAGCTAAAAATGTTAATTCACACTTTCTTAACACCTCAAAGAAAGTCGTTTCCATAGAGACATTTCCAGAGGTATTCATACGAATATAGTGCGGTTTCACCATTATTTCACCGTACTCCGCTCCCGTATAAAGTGTATGTGTATGATGTGTTCTATCATATTTACCAAGAACGCGCAAAGCTTGTTCTAATTTATGATGAATTTTCATTACTTGCAATGGTTTTGTTATATACATCATTTGTTTATATAACACTTTTTTCTCCGAAAGGGACCCAGATTCTGAAAATCGAGCAAATAAATCAAAAAACAAATATTCACGACCAAAATAAGATTTCGCAATATCCTCTTGAATTAAATACAATTCATACGTTTTCATTTTTCCCCTCCCAATCTGGACAACCTTTTCTCTTCATTATATATAAGAAAATTTGCAATGATTGTCTGACTGCGGAGAGATAAAAAACTTTTTCTGTCGAAAAAACTCATTTACATAGAAAAATCTCTCCATGCCGGAGAGATTTTTCTGAAATCATTAAAGCATTTCTTTTACTTTACGAACAACGTTCTCTACAGTAAATCCATACTCTTCCATAATCTTCTCACCAGGAGCAGAAGCACCGAATGTATCGATACCTAACACATCTCCTTCAAGACCTACGTAACGGTGCCATCCGAATGTAGCACCCATTTCGATTGCGAAACGTTTTGTTACTGCTTTTGGTAATACAGATTCTTTGTACTCTGCAGTTTGAGCTTCAAAACGATCCATAGATGGCATGCTGACAACAGCTGCGTCAACACCGTCTGCTGCTAATGCTTTTTGAGCTTCAACAGCTAGGCTTACTTCAGATCCAGTTGCAAGTAAGATAACATCAGCCGTTTCTTTCTTGCTTGAAGAAACTACATATGCACCTTTTGCTACTTTTTCATACGTATCATCTTTTGCACCTTCTAATGTTGGAAGGTCTTGACGAGTTAATACTAAAGCAGTTGGTTTGTTTGTAGATTCTAAAGCCAGTCTCCAAGCTGCAACAGATTCGTTACCATCAGCTGGACGGATAACAGAAACGTTCGGCATTGCACGAAGCGCTGCTAATTGCTCGACTGGTTCATGTGTTGGACCATCTTCACCAACAGCGATACTGTCATGTGTGAATACATACGTTACTGGCAATTGCATTAATGCTGCAAGGCGAATTGCTGGACGTAAGTAATCAGAGAATACGAAGAACGTACCACCGTAAGTTTTTAAACCGCCATGTAATGCAATACCGTTCATTGCTGCACCCATTGCGAACTCACGTACACCGTACCAAATGTTTTTACCGCTGTAATCATCTCTTGTAAAGTCTTTTTCGTTATTCATGTATGTTTTGTTAGAACCAGCAAGGTCAGCAGATCCACCGAAGAATGATGGTACAGACTCTGCAATTGCATTAATTACAGCACCAGAAGAATTACGAGTTGCTGCTTTTGATCCTAATTCATAAGTTGGTAAGTTTTGCTCCCAACCTTCTGGAAGTTGACCGTTCATTGCTGCTTGGAATTCGTTTGCTAATTCTGGGTATGCTTGTGCATATTCACCTAGCATAGTGTTCCACTCTGCTTGCGTAGTTTCACCAACATCTTGTACTGTTTTACGGAAGTTGTCGTATACCTCTTCTGCTACGTGGAAATCTTGCTCAGCAGTCCAAGCATATGCTTCTTTCGTTAATTTTGTTTCTTCTACACCAAGTGGAGAACCATGTGAAGCTGATTTTCCTGATTTGTTTGGAGAACCGAAACCAATTGTCGTTCTTACTTCAATTAGCGTTGGGCGTTTTTCGTCAGCTTTCGCTTCTTCAATTGCTTTCGCGATTGCTTCAATATCGTTTCCATCCTCAACACGGATTACTTGCCATCCGTATGCTTTGTAACGATCTTCTACACTTTCAGAGAATGAACGATTTAAATCGCCATCTAATGAAATATCGTTTGAATCATAAAGCACAACAAGGCGACCTAATTGTAAATGAGCAGCTAATGAAGATGCTTCAGCAGAAACGCCTTCCATTAAATCTCCATCACCACAAATAGCGTATGTATAATGATCTACTACATTATACGCATCACGGTTATATTTAGCAGCTAAATGTCTTTCAGCCATTGCCATACCTACAGCAGTTGCAATACCTTGTCCAAGTGGACCAGTCGTTGCATCTACACCAGCTGTATGACCGTACTCAGGATGCCCTGGAGTTTTGCTTCCCCATTGACGGAAGTTCTTTAAGTCATCCATTGTTACATCATAACCAGATAGGTGAAGTAGGCTGTATAATAACATTGAACCATGACCTGCAGATAATACGAAACGATCACGGTTAAACCACGTTGGGTTATTTGGATTGTGTTTCATAAATTGAGTCCATAATGTATAAGCCATTGGTGCTGCACCCATTGGCATTCCTGGGTGACCAGAGTTTGCTTTTTCAATCGCATCGATGGATAATGTGCGAATCGTGTTGATAGAAAGTTGTTCGATTGAATGTGACATGCTATTCTTCCCTTCGCTTATATTAGTAAACGTTTTATACATTTATATGATAGCTTCCCACGCAAGATTATACAACATGTATCGACAAATATGTTGATATTTTTTTGATTTTTTATAAAAAAATCAATGTTTCCGGGAATGTATGGGCATTCAATATGACATACTTTTTCATTATTTTTATTTTAAAAAGAAAGAGAATTATCTGTATATTTATACAAATTTCTTCTATACTTACTTTTTTAAATACGTTTTTAAAAACATAAAAAAGCATCTAACTTCGATGCTTTTCAAATAAGTTAAACAATCCGTTTCCGAATCGAACTTGAAATCAAATCAATTATAATTACCATTAAAATAATACCTAATAAAATAATCCCAACACGAGACCAATTCCGTGAACCCAGCGCAAAAATTAAAGGTGTACCAATCCCTCCTGCTCCAATAACCCCTAAAATCGCAGCGGATCGTACATTAATTTCAAATCTGTATAACGTATACGATAGAAAATCTGGTAACACTTGTGGTAACACTGCATACCAAAGTATTTGAAAACGGTTTGCTCCTGTTGCTAGCAACGCTTCCGTCGGTCCTTTATCTATGTTTTCAATTCCTTCTGAATATAGTTTCCCTAACATTCCAATAGAATGTAATCCTAAAGCTAATACTCCTGCAAAAGAGCCTGGACCAACAGCTTTTATAAATAAAAGAGCCATAACTAATTCAGGAAACGTACGAACAAAACTAAGTACAAATTTCCCAGATCCTGAAGTTAATTTTCCACTACTCATATTCGTTGCCGCCCAAAAGGCAAACGGAACAGATAAAAATGCAGAAATAAATGTACCTAATATCGCAATTGCCAACGTATCAATTAATCCATGTAATAAATCTTCACCATCTGGCAAAGATACATACGACCAGTCTGGATTTAATATCCCTGTCATAATTGCTTTCGTGATTTCACCTGCTGTGTCCTTTATCCCTTCTAATGGTACTCCAGAAAAGGCCCATACATATACAACTGTAAGTGCTATTAAAATAATCCAGCGATATATACTCGGTTTCTTCGGTTTTGGCACAATCATCGTCGTTCTATTCATTATAGTTTCTCCCGCAACAATGTACTAATGTAGTCAATTAACAAAACAACAATAAGGGTATAGATAATTATAGAAGCAGTTTGTTGATATTGTAAAAATCCAAGTGTACGATCATAATATAGTCCAATACCACCTGCTCCTACTAAACCTAGGACAGCCGCTGCACGTACATTCACCTCAAATGTATATAGTACATAGGAAACAAAGTGTGCTTTTACTTGTGGAATGACTCCATAAACAATCCATTGTACCTTAGTAGCCCCTACAGCTGTCATCGCTTCTAGTGGGCCAGGGTCAATTGATTCAATTGATTCATACAACAATTTCGCTACAAGTCCAATTGAAAAAAAAGTAAGAGCCAAAATACCTGGAAGTGGCCCAATTCCAAAAATCGCTACGAAAATAGCCGCCAATAATAAATCTGGTATTGTTCGTATAAAATTTAAAATCATTCGAGCTAGACTGTATAAAAATGTGTTAGTAAACACATTACTTGCTGCAAACAATGCAAGTGGAATAGCTAAAATCGCTCCTAAGGTCGTCCCAATAATCGCCATACGTATTGTATCTAACATCGCTGTTGTAATAACTTGAAAATAACTCCAATCAGGTGGCACCATTTCTTTCAATAGATCTACCATATTTGGAAAACCGTCTACCAGTTTTGAAAATGATGCATCTACTTGTACACTACTACTCCACAGCATTAAAATAACTAAAATAAACGTTAACATATGTTTCAATTTACTCGGCGGCTTCGGTATTTCATTTGAATATATCGTCACGTCATTCATTTTACTGCCACCTTTAATAATTCGCTTTTCTGAGCAACGTCCCCATAAATTTCAGCAAATTTTTCATCCGTTGCTTCTTCTACTAAACCGTCAAAAACAATTTCTCCTGCATGTAATCCGATAATGCGTGTCGCATATTGTCTAGCCAAATCAATAGAATGTAAATTTACAATTGTCGTGATTCCAAAATCTTCATTAATTTTTTTCAAATCATCTAGCACTTGCTTTGTCGTAAGTGGATCTAACGATGCAACAGGCTCATCTGCCAATATGATTTTTGCTTCTTGCGCCAATGCTCTAGCTATCGATACACGTTGCTGTTGTCCTCCTGATAATTCATCAGCACGCGCATATGCTTTTTCTAAAATATTCACTCTTTTTAATGCTTGAAATGCGAGCTCCACATCTTCTTTCGGAAACAAACCTAACGTTGTACGTAATGTGGAATGATATCCAACACGACCAGCTAATACATTTTTTAATACTGTTGATCGCTTTACAAGGTTAAAACTTTGGAAGATCATACCGATATCCCGGCGCATACGCCTTAATCCTTTTCCTTTCGCAGAAGTAATAGACTCACCTTCAATAATGATTTCTCCTTCGGTAATCTCATGAAGACGATTTACGGATCTGAGAAGTGTAGATTTTCCAGCTCCGGATAATCCGACCATTACAATAAACTCACCTTTTTGAATCTTTAAATTTATATTATTCAATCCCTTTGTGCCATTCGGATACATTTTGGAAACATTTCGAAACTCTATCACACATCTTACCTACTTTCAATGTATTATCAATAACTAAAAAACGGCAAACTAACTGAAATCTCACACCTTCCAGCTAGCCGCCATTTCACTATGTATTATTGCGTCTTCACTGTCTTTCCATATTCACGAACAATATCAAATTTACTATCATCAGATTTAATATATCCTTCATGAGAATATACTTCTTTAATGATTTTACGACCTTCCTCATTTTTTCCAATTTCAATGAAAGCATCTTGTAATTTCTTGCTCCACTCTGCATCTAAATCCGAGCGTACAGAAATTGTATCGTTCGGAATTTTCTCAGTAAATTTCACTATTTTCGTTTGATCAAATATATTCGGATAATCCTTTTTTACAATATTACGAGCATCTTGGAATACAACAGCTGCATCTACATCACCATTTAAAAGAGCAATAAGTGACTGATCATGCCCTTTTAATGTAACAGGTTTCACATCCTTTAGCGGATCAATTCCCTCTTTTAATAGAACAGCTGCAGGCCATACATATCCTGCTGATGATGTTACATCTTGATAACCAATTTTTTTACCTTTTAAATCTTTTACACTATTTATATTAGAGTCTTTTTTAACAACAAACTCAGATTTATAATAATCTACTAAATCTTTTGTAGGAGCTCCTGTTTCATCCTCTACTCCAAAACGTTGTGCTTGCAAAATTACATTTGCAGCCTTCTTTTCATGTGCTAATACGTACGCTGTTGGCGGTAAAAATCCTACATCTACTTGTTTAGATGCCATCGCTTCTACAATTGTATTGTAGTTAGTTGAAATACTAACTTTTACCGGAATATTTAATTTATCGCTTAATAGCTTTTCCAATGGTTTTGCCTTTGCCTCTAACGTATCCGCATTTTGAGAAGGAACAAATTGAACATTTAAGGTCTTTGGTACATAACCTTTTTTCGTATCTTCATTTTTACTTGCACTGGACTCTTTCGTCCCGCAGCCACTTAATAATCCGGCCGCTAGTACAACTGTTGTACTCATTGCAAAAACTTTTTTCAACATATTAATGCCTCCATTTTTCTTGTTATAAAATAACCTTCCTTAAACATGAAGAAATATATCACATATTTTGATACACAATTGGTTATTTACAGAATCTTTACACATTCTATACATTCACATCAAAATTCACTTCACATATTTGATATGATTAATTGGAAGATAACAATAGAAAAGGTGAGTCATATTGGAACAAAATCAAACTGTAACTTTAAACATCTTATTAACAAGCGATATACATGGCACTGTTTATCCCATTCACTACCAAGATAACTCCCCAGCAGAACTTGGTTTAGCTAAAATTTCTACTCTTATAAAAAAAGAACGTTCCCAAAATACAAACGTTCTTTTAATTGATAATGGCGACTTTATTCAAGGAACACCATTTACTTATCATTACGTTACATACGAAAAAAACAAAAAAAATCCAATGTCCTTATTAGCGAATTACTTACAGTATGACGCTGCAATTATCGGCAATCATGAATTTAATTACGGGATGAATATATTAAATAATGCTGTGACTACTGCGAACTTCCCGTACCTATCAGCAAACATATTAGATAAAAACATAAACAAACCCTATTTCGGAAAACCTTATTTAATCAAACAGATTGAATCCAATATAAAAATCGCTATTTTAGGGGTAACAACACATTACATCCCAAATTGGGAACAGGCCCATCACATTAAAGATTTACTATTTGAAGATGCATTAAAGACTACAAAAAAATGGGTTTCTTATATTCGCGAACATGAGAAACCCGATTTATTAGTCGTAGCCTATCACGGTGGATTTGAAAGAGATTTACAAACCGGGGAACCTACTGAAGTGTTAACAGGTGAAAACCAAGGATATGCAATGTGCCATGAAATTGAAGGCATAGATCTTTTACTAACAGGTCATCAACACCGAGAAATTTCTCACACAATGGCTAACGGTGTAACAATTTTACAGCCCGGATGCAATGGACACTCAGTCGGAAAAGTAAAAGTAACATTCGAAAAAACGAAACATAAATGGGTGAAAAAAGAGAGCTCTTCTGAATTATTATCTGTACAAGGAATTGAAGCGGACCAAGATGTACTTTCATTGGTAGCCGATTACGAAGAGAAAACACAAAAGTGGCTTGATCAACCTATTGGAATCATTCAGGGGGACATGCAAATTTCAGATGCTATGCAAACTCGTTTGCACGATCATCCTTTTATCGAATTCATAAATAAAATACAGATGGATATAGCTAAGGTATCAATTTCTTGTACAAGTTTGTTCCATAATACATCTCCAGGTTTCCCGGAACATGTAACAATGCGTGACATCGTTTCTAATTATATTTATCCAAACACATTAAAAGTAATTAGAATAACTGGAGCTGATATAAAAGACGCTCTTGAACTCTCTGCTTCTTATTTCACATTAAAAACAGATGGATCCATCATCGTAAGTCCTACCTACATAGAACCAAAACCACAACATTATAATTATGATATGTGGGAAGGGATTTCATATGTATTAAACATTTCAAAACCAATTGGTGAAAGAGTAGAATCTTTACAGCATAACAGTGCTCCTCTTAATATGAATGAAGAATATGAAGTTGTAATGAATAATTATCGTGCAAGTGGCGGGGGAAATTTCTTTATGTTTCAAAACAAACCGGTAGTAAAAGATATACCCACAGATATGTCTGAACTTATCTCTAATTATATATTGGAACATAAAACGATAGAAGCAACCGTTAATAACAACTGGAAAGTTATTAAATAACGATTTTTACAAATAAAAAAAGATGGGCTTCGCCCATCTTTTAATTTAATTTTGCATTATCTTGCTTTTTTAAAGCTTTTAATTTCGTCGGTGTAACATCTGTACCTTCTTCGTTAACAACTTTAATTCCTTTAAGTTCGTTTAACATATTTTGACGAAATCCTTTTAAATATTGTTCACGTAGCGATTGACGCTCACGTTGCTCTTCTTCAGTTAAACCTTCAGCTTTTGCTTTTTTCGCTAAGAAGTTAATGCGTTCAACGAGTTCGTGATTAATCATCTCGAATCCCCCTTCTAATCAAAACTGATTATTATCATACAATAGTTACTCTTCTTTATCAAGCAATTGCTTCGTATACTCTACATATCTACGATGTACAGTCGCCTTTGAAACATTATGACCAAATCCACGTAATGTTGCTGCGATTTCTTCAAACGTGAGTTCACTTTTTCGCAAACGTACAATTTCCTCAATTGGCACTTCTTTTTTCTCTCTTCCTACACTTAAATGACGATTTTTTAAATTATTTTCTGGACGATAACCTTTTTCTACTGCACGTTGCATACCTCGTTTAATTTTCAAATTATGAATCTTTCTTTGATATTCTTCAACAATACCAATAATATCTAATACCATCGAATCAGAATCCGACAATTGTAATTCACCATTATGTGTATGCGTATATACTTTTATGCCTTCTTTATGTAAACAATGCATTAATGCGATCTTCGCATTTCCTCTACCAAGGCGCGTTTCATCTTGTATAAGTAACACATCAATTTGTTCGTCTCGAATTGTATCCAACACCTCTAATATACCGTCACGTTCAATTGTATATCCACTAGCCTGCTCTTCAATCACCTTAGTAACATTCATTTGATAGCGCTCAGCTAAATGCAATAATTCATCTTTTTGACGTAATAATGATGTTTCTTGCGCTTCTTTCGTTGTACTCACACGTGCATAAATAATTGCATTCATTTTGAACCCCTCTTTCTCCCTATTATTTCCCTATAGTGTAACATAAATCCGCCATTTGTTCGAACTTATGTTTGTAGAATGTTTTTTCACATGTTATACTTATTAATAAGAAAAATGAAAGAAAACGAGGTGTTAGAAAACATGGAAAAGTTAACGAAACGCCAGCAAGACATTCTCGACTTTATTAAGCTAAAAGTACAAGAAAAAGGATATCCACCTTCCGTACGTGAAATTGGTCAAGCAGTCGGCCTCGCTTCTAGTTCTACAGTGCACGGACATTTATCACGTTTAGAAGAAAAAGGATACATTCGACGCGATCCAACAAAACCACGTGCCATTGAAATTTTAGGTGAAGACCGAATGGATACGGAAACACAATCTGTTATTCAAGTTCCAATTGTCGGAAAAGTTACTGCTGGTTTACCAATTACAGCAGTCGAAAGCGTAGAGGAACATTTCCCACTTCCAGCTAGCATTGTTGCTGGAGCAGACCAAGTGTTCATGTTACGTATTTCTGGAGATAGTATGATTGAAGCTGGTATTTTCGATGGAGATTTAGTTGTTGTTCGCCAACAACAGTCTGCATATAATGGTGAAATTGTAGTCGCTTTAACAGAAGATAACGAAGCAACTGTTAAACGTTTCTATAAAGAAAAAGACCATTTCCGTCTACAACCAGAAAACTCTTCATTAGAACCTATCATTTTAAAACAAGTGTCAGTTATCGGGAAAGTAATTGGCGTATATCGTGATTTACATTAAAAATAATAAAAAGAAGATAATTACCTTATTTATATACGGTAATTATCTTCTTTTTTTGTATTTTGATAGATTTCCATACATTCTATTTCTTATTAACGAGTTTCAATCGTCACATCTCCCGCAGCCGTTTTACCGCTAATCTTTTTACTACCATTACCAATTGTTATATTTTTATTTTCTTCATTAAAAATCATCACGTCTCCAGCAGCACTTTGTCCAGTTATAACTGCATCTTGCGGCTTTTCTAATAAAGTAATATCTACATCTCCAGCAGTTGAGCTTGCCTCTAAATCATATTTAGCATCATGCTCAATAACACTTACACTACCACTAGCCGTTTTCGCTATTACTTTCCCTATAACCTTCTGAAAGTTCACCTCACCAGCTTGTGAAGATCCCTCCACACTCTTAGCTGTGACATGTTTCAAATCTACTTCTCCAGCAAGTGTCCTAACACTTACGCGATCACTTTTCACATCACTCATTTCGATTTGTCCAGCTGATGAATTTACCTTTATCTCTTGGTAAGAACGTTCCGGTACAAATATAGTCAATGTAGACGTTTGAAACCTAAAATCGTAAAAGGAAAAATCAAATGAAGCGCCTTTTTCTCTTTCCCCTACAATTTTTAATGTGTCTCCATCTTCAGCAATACGAATCTTTTGTTTACGTGCGTCTCCTGTTTGCTTTACATAAAAAGAAGAGTCCGGAGATTTTTGGACAACGATATCTCCAGCATCTAACTTAACTTCTATATTTTTTAATGTTTCATTTTTAATTACATCTTCTTTATCGCCTTTTTCGGCAGTTTGTACTGCTTTTTCATATGTTTGGGAAATTCCTATTACTCCAATAATGATACAAGCGATAGCGATTAAAAATAGTTTTTTCATCATTTACTCTCCTTTTATCATTTTGAAGTTCCATATTACATATCGTACGCATAATCTCTTAAACCACTTTGTACTATAAAAAGCGATAATACATAACAACAAACCTACTCCAACAAACGTTATACTAACGAAAAGATCCAACCATATAAAGGTACCCATGAATATTTTTCCAATCACGAAAAATGGCGTTACTACACTAGCAATACCACCGAGCCAAAAAGAAAATATAAAAGCAATAATTGCAACTAACGGACCTAACACAATAATAAAATTAAACAAACTAAGTCCAACCACTGCCATGACAGCTCTTGTCACATTTGAAGTCGATGGATTTTTTTTCATCTCATCGAAGCGATACATAGCAAGTAATTCTTTCGAAATTACTTTCGGAGAACCAAGGCCCTTTATTATTTCTGATTCAGTTTTCCCCTCTTCTATCCCAAACTGAAAGTGCTCTTCATAATCCAATAAAATATCTTGTCTCTCTTCTTCCGGTAACTTTCTAAGATAACTTGATAATTCTTTAAGAAACCCTTCTTTACTCATTCCATTCCACCCCTTCAATAATTTCTTGTACCCCTTTCGCAAAATCACGCCATTCTGTTACTAACAAATGAAATTGTGTCTCCCCTTGCTCTGTTAATTGATAATATTTACGAGGTGGCCCTTCCGTAGATTCCTTTAAATACGTTTGAAAATACCCTTCTTTCGTCAAACGACGTAACAAAGGATATACTGACCCTTCCGATATTAAAAATTTATTAGAAATTTGCTGAACAAGTTCATAACCGTAACTATCTTTACGTTTTACAAGTGCTAATACACAAAGTTCAAGCACACCTTTTTTAAACTGAACGTTCAAGTGCCATCCTCCTTTCCTATCTTAGTACTGTTCAATACACGGTACCTGTTTTATCCATAATATACCACTTGGTATTGTTTATTGCAAGGTACTAAGCTATATTTATTCCCTAAATTTAGAAAATGAACTAACGAACCCCTGAATAAGACTGCGTTATAACTAAGTATCATTCAAGGTTTCATTTCATTTACATTAACATTAGACTTCATTCACTCTTTCCTCTTGAAGAATCCACCACAACCTTATTCACTATAGCTAATAAGAAAAAGCCCCAATACTTATCGGTATTAGGGCTTTTTTCTCATTATTATATATTAATCGCATTCCTATTTGAGAACCTGCATACGCGACAAATACTTTAATATCATATTTTATTTTTCATCCCCATTTCCCAAGATTTTTTGCTTAACATCTGATAAATCCTTCGACAACGAACTAAATGCTTTTGCTTGTTCTTCAATGACCTGTTGATTTTTTTCAATGACTTTTTGATATTGTTCTTCGCGCTGTTCATTCTTTTTTTGCGTAGTAAACAGCATCCATACAAATAAAGCTGCGAATGCTCCTTGTTGAATCATTGAATTGAAGATTTGTTCTTCCATCGTTCTCATCTCCTTTTCAAAAATTAAAGAGAATCACACGAGTGATCCTACTCTCATATCCTTATCTCACATTAAAATGTTCTTCTTTTACCCATGTGTTTTGCCCAATATCGATATAACCATCTTTTCTTGCAAAAATCCCATAAGGCACAGACCCATCTACATTACCAGTCCATTCACCATTCGGCCCTTTATATGTGTTAATACCATAACCTGCTGGATATTTTGAATATGCATAAAACCACTGGACATCAAGATGTTCTTGCTTCGCCCATTGCTGCCATCCTAGGCACAGCATGTTTTCATTCCCACCATACCAAGCACCATCTAAAATTAAATATGGAGTTTTTGTATTAATTACTTCACCAGTGAACCAAGCATCTTTGTTACCACTACTATATAAGTTAATACCCCATCCTTCTGGATATTTAGATGTCGCAATTCCAAGGCCTTTTGGTTGTATCGGTTTATTATCGTTATTACCGTTGTTAAGTGCTTCATTTATCTTCTTAATGAATTGATCCAGCCTTCCTTCATCAAGCATACGATGTGGGCAATGCTTGCCACTCCAGGACTTATGTGTACGTACATTACTAATTGGAATATTGAAGCGTTTCATTAACTGAGCTATAACAATTGCTGCATTATCTTCTGCTTGGTAATATTTATCCCCACCACTTAAAGAGTAGCAAATTTCAACCCCGATAGATTTACGATTACCATTTCCGTTACCATCACCGGCATGCCAAGCATTACGATCGAATGGAATACCTTGTACTGCCTCTTTATCGTCTACTGCAACATGGAACGAAACTGAATTATTATTTCCAATCATATAAGATATTTCGTTTTCAGCTGATGCATCATTGTATGTATTATGCACTGTGATGAATTCCGGTGTCATTGTATTGGGACACTTTATACCATATTTACTTGAGTTAACTAATTTTTGTCTAATTTCCATTGCTGAACATCTCCTTTTTATTCTCTTGTTTTTTCACCTAAAATTTCTACTGTGTTACTAAGTACATCTGATGGCTTAATGCATATACGGCTAGCATTTTCTATAGGTGATTCATTGTTATCACTTTCTTTCAAAAAAAAAAGAGCAACTATGTGTCCGTTGCTCTTGCTCTTCCATTAATTTCTCTCTACTCTTCGCCCACCGGTTTACAGAGATTAACCTCACCTCAAAAAATCATCATATAATGCTTTTTGTTTATCTAATTTAATATTCATGGATTTCGAAATACTACTTTACATCAAAATGTTCTTCTTTTACCCATGCATTATTTCCAATACCCAGGTAACCATCTTTTCGTCCTAAAAGTCTATACGGAACAGACCCATCTACAAAACCTGTATAATTTCCGTTAGGACCATCATACGTGTTAATACCGCCACCTGGTGGATATTTTGAATAAGCACTGAACCATTGCACATCGAAATGTTCCAGAGCAGCCCATGCCTCGTTTCCGAGACAAATCATAGGATTTTCAAACCATGCTGCATCTATAATAAGGTACGGTGTTTTATCATAAATTACTCTCGTAAAATGTCCACCTTGTGGTTGGCTATATAGATTAATACC